>JBMSYB010000037.1:0-19849 GCA_049426285.1 Burkholderiaceae bacterium
TGTCCAGCCTGGTGCTCTGCCATGTGTGTAAGCTCGGAAAGGTGCAGCCCCTGTTCGTTGACCGGTTTCAGCGAACGGCACTGGTCTGTCTGCGGCTTGCTGCCATCTTCTACCGAAGCCGGTCTGCAGCAGAGCTGCCCAGTCTGCGGATCAAGGCAACCGGCAAGGGCGTCTGCCTGAAGGTCGATGCCGACTGGCTTAACAGCCATCCGCTAACGCAGTTCACCCTGGTTCAGGAGCAGTTGGAGTGGTCGAAGATGAACCTCGAACTGGAGATTCAAGAGACCGACTCCAGCTTTGCGAAGTATGCTAAGTCCCGATAGAATGCGGGGTTTGCTGGCCTAGGTCTTTACCTAGGAAGGCCGGCAGGCGCGTAGCTCAGCTGGTTAGAGCACCACCTTGACATGGTGGGGGTCGTTGGTTCGAGTCCAATCGCGCCTACCAAATCGTATAAAGCCCCATGATTCACATAACCCTCCCCGACAACTCCGTGCGTCAGTTCGCCCATCCTGTCACGGTTGCAGAGGTGGCCGCCAGTATCGGCGCCGGGCTTGCCAAGGCGGCCATCGTGGGGCGTCTCGACGACAAGCTGGTTGATACCAGCACCCGCATCGACAAAGACGCGCGTCTGGCCATCATCACCGACAAAGACCCCGAGGGCCTCGCAGTCATCCGCCATTCCACTGCACATCTCATGGCCTATGCGGCCCAGCAGCTCTTTCCTGGGCTACAGGTCACGATTGGCCCAGTGATCGACAACGGCTTTTATTACGACTTCTCCTACGAGCGCCCCCTCACACCCGAAGACCTGGAGGCCATTGAGGCCCGTATGCAGGCCCTGGCGGCCAAAGATGAGCCGGTGGTGCGGGAGGTCTGGGACCGTAACGAGGCCATCGCCCTGTTTGAGGGTATGGGCGAAAAGTACAAGGCTGAGATCATCGGTTCGATTCCCGAGAGCGAAAAGATCTCTCTGTATCGCGAGGGGGGCTTTGTCGATCTCTGCCGCGGTCCCCATGTGCCCTCTACCGGCAAACTCAAGGTCTTCAAGCTTATGAAGGTGGCTGGCGCCTATTGGCGTGGCGACCATCGCAACGAAATGCTACAGCGGGTCTATGGCACTGCCTGGGCCAAAAAAGAAGACCTGCAGGCCTACCTGCACCAGCTCGAAGAGGCTGAAAAACGCGACCACCGCAAGCTCGGTAAGGCGCTCGACCTGTTCCATGTGCAGGACAACGCCCCAGGTATGGTCTTCTGGCATCCCAAGGGCTGGACGATCTGGCAGCAGGTAGAGCAGTACCTACGCCAGGTCTATAAAGATGCTGGCTACCACGAAATTCGCTGCCCATCGATTCTCGACCGGTCTCTGTGGGAAAAATCAGGCCACTGGGAACACTACAAAGACAATATGTTCACCACGGCCTCAGAGAACCGCGACTACGCCCTAAAGCCCATGAACTGCCCTGGCCACGTGCAGGTTTATAACTCGGGGCTGCGCAGCTACCGCGACCTGCCGTTGCGCTACGGTGAGTTTGGCTCCTGTCATCGCAACGAGTCCTCCGGCAGCCTGCACGGACTGCTTCGGGTGCGCGGATTCACCCAAGACGACGGGCATATCTTCTGCACCGAAGACCAGATTCAGTCTGAAGTACAGGCTTTTACCGAGAAGCTTCTTGAGGTCTATCACCACTTCGGATTTACTGATGTCATCTATCGGCTCTCTACCCGCCCTGCCAATCGGGTGGGCTCCGACGAGAGCTGGGATAAGGCCGAGCAGGCGCTCTCCGAGGCGCTCAATCGGGTGGGGGTGCAATGGGAACTTCTACCCGGAGAGGGCGCCTTCTATGGCCCTAAGGTGGAGTACAGCCTTAAAGATTCCCTGGGCCGCGTCTGGCAGTGCGGCACTATCCAGGTGGACTTCAACATGCCGGTGCGCCTAGGGGCCGAGTATGTTGCCGAAGATAACACCCGCCGCCATCCTGTCATGCTGCATCGGGCTATCGTAGGGTCGCTCGAGCGGTTTATCGGTATTCTCATTGAAAACCATGCCGGCGCCATGCCCGTCTGGCTGGCCCCGGTGCAGGTCGTGGTTGCCTCGATTACCGAAAACCAGGCCGAATATGCCCAACAGGTGGCCCAAACCCTTATAAAACAAGGCATTCGCGCCGAAACCGACTTGCGGAACGAGAAAATTTCTTATAAAATCCGCGAGTTAAGCCTTCAGAAAGTGCCCTACATTGCGGTTGTGGGCGACAAAGAGAAGGCCAGTGGGCAGGTTGCCTTACGAATTCGTAGGTCGGCAAATGCTACGTCGGGGTCGGCCTCAGGCAAAGACTCTGCAGAAGCGGGCGCTGAGCCAATAGTGTTGTCTGTAAAAGATCTGGTAGAACGTATTGCATCACAGGTAGCCGCCCGGGCCTAAGGCCGGCGGGTGCTAACGAAACAAGCGGCAAACGCGGGGGGCCAGAGTGTTATGACATTGAATGGGGTTAGATAATCGCTACAGAAAGAACGCATCGCGTTAACGAAGAAATAACCGTCTCAGAGGTTCGCCTCATTGGGGTGGACAACGAGGCAGTAGGCATCGTAAAAATCGCAGAGGCCCTTCGGCTGGCCGAAGAGGCCGAGGTAGATCTGGTTGAAATCGCCCCACAGGCGGTTCCGGTGGTCTGCAAGCTCATGGACTTCGGAAAGTTCAAGTACCAAGAGCAAAAGCGGGCGCACGATGCCAAGCTCAAGCAGAAGGTGATACAGGTTAAAGAAGTAAAGTTTCGTCCGGGCACCGACGAAAACGACTACCAGGTAAAGCTGCGCAACCTTACCCGGTTTCTTGAAGAAGGGGATAAGGCCAAGATCACCATTCGGTTCCGGGGTCGTGAAATGGCCCACCAAGAGTTTGGAATGCGCATGCTAGAGCGGGTGAAAGAAGACCTGGCCGAGCTCGGTCAGGTGGAGCAGATGCCAAAGCTTGAGGGGCGTCAAATGGTGATGGTGATGGCGCCCAAAAAGAAAAAGTAGTTCGCAGTTGTTTGTCTGTCGTAGGCTGTACCTCGGTTGTAGATGCAGTTCGGTTTAAAAACTCGGCTGCTATGGGGCTGAAGTGAGGGCAGGGTGCCTTCCCCCTATAGGGCTATACAAAGGAGCTGTTATGCCCAAAATGAAGACCAAAAAAGCCGCTGCCAAGCGGTTTATGGCTCGGGGCAGTGGGTCTATTAAGCGTGCCCACGCCACCAAGCGTCACATTCTTACCAAGCGCACCACCAAGAACAAGCGTCAGCTTCGTGGCACCCTCACTGTGCATCCCTCTGATGTACAGCATGTGCGCGACATGATGCCCTACGCGTAAAGGAGAACTTATATGCCTCGCGTAAAACGTGGTGTTACGGCCCGTGCCCGTCACAAAAAAATTCTTGCCCTGGCCAAAGGCTTCCGGGGTCGTCGTAATAATGTCTTTCGTGTGGCCAAGCAGGCGGTTATGCGTGCCGGCCAGTATGCCTATCGCGACCGCCGCAACCGCAAACGGGTGTTTCGTGCCCTGTGGATTACGCGTATTAACGCAGCCTGCCGTGCCCAAGACATCACCTACAGCCGGTTTATCAATGGCCTGAAAAAGGCGGGTATCGAGATGGACCGTAAGGTGCTGTCCGACCTGGCCGTTACCGATAAGGCCGCTTTTTCCGCCATTGTGGCCAAGGCCAAGGCGGCCCTGGGCTAGTCGGGCAGCAGTAGTCTTCGCCCCGCTGGTTGTCCACCATGGTCGAGCTCGATAGGCTCGTCGCAGAGGCGGTCTCCGCCTTTGCGGCGGCAGACGATGCGGCTTCCCTAGAAAACGTAAAGGCCCGGTTTCTGGGAAAGACCGGGCCGCTTACCGACCTGCTCAAGGGCCTTGCCGCACTCGACCCGCAGTCGCGCAAAGAGCAGGGCGCTCTGGTCAATCAGGCCAAGCGGTCTATTGAAGAGGCTCTGGACAGTCGCAGGAACGCCCTCGCCCAGAAGGCGCTTGCCGAAAGGCTTTCCGCAGAGTCGATCGACATTACCCTGCCGGGCCGAGGCAGGGGGGTTGGCACGATTCATCCGGTAGTTAAAACCTGGCAGCGCATTGAGGCGATTTTTCGGTCGATTGGGTTTGACGTGGCCGATGGCCCCGAAATCGAAAACGACTGGAACAACTTCACCGCACTGAATAACCCCGAGAACCATCCCGCCCGGTCGATGCAGGACACCTTTTATCTGGACCGCAACGATGCCTCGGGGCTGCCCCTTCTGCTGCGCACCCATACCAGCCCCATGCAGGTGCGTTACGCCAAGGCGCACACACCGCCCATCAAGGTCATCGCCCCGGGCCGTACCTATCGGGTTGACAGCGATGCCACCCACTCGCCGATGTTCCATCAGGTGGAAGGGCTCTGGCTGGGTGACGCTGTAAGCTTTGCTGATCTTAAGGGCCTGTACCACGACTTTCTGCAGCAGTTTTTCGACACCACCGATCTCGATGTCCGGTTTCGGCCGTCTTTCTTTCCGTTTACCGAGCCCTCTGCCGAGATCGATATGCGGTTTGGAAGTGGGCCTCTGCAGGGTCGTTGGCTCGAGATCTCCGGGGCGGGGCAGGTGCACCCCACGGTGATCCGCCATTTTGGCCTAGAGCCGGAAAAGGTCATGGGATTTGCCTTTGGCAGTGGGCTGGAGCGGCTCACCATGCTGCGCTACGGCATTGGCGACCTGCGGCTCTTTTTCGAGAACGATCTTCGGTTCTTGCGGCAGTTCCAGGGGGCCTAGCGATGCGCATTCCTGAGTTCTGGCTGCGATCCTGGATAGACACTGACCAGCCAATAGAAGCGATTGCCGATGCCCTGACCATGGCCGGTCTAGAGGTCGAGGCGCTCGAGGCGGCGGCCCCCCCATTTACCGGGGTGGTGCTTGCCCGAATCGAATCTGCCGAAAAGCATCCCGATGCAGACCGGCTCAGGGTCTGTCGGGTCAATGCCGGGCCTGGGGCGGAGTCGCTACAGATTATCTGCGGGGCCCCCAATGCACGGGCAGGTATCTATGTGGCCTGCGCCCGCGAAGGCGCCGTGCTGCCTGGTAACTTCAAAATTAAACGGGCCAAGATGCGCGGGGTCGAAAGCCAGGGCATGCTCTGCTCGCAAAAAGAGCTGGGCATTTCAGAGGAGAGCGAGGGTATTGTCGAACTTAGCCCGAAGGCCTCCGATGTCCTTGGCACCAATCTGCGCGACCTGCTGAAGCTCGATGAGAAGACCCTGGTGCTTAAGCTCACCCCCAACCGGCCCGACTGCCTGTCGGTCTTTGGCGTGGCTCGCGAACTCTCGGCGGCTCTCGGAAAACCGCTGCGGGCGCCCGAGCCCCTAACGGAAGGGCTTTTACAAAACCTGTCTGCCGAACTGGTTCAGCCTTCACGCCTTGCCGCCCGGGCGGTGGGCATCTGTCCTATTGGCTCTGAGGCCCTGTTTCCTATTCATCTTCGGCCGGAAACCCATCCGGGCGCTCGTCCGCTTTGCGGACGTTTCTCCAGTCGCGTGATCCAAGGCGTAAACGCCCGGGCCGACACCCCAGAGTTTGTCCGCAAACGGCTTGAAGCCGCGGGCCAGCGGTGTATATCGGTGCTGGTAGACCTCTCCAACTATGTCATGCTCGAACTGGGAAGACCCAGCCATATCTTCGACCTTGATGCCCTGGTGGCCCTGCCCGACGGCGGCATTGAGGTGCGCTGGGCCCGCGAAGGCGAGTCGTTTGAGCTGCTTAATGGCCAGGCGCCCGTTCTATCGCCCTATTTCGGTGTAATCGCCGATGCCAAGGGGCCGGTCGCGCTTGCCGGCATTATGGGCGGACAGCGTTCTGCCGTATCCGATGCCACGCAGAATATCCTTATCGAGGCGGCCTTCTGGTGGCCCGATGCAGTCCGTGGCCGATCCCAGCAGCTGAAGTTCTCTACCGATGCCGGCCACCGGTTCGAGCGTGGCGTAAGCGCCGAGACCACGGTAGCGCACATCGAGGTACTTACAGCGCTAATACTCCAGGTCTGTGGCGGCCAGGCAGGCCCCATGCAAGACCAAACCCTCGGGGTTCCCGCCCGGCCGCAGGTCAGCATGCGTCGCAGCCGTTGTGTCAAGGTTATGGGCAGAGACTATTCGGTAGCGCAGATCTGCCAGGTGTTCGAGCGGCTGCAGCTGCCCTATGTCCATCAGGCGCAGGCCGATGACGACCTGTTCTGCGTGACCCCCCCAGCAGAGCGTTTCGACCTGGAGATCGAAGAAGACCTCATCGAAGAGGTTGCCCGGGTTGTTGGCTTTGATGCCATCGCGGTGCGCTCGCCGATGGCAGAGCTCGCTCCCCGTATTCCGCCAGAAACCAATCGCTCGGCCCATACGTTGCGGCAGTCGCTGGTCTACCAGGACTACAACGAGGTGGTTACCTATAGCTTTATCGATCCTACCCAGGCAGAGGGCTTTGCCTCCCCATCAGAATGGCTCCATTTGGTTAACCCAATCGCAGCCCAGTATTCCCTCATGCGGCCCAGCCTGCTGCCGAGCCTGGTTAAAGTGCTTCAAGATAACCTTGCCCGGCAAGAGACCCGGGTAAGGATATTCGAGGTCGGGCGGGTGTTTCTGGCCTCGCCGGCAGTGGTCGATGGGCCCGCCACCGTGGCAGGCATCCACCAGCCCAGTCGAATCGGCGCGCTGGCCTACGGGCCGGTGGCCGAGGAGCAGTGGGGCCAGCCCGCCCGCGGTGTCGACTTCTTTGACATGAAGGCCGACCTGCAGGCCATGGTCGCGCCCTTAGCAATTGCCTGCCTGCCAGCTTCGGAATCCGAGCCCTTGCCGTTTCTGCATCCGGGTCAGTCTGCCTGGGTAACCCTTTCTGGTAAGAAGGTGGGCTGGCTGGGCGCCCTGCATCCCAGCCTGCAACAGGCCTGGGAGATCCCAAAGCCTGTCTTGGCCTTCGAGCTTGACCTCAATAGCCTTACCCAGGTAGGTCTGCCAACGCCCCAAACGCCGTCGCGCTTTCCCATGGTGGTGCGCGACCTTGCCTTCGTGGTCGACCTTAAGCTCGCCTCTGGGGCCGTGGTTGAGGCCATAAATAAGTTAAAAAATAATAATAAACAGCTAGTTATACTGAGCAACTTCATGTGTTTTGATGAGTACAGGGGGCAGGGTATTGCAGAGAATCAAAAAAGCCTTGCATTCCGGTTCTTCTTCCAAGATACTGATCGCACCCTATCTGATGCCGATATCGACCAAGTCATTGCTCTCATTGTGGAAGTAGTCCAGCGAGACTGCGGCGCTTCCCTTCGAACCGCATAACACGCTCGTTCCCGTCCGCCCTCCCTTAGGATTCCAAGCCGTGCTCACAGAAACAAAGGCCGAACCCGAAATAGAAACAGCCATAGCGCTTTCTGGGGCAGGGGCTCTTACCAAGGCAGAGCTAGCCGATATCCTGTTTGACCAGGTCGGGCTCAATAAGCGTGAGGCCAAAGAGCTTGTCGATGGCTTTTTTGAAGAAATCCGCTCCGCTCTGGTAGAGGGTGAACTGGTAAAGCTCTCCGGTTTTGGCAATTTTCAGCTACGCGATAAGTCGTCCCGGCCGGGCCGCAACCCGAAAACGGGGGAGCCGATTCCTATCTCGGCAAGGCGGGTCGTTACATTTCATGCAAGCCAGAAGCTTAAAAATCAAGTTCAGGGAATTGTTTCCGACTCTGAAGAAGGCCTTGACGAGGAGGGCTAGGGGGCTGGTGGCTCCGTTTGCTTCACGAAAAGATTCTATGAAAGCGGTTTAGGGAGAAGATTCGTTGGGTTCTATTGTGCTTCCGGGTATTCCATCAAAGCGATACTTCACCATCGGTGAGGTCAGTCAGCTTTGTCAGGTGAAGCCGCACGTGCTGCGTTATTGGGAGCAGGAGTTCACCCAGCTCAAGCCCGTGAAACGCCGGGGCAACCGCCGGTACTATCAGCACCATGAGGTGCTGCTTATCCGCCGCATCCGCGAATTGTTGTACGAAGAGGGCTTTACCATAAATGGCGCCCGGCACCGGCTGCTTGAGGCGCGGCCGGTTACGCAACAAGAAGTAAGGTCAGAGCAGGGTGGGCTGGCGAGCGCGGTATCTGAAACGGCTCACGATGGCCTCGCCCGAGGCTTGGGCGAAGCCAACATCCGCGGCCAACGCGCTGCAGACAGACAGCCCGCCGACGGCGCAGGGCTGTCAGCCAGCCTGCGAAAAGAGCTTATCGAGATTCTGCGTATTCTCAAACCCTAGCTCACGCACTTCGGCATCTGCACGCAGGCCTGATGCGTTAGGCCGATATGTTAAAATTCATAGTTCGGTCGGGGCGTAGCGCAGCCTGGTAGCGCACTTGCATGGGGTGCAAGGGGTCGGATGTTCGAATCATCTCGCCCCGACCAATCAAATTAGATAGGGGACACTTTAAACTGTCCCCTATCTCCCCTATTTCCCGAGATGACACCTGCCGACTCATGCTTGGACAGCCGCGTTCTAGCTCATCTGGCGAACACGCGCTCGCTCCTCGCCCTCGCGGGTTTCGGCAAGCACGGCCGGGAACCGCTCACGCTCTTCGTCCAGATGGTGTTCGAAAATAGCCTCGCGAAAAAATTCCACCGATTGTTGCGAAAGCTGGCGGGCGCGCTGAAACTTGGGCAGAAGCTCGGCCAGCTCGGTAAGGCCATCGAGCTTCCTAAAAATGCCGGAATGGCAGTCCTTGAAGTCGGAAATAGGGGCGTAGTCTTGGCTGGCAGTCTGCGACTCGGGGGTTTTCATAGTTGCCTCTCTTGGCGCTCTTGTAAGGTCCTGCTGCCCTGCGCAGCCGGTGAGCTGCAAGGTAGCAGACCCATCTGAGGCCCAGCTTGATCTAGGTTAAAGCCACGTCAACTTTCATTACTCACAACGTTGTCATTATTTTGTTACACTCACACCTGTTCATTTTTGTGTGAACAGCCTGTCATGGTGCCCACTTAGCGTGGGGTAAACGGGAAGTTGGTGCGAATCCAACGCTTTCCCCGAAACAGTAACGGGTGTCTGGCTCTTCGATGCGCTGCCTCCACAGCCATCGGTCACTGGATCAGGCGCGCGGCCCAGCCGCTCGCCCAGTCTGGGAAGGCGAGTACAGACGGAGGATGGATTCCAAAGACCCTGTCTGCGGAAGCCGCCCTCCAAGCCCGAAGTCTGGATACCGGCCTTTCAGGAAAACCTCTGTTCGTCGCTTCGGGGGTTGGGCGGCCTGAAAGGGCATTTGTGAGATCACAACTTCAAACCTGCGTGGCACTGGTGGCTGCAGCCTTTGGCTATGCCCAGGCGCAAGACCTTCAGACACTTGATCCGGTGGTGTTTAGCGCGGCACGAATGGCGCAGCCCCTCTCTGAGGTACTCCCCTCGGTCTCGGTCATCTCGCGCGAGGAAATCCAGCGTGCTCAGGCCGCAACCCTAATTGAACTTCTGGAGGGCGACTCTGGCATAGAACTCGGCCGCAATGGCGGTATAGGTGCGGTCTCGTCACTGTTTCTGCGCGGCCAGAATGCAGTCAGTACCGCGGTGTTTGTCGATGGAGTAAGGCTTCAGACCGATCAGATTGGCTTTATTCGGCTGAACAATATTCCGACCCATCGTATTGATCGCATTGAGATACTCAGAGGGAACGTTTCTGCGCTCTATGGTGAATCGGCGATTGGCGGGGTGGTGCATATCTACACGCGCCCGCCAGACGAGGCCTCGCCTCGGTCTGCATCGCTCGGACTGGGGGCCCGAGGCACACGCAGTGCGAACGCCAGCCTTACAGGGAAGGCGAATGACCTGACATATGCTATTGGCCTGGACCACCTTGCAACGCGTGGCTTTTCCGCGCGCGACCCTAGCCAGGCTTCAACCAATGCCGATGACGACGGCTACCAAAGGCAAGGAGTATTTCTCACGGCAGAAAAGTCTTTTTCTCCTGAAGTGTCTATCGGGCTTCAGCTCAGCCAGATTCGCAATGACCTCGAGTTTGATTCGAGCTTTGGCACGAACAGGATGACAGAACAATTAGAAGGTAAGACACGTAACGCAGAAGGCACCTTATCTGCAACGATCACTCCGAGCGAAAACCTGGTCTCGCGCGCTGCAGTGTCGTGGCGCCGAGAAGACTACAAGGAGTATAGCGATGCGGTACAGCTCCCAGACTCTTCGGGCGGACTTATCATAGGAAGGCAACGGGCTTTACAAGTCGACAACCGACTCTTACGCGATACTCAGACACTGCTCTTTGGCCTGGAAATAACCAGCGCCGACTTCAATGCCCGCGCAGTCCGCCACGACCGCCAGTCACACGGAATCTATGGCGGAATCAACCAGGAACTCGACCGATTCAGTATTCAGACCAACCTGCGATACGACTGGGTAGAAGGAAAGAGTGTCACCATGGCGACGGAGACGGCGAAGGGGTCCTGGCTTGCCGGACTCGGCTACCGACTCACCGATGCCATACGCCTGACGGCAAGCGCATCGACCGGGTTTCGTGCTCCGGCCACCGGCGAGCTCTACGGGTTTGGGGGCACGCTGACTCTGCTTCCCGAGACCCATCGGTCGATCGAAGCCGGCATGAGTCTTGTGTCTACAACCGGGCTTAGTCGGCTGATCTTATTCCAGACAAAAACAAACAACGCAATTGTCTATGACGCAAGCTGTGCTGCGCCCTTTATCGACTGTTACGGAAATCTTGCGCGGGTGGAAAACCGCGGGCTTGAACTCCACCACCGCGCCCAGGTGGGACGCTTTGGTATTAAGGCAGGCTACACCCTTCAGCGCCCGCGCAACGTTTCTGGCGTTGCCTTTGCCGGTCAGCAAAACGACCGGCTGGCGCGTCGGGCCGATCACTTTGGGTCTATCGCGATCACGACAAGGCTCGCCAAGACCGATCTTGGGCTGCAGGTTCGGCACTCGGGAGATCGGGTGGATGGCGCACGGCTTCTAGAGTCATACACGCTTGTGCATCTCACGGCCTCTCGGGCATTTGCGAAGAATCTTGTTGGGCGGCTGCGGCTTGAGAATGCTCTTGATGAGCGCTACCAGCTGGCCTATGGCTTTAATACCCCGCGCCGCGGCCTGTTCGCCACGCTGGAGTATCGCGACTAATGCAAATGCTGCCCGGCAGGCTCGCTTTCCTCAGGCAACTCTGCATGTACCAGTTCGCCATCTAAGTTCGGATAAAGCGGCGCGCCACAGTCTTCGCAGTATTCCATGGGCATACGCTGACGCAGAAACTCCACGCGCTGCACGCCGGCCTCTTTAAGCGTGGTCTCGATCTCCTCAAGAACATCGCTCATCTCATCTTCTGCACCGAGCAAGGGCCAGACCACCCCATGGATCACCTCTTCGTCGTTGCTTACCAGAAGAGAGATTCGGTATTCCTCAAGCTGCCGGTTATAGCAGCCGGCAACCACCGCAGAGAGCATAGCTGGGGTAATGCCCAGCGTGGTGGTGAGAAAGGCAACGGACGCAGAGACTGAAAAGGGCCTTGCCGCACGATCGGCATCCCGGCAGGCCACATAATAGGCACGTGGCAGCATGGGCTCAAAGCCGCAGGCGGGCAGCAGGTGCGAGAGGCTTTCCTGAGAAGCCTTTCGCCAGGCGGCGAGCACCTCATCGCGGCTCAGAATGCCCTCCTGCCAACGAAACAGAGACTGCCCCTGCGGAACACTGGCCACGCCCAAAATATAGCGCTGGTCTGCAAGAAACTGCGCGGTCTCGCCAACCGACTGGGCATTGATGGTTAGATGGCCCTTGGGCAGATTCTGGGCCAGCGACATTCGCAGTTCGGCTGTTTCGCCAAAGCTTGAGGGCAGCTGATCGGGCGAAAAAAAATAGTTGGCCAGGGCAAGATCGGCATGGTCTGAAAAGACATGCTCTGCCAAAGCCGCCCTCAGGCCTGCCAAGACACTCTCACTTACCGAACGGGTGGGCAGCGGCATGCGCGACCAGGCCAGTACCGGCGCGGCAAACAAGAGCAGGTCGCGCGGCCCGTCGCTTGATGCCACGGTGCTGTGCTCCACCCGGCCTTCGATGGCATCGGCAAGCTCTTCATAGGCGCGCGACTCGCGATCGGCTAACCGATCAAGCGCTGCGTTTAACGAGCCTTCATCACCCTGTTCCAACAGGGCATCAATCTCCTGGTCAAGGCGGTGTTCCCAGAAGCGGTCTTCCGCGCGACTGCCAGAAAGTGCCAAGCCCTCAGCGAGCTGGATAAGCAGGTCGGCCTCTCGCGAGGCCCGGCCGCGTCGTGATGATGGGGAAGTCTTCATGCAATCCTTATCAATAAAAGAGGGCCACCAACGGCAGCCCCCTCGGGCACATTACCCCTATTACGCCGCCATCAGCTCCCGCAAGACAAAGGGAAGGATACCCCCGTGATGGAAGTAGTCGACCTCAATCGGTGTGTCAATTCTGCACAGGGCGGTAAACTGCATCTTGCTGCCGTCTTTGCGCGTCACCGAGACAACCAGGTCTTGCTGCGGCGACAGGTCTTTAGGAATCTCGATGTCATAGACCTCAGACCCCTCCAGCCCCAAAGACTGCGCCGAATCACCAGCCTTAAACTGCAAGGGCAGCACGCCCATGCCTACCAGGTTGGAGCGGTGAATGCGCTCAAACGACTTGGCAATCACGGCGCGAACGCCAAGCAGCTGCGTGCCTTTGGCAGCCCAGTCGCGCGACGACCCGGTGCCATATTCCTCGCCACCAATCACCACCGTGGGCGTACCCGCCTTCTGGTAAGCCATCGCGGCATCATAGATAAAGGTTTTCTCGCCGGAAGGCTGCATGAGCGTAAGCCCGCCTTCCTCACGGCTGCCATCGGCCTTGGGCGGCAGCATAAGGTTCTTAATGCGCACATTGGCAAAGGTGCCGCGCACCATGACATCGTGATTGCCACGCCGTGAGCCGTAGCTGTTGAAGTCGGCCTTAACCACGCCGTTATCAACCAGATACTTACCCCCCGGGGACACTTCTTTAATGGAACCCGCAGGCGAGATATGGTCGGTGGTGACCGAGTCGCCGAGAATGGCAAGCGCGCGAGCGCCATGGATACTGCCGGTGGCAGATGGCGACATTGAGAAGCCATCGAAGAAGGGCGGCCGGGCAATGTAAGTGGACTTGGGCCAGTCGTAGACCTGACCCGTGGTGCCCTTGATATTGTTCCAAAGGTGGTGGTCTTTAGTTAGGTCGCCATACAGACGCTGGAAAGTCTGCGGGTCACGGGCATAGCCCATGACGGCCGCCACCTCGTGGCTCGAGGGCCAGATGTCTTTCAGGTACACCGGGCCATCCTTGCCCTGGCCAAGCGGCTCGGTGCTAAGGTCTTTCTGCACAGAACCAGCAATGGCATAGGCCACCACCAGCGGAGGCGAGGCCAGGTAGTTGGCACGCAGGTTGGGGTGAATTCGGGCCTCAAAGTTGCGGTTCCCCGAGAGCACCGCCGCACAGACTAGGTCTTCCTTCACAATCGCTTCGTTAAATTCGGGTGTCAGGTCTCCGGCGTTGCCAATGCAGGTGGTGCAGCCATAGGCCGCCACGCTAAACCCAAGCTGCTCAAGATAGGGCAAGAGGCCCGCCTTGGTAAGGTACTCCGTTACCACACGACTGCCGGGCGCCAACGAGGTCTTTATGCGCTTATTCACCGTGAGCCCCTTTTCTACCGCCTTCTTGGCAAGCAGGCCCGCAGCCAACAGCACGCCCGGGTTAGAGGTGTTGGTACACGAGGTGATCGCGGCAATAAGAACATCGCCATGGCCCAGGTCGGTGTTGCCGGCCTTCACCCGCTTGTTTAACTCAGCTGCAGGCTTAGCAAAGCCGTTCTCGGCAACCGGCTTACTAAAGAGCTCGGCAAAGGTCTTCTTCATAGAAGTCAGCTCAATGCGATCTTGCGGCCGCTTTGGCCCGGCCAACGAGGGCTTGATCGAAGAGAGGTCAAGCGACAAGACCTTGGTGTAATCGATCTGGCCTTGGCGGGGAATACCAAAGAGGTTCTGTGCCTTGAAGTAGGCTTCAAAGGCTTCCACCTCCGCCGCGGTGCGGCCTGTGGCCTTCATGAAGTCAACCGTGACGGCATCCACCGGAAAAAATCCCATGGTCGCACCGTACTCCGGGGCCATGTTGGCAATGGTGGCGCGGTCGGGCAGGGCGAGGGTCTCGGTACCTTCGCCAAAAAACTCCACAAACTTACCGACCACTTTTTCTTTGCGCAGCATCTCGGTGATAGTGAGCACCAGATCAGTAGCGGTAGTGCCTTCGGGCAGCTTGCCCGTAAGGTTGACACCAATCACATCGGGGGTGAGGAAGTAGAGCGGCTGGCCCAGCATGGCGGCCTCGGCCTCAATGCCGCCTACGCCCCAGCCCACCACACCAATGCCGTTAATCATGGTGGTGTGGCTGTCGGTACCCACAAGGGTATCGGGATAGCTGATGTTGTTTTTGGTGTGAATGCCGCGTGCCAGGTACTCCAGATTCACCTGATGCACGATGCCAATACCGGGGGGCACCACCTTGAAGGTGTCAAAGGCCTGCATGCCCCATTTCATAAACTGATAACGCTCTTCGTTGCGCTGGAACTCGAGCTTCATGTTGAGATCCAGCGCCTCTTTGGTGCCATAGTGGTCGATCATCACCGAATGGTCGACAACCAGATCGACGGGCACCAGGGGCTCAATGAGCTTAGGATTTTTACCCATGCTATGGGCTACGTTGCGCATGGCCGCAAGGTCTGCCAACAAGGGCACACCGGTGAAGTCTTGCAGCACCACGCGCGCCAGCACAAACGGAATCTCATCGACACGCTCTGCGGTGGGCTTCCAGTTGGCCAGCTGGCGGACATGGTCTTCGGTCACCTTCTTGCCGTCGCAGTTGCGCAGCACCGACTCAAGCACGATGCGAATCGATACTGGCAGCCGGGAAATCGGGCCGACTCCCGCCTTCTCGAGTGCCGGCAGGCTGTAGAACTTATGGCTTGCGCCAGAACTGGTCTTGTAGTCTTGAAACGTGTTGTGCAGGTTGTGCGACATGGCGACGGCTCCCTTGGTCATATAAAAATTGCGTGCATTAAAAAAAAGCGGTCTCAGCGGCCTGAGGAATCGGGCGGTGCATCGCGCGTGCCTTTTTTAATAAGGCCCAGAAGTAACGGTAACTCGCGCGGTCGTGCAGCTTGCCGCCAAAGGCAATCGGCCCCCACTGGCTGGCCTGCGCGTTGAGCAGCAGGGCAGCGGCGGCCTCTACCTCGTCGCCACTCGGAGCAAACGAGTCAACAATCGGGCCCACCTGGCTGGGATGAATACTCCACATGCGCAGAAACCCCATGCTGCGTGCCTGCTGGGCATCGGCGCGGGTCTGGTCAGAATCGGCAAAGTTCACAGTGGGATTGTGCGTGGGAATCTTTCCGGCTGCATGGCAGGCCGCCAGAATTTCCACTTTGGCCCTGCGCAGCAGTGGGTGATCGAACTGACCGGGGCTATGCATCGCCTCGGCCGAGATGGCCCCGTGGTGGGCACTGGTGAAGTCCATCTGGCCAAACGAGAGAAACCGCACCTCGGGCAGGGCGGCAAGCCCAAAGGCCTCACGCACCGCGCCGTGGGTTTCCACAAGAAGCTGTACCGGCGGCAACTGCTTGTTGGCCGAGGCAAAGGTCTGCGCTGCATGGGCAATGGCTGCTGTGGCATCGGCGACCCCCTCTGTTTTAGGAATCGTAAGATAGGCGAGTGGGAATTCAAGCGCATGGGCAAGTACGTGCAGGTCATCGGCAAAGGCGGGGTGCTCGCGGGGATGAACCCGGCAGCCCACCGCATGCCGATGCCCAGCCCAGAACCCAGTGCCAGATTCAGATTCGTTGAGAGACTGAGACCCCGTAACGGACCCAGAGCCATTGCGGTCGGTATGCCATTGGTTAAGCAGGCCCACCAAGGTGCGCACCATATCTGCCTCGGCCCCAGCGGGCGCACCATCTTCAAGATCCATGGTGACATCAAAATCGAACCCACGCGAGGCCTGCAGGGCAAGCGCCTTAGCAAGCTTGCGGGCATCGCCCGCGTAATGTTCACAGACGGGTTCACAGACGGGCTCGTGGGCGCGGGCAGCCCCGCTGGCGTCACCGCCGCCCGTTACCGCCAAGACCTCCTCCGGGTGAAGGCCCGCCATGGTGTCTACACTGAGAACGGGGATGGAAGGCCTAGCCCAGCAGATGCTTTACGCCGTCTTGTTCTTCGAGCAGCTCGTTTAAGGTATGGGTCATGCGCTCACGCGAGAAGGCATCAATCTCGAGCCCCTGCACCACGCTGTATTCTCCATTGGCACAGGTCACCGGGAAACCGTACATGACATCTTTGGGAATCTCGTAGTCGCCATTAGAGGCAATTCCCATGGTGACCCAACGCCCTGCGGTACCCAACACCCAGTCGCGCATGTGGTCAATTGCCGCATTGGCCGCGGAGGCCGCTGAGGACAAGCCCCGTGCCTCAATGATGGCCGCCCCCCGCTTACCCACCGTGGGCAAGAAGATGTTGCGGTTCCACTCCTCATCGTTGATCATGGTCTTAACCGACTGGCCGGCAATGGTTGCAAACCGATAGTCGGCATACATGGTGGGCGAATGGTTGCCCCAGACGCAGAGCTTTTCGATTTGGGAGACGGGCTTGCCGGTCTTGGCCGCGATCTGCGAGGCGGCGCGGTTATGGTCAAGCCGCAGCATGGCTGTAAAGTTTTTGCGGGGCAGATCGGGCGCGGACTTCATGGCTATGTAGGCATTGGTGTTGGCGGGGTTTCCCACCACCAAAACCCGCACATTGCGTGAGGCGGCGGCATTGAGCGCCTTACCCTGCGCGGTAAAGATCTGGGCATTGGCCGAGAGCAGGTCTTTGCGCTCCATACCAGGGCCTCGAGGCCGGGCGCCAACCAGCAAGGCAATGTCGATATCTTTGAACGCGGTATTGGGGTCGCTATGCGCTGACATTCCGGCAAGAAGCGGGAAAGCACAGTCTTCCAGCTCCATCATGACGCCTTTTAATGCCTTTTGTGCCTTTTCGTCAGGGATCTCAAGCAACTGGAGAATCACCGGCTGGTCTTTGCCCAGCATCTCGCCACTGGCGATTCTGAAAAGAAGGCTGTAGCCAATCTGGCCTGCGGCACCAGTAACCGACACACGCATGGGGGATTTCTGCGACATAAGGGACTCCTTATTGCTTCAAGTGAGAGAAATAGAAAGAATTTGGACGAGGCTGCAGTTTAGGGTTCACCCTAGGCGGTGTCAAAGGCTGGGCTCTATAATACGAAGATAAAAAATAATCAGGGAGTAAGAATGTCTGAATTGCCGCGTAAACCGCGCCCGCAGTTTCGAAATATTCATGTCAGCCAGATTCTCACCTATCGGCTGCCGATTACTGGAGTCATGTCTATTCTGCACCGCATCAGCGGCGCGGGAATGTTTCTGCTTCTGCCGGTCATCGTATGGCTCTTTGACCTGAGCCTTACCTCAGAGCTCAGTTACGCCACCCTGATGGAGCTAACCGACCTGGTCTTGGTCAAGCTCATTCTCTGCGGTCTTGCCTGGGCCTTCATCCATCATTTTTTTGGGGGCGTGCGGCACCTCATCAGCGACCTGCATCTGGGCATCACTAAAGAATCCAGCCCTCGGATTGCCTCGATCTTTATGGGCCTTAGCCTGGTGGTCTCGCTGCTGGCCTGGCTTGCCATTTTCGGAGTGCTCTAAATGTCAGAACCTCGTATCGGTCAAAAACGTTTGGTAGTGGGCGCGCATTATGGCCTTCGCGACTGGCTGTCTCAACGTATTACTGCGGTCATACTGGGCAGCTACAGCCTCATTCTGGTGGTCTCTGCGCTGCTGGCGCCCGAGCCAGGCTACTACGGCTGGTCGGGCTTATTTGCCCAGACCTGGATGAAAGTCTTCACTCTACTGGCGTTTCTCGCGTTTTTCTATCACGCCTGGGTAGGCGTGCGTGACATCTGGATGGACTATGTCAAGCCCCTGGGGCTGCGGCTTGCGCTTCAGGCCTTCACGATCGTCTGGCTGCTGGGATGCGCCATCTGGGCGATCGACGTGCTTTGGAGGGTGTAAAAAATGGCTGAAATTCAAATGCACCAAACCCGTAACCTGCCACGCCGCCGGTTCGATGCGGTCATCGTAGGGGCGGGCGGTTCGGGTATGCGCTGCTCGCTGCAACTGGCTGAGGCGGGGCTCAATGTGGCGGTTCTCTCAAAGGTGTTTCCCACCCGGTCACACACCGTAGCGGCCCAGGGGGGCATTGGGGCGTCGTTGGGCAACATGAGCGAGGACAACTGGTACTGGCACATGTTTGACACCGTAAAGGGGTCCGACTACTTAGGCGACCAAGACGCCATTGAGTTTATGTGCCGCGAGGCACCCAAGGTGGTCTATGAGCTTGAACACTTTGGCATGCCATTTGACCGCAACCCTGATGGCACCATCTATCAGCGGCCGTTTGGCGGGCACACCGCCAACCTGGGAGAAAAGCCTGTGCAGCGCGCCTGTGCGGCTGCCGACCGCACCGGCCATGCCCTCTTGCACACGCTCTATCAGCGCAATGTGCGAGCCCGCACACAGTTCTTTGTCGAATGGATGGCTCTCGACATCATCCGTGACAGCGAAGGCGCCTGCGTTGGCGTGGTTGCGCTTGAGATGGAAACCGGCGAGATCATGGTGCTTGAGGCCAAGGTAACCGTCTTTGCCACCGGCGGGGCCGGCCGCATCTGGGCCGCCTCTACCAATGCCTTTATCAATACCGGCGATGGCATGGGCATAGCCGCCCGCGCGGGCATTCCTCTGGAAGATATGGAGTTCTGGCAGTTCCACCCCACAGGCGTTGCGGGTGCGGGCGTGCTGATTACCGAGGGAGTACGCGGCGAGGGCGGCATTCTGCTCAACTGCAATGGCGAGCGGTTTATGGAGCGCTATGCCCCAACCCTGAAAGACCTAGCGCCGCGCGACTTTGTCTCGCGCTCGATGGACCAGGAAATCAAAGAAGGCCGGGGCTGTGGCCCAAATAAAGACCATGTGCTGCTCAAGCTCGACCACCTGGGAGCAGACAAGATTCTGAAAAAACTGCCGTCCATTCGTGAGATCGCCCTGAAGTTTGCAAACGTGGACCCCATTAAAGAGCCCATCCCGGTGGTACCCACCATCCACTACCAGATGGGCGGCATCCCCACCAACATTCATGGCCAGGTGGTCGCACCCAAAAATGGCAACCCCAACGAGGTGGTTCCTGGGCTGTATGCCATCGGCGAGTGCGCCTGTGTATCGGTGCACGGGGCTAACCGTCTGGGCACCAATTCGCTGCTCGACCTAGTGGTCTTTGGCCGTGCCGCAGGCAACCATATCGTAGCGCGTAACCTGCGTGATGACTTGCATCGCAGCTTTCCAGAGCATGGGGCCGACCCAACGCTGGAGCGCCTGGCGCATATCAACCACTCCACCTCGGGCGAGCGGGTGCAAGATATTGCGGGCGATATTCGCCAGACTATGCAGACCTACTGCGGCGTGTTCCGCACGTCGGCGCTGCTGGCAGAAGGCAAAGAGAAAATTCTTTCGCTTGCCGACCGGGCCCAGCATATCCATGTCAAGGACAAGTCACAGGTCTTTAATACCGCGCGAATCGAGGCTTTGGAGCTTGCCAATCTTGTGGAAACCGCGAAGGCCACTATCGTTTCTGCCGAGGCCCGCACCGAAAGCCGCGGCGCCCACGCTCACAGCGATTTCCCCGAGCGTAACGATGCCGAATGGATGCGCCACACGCTCTGGTATTCCGAGGGCAATCGTCTGGACTACAAGCCGGT
>JBMSYB010000038.1:0-19786 GCA_049426285.1 Burkholderiaceae bacterium
AAATGAGACGAAAACTCGTCATGGTGGTGATGATCTAGTGCCAACTGATGGGCCGCTGCCAAATGAAGATCGTCATAAGCGGCCGCACTTGGGCCGGCAACAGACCCAAAGAGTATCTGCGAGCACAGAAACCACAGCGCTAATATGCGTTTTAAGCAAACCATAGCGTTAGTTTACCGAGTTCTAGCATCGACCCCAGGGCGACGGACTGAGCTGGGCGCACTGTTTAAACCGGTTCGAATCCTGTGGCGGCCCAGCAGGGGTCGCTTCGCTAACTTGCTGGGGTCAAAATAAATCAGGTTTTGGTGGTATCAGGGATTCGAACCGGCCCCTAAGGATTGGCTTCGAAATCGACAAACACTCGATTCATATTCGCCCGATGCAAGTCTGCGAAATTCTGCAGGTGCATAAACTGAGCAGGCGTGGCGAACTTATCCAATGTCTCACCAATTGGGTCCATATTGCGGGCAGCAGCGCCCAAATTTTCAATTAAGAAATCGTAGTAATCGCCTGTCTCTCGCTTCGCCTGCGCCAGGTCTGCAACCCGGCCGTGACCAGGCACCACACGCTTTGGATTTAGAGCCTCTAGCCGCTGAAAGCCCGCCTGCGCTTTGCGAACATTAGACTGGGGCAAGATGCCGAGGATTCGATCAACGTAGACAAGATCGCCGGTAAACACCACCGAAGCATCCGGGAAGTAAATCATCGTATCGCCAGGATAATGCGCGCTGGTCTCGACCCATTGCAGGCGAATGCCATCAATGACCAAAGACCGCTCGGGCGCGGGATGCACCTTGGTAGCGAAAGAAGGCGTCGTGCCGACTAATTGCTTACCAATGAATCGCTTCAAGTTGTCCAATTGCTGTTGTGCAGATGACTGCTGTGTCTTCACGCTACCGGCCATCGCGTGGATCTCTGCCCCCTTACTTGCAAAGTAGCCATTACCCAGCCAACGGTGATCTTGAGACCCCGTGTTAAGCACCCAACGAATTGGCTTTGGCGTAACCTCTTTCACGGCTTTTTCCAGCATAGCCGCACTGTGCGCGCTCGCACCACTGTCAATCAGAATCACGCCATTTGTGGAAATCACAAATCCGTAATTGGCGTTTAAACCAGCATTGGCCTCGCTACGCTGACCTAAGGGTCCGATAATGGCGTAGACGTTGTCTGTAACTTTTACAGCCCTTGGAACATAGGCCGGCTCAGAGGCAAATGCAGAAAAGCCGAAGGTTAGACAAAGCAAGCCAAGGCTTCGCCGAAAAAGCTCAAACATGTTTCCCCCTTATTGAACAGGCAGCCAGAGCGTTGCCCCTTTTTGAACATTGTATTGGTCTACATGGCCGGAGACGGTTTTTGCATCATCGATGTAATGCACATGGAAGCGCTCACCCGGATGAGAAACAACGCCCTCTAACTGCTCACCGCTGTAGACCGCAACCAACTGCCCCGTCGCTGTGGGGTTTCTGAAAACCTTCATATCAGAGCGCTTATTCGTGTGCCCGCCTGCATGACCGTGCCCGCCATGGCCACCTACCTTATGGTCAGATTTCTCCCCCGTTAAGACATGCCAGATGAGATGCGAGTAACCGCCAGTGACACGAAACACAAATGGTTGCCTCAGATCGACTTTATTGATTGCGGCCTGCTCTGATACAAACCTTTCAAACTCCGCCTGACTCATATCTGCTGGAACCTGAATCTGCTTCCACTGCGCCACCTTGCCGCTGGCCCAAAGCACGGCTGCATCTTTTTTTGATGGGGTTTGCACTTTCCCTTCAGGGTCCGTTCCAAAACTTACCAATATTTTTCCATCTACTTGGATAACCTCCCCCTTTAAGCCCGCCAATGCTCCGACGCCCCATGTGCCAGCCGATTGATCTAGCCTGGCTAATTCAACCTGGGCGGTCGTATCGCCAGAATGCATCATTCGCTGGAAATTGCCGTAATGCTGAAAGCCTGTGCCCTGCGCCAGAGCGGCGGACGAGCAAATAAGCCATACAAACGCCAAGACCGGATTCTTCATATTCACCTTGAGTTATTAGATGAGGAGAGTATCTTCACAAGCTTACTTTTTTCAACTCTTTACGTCTCTGAAACAAATCCCGAGAGAACTTGGGGTAACCCATGAGGCCTTGTATCGAGGAATCGCTGCGCTTGAGGCAAATGGCAAGCAAAGCCGCGAGGATACCTCGCTTCGACTTACTCAGTAAATTCAAATCCCTAACTGTCGGAGCCCTATTAAAGCATTAAGTAAGGCCAACCGAGACTGAGACCTTCAGTGTAGGTAAATACTTTGCTAATGCAGTCCGCCATATCTTCCAGATAAATCAACGAACCCTTGGGCGCTTCAGTCGACAACTATGGCGTCCTTCTCAACGAATGGTCTGAGGTTAGGCTTAAGCGAGGTCCTGGTCACTAGATCCACTGAGGTTCCCAGGGCATCTTCGAGGCGAAACTGGGCATCGAAGTACTTCTTGGAAGTGATGGGGCGCGTGAACTCCACTAAAACATCTACGTCGCTTTCTTCCGTCATCTGGTCACGGGCGGCTGAACCAAACAAGGCAAGCGAGACTACGCCGCATTCCTGCTCAAGAAATGGCTTTTCTCTGCGCAAGATAGCGATAACAGCGTCTCTGTTCATGCTCGGGCTCTCTGAAAGAAGTGGCGCGGATCCAGCGACTTACTTATCGGGTATAGAG
Source organism: Burkholderiaceae bacterium (assembly GCA_049426285.1). Lineage (GTDB taxonomy): Bacteria > Pseudomonadota > Gammaproteobacteria > Burkholderiales > Burkholderiaceae_A > Hahnella. The sequence goes on from JBMSYB010000038.1 coordinate 2,700, forward strand.
ACCTAGAAGCCTCATTGCATCATTTTTTAAAATGGGCAACTCCTGGCAAATGACTGTCATGTCGCCTCGCAGCTTGACATCGACTTTCCTTCCAAAGCTAGGGCTTCGAAAAGAACTCCAAGAGCGAAGCTTTACCTAACTCCGTTATGTTTTGATCCGATCGGTTCGTGTTCTCACAGCCAGTCCACTTACAAGCAAGGGGGTCTCGAAAAGAATACGTTCTGCCATGATCCCAACCATGAGTCGCGCTAGGAAATAGCTGAACGGTAAACCTCTCTCGTTGAGTCTGATCTCCAATAGCTTCCACGAAGGAATTGCATGCGTTTGGATCGCGACTCTCATAGTCATCCTCTCCGCCAATCAAAATCTTAACTGGCACACCCACCCAGGACTTGTAAAAGTCCTTGGGGAAGCCAAAGGATGCCAGCCGATTCGTTACCCGCTCTTTCTGGGTAACGAGCTCGTGATGGAAGAAACACGTCGGGTATAAAGCCGCTATCGAGCGGATAACGACCCCCTCGGGGTTGTATTTCTGATTTGCCCAGGCTGTTGCGGCGTAGATCGATAATGCTCCCCCGTACGACTGCCCAAGAAGAGAGACACCGCTCTTGTCTATATCGCCTCTAGCGACCAGAAAACGTAATGCACCAAAAACCTGAGCCAAATGCTTTTGCGGGTTTTCAGGTTTCGCTTCAAACATTCGCAGCTCTAAAGCGATGTAGCCGTTCGATGTCAAAAGTGAAGCATACTGCTGCGTTGTGCCAGTCCTATACCCGCCTGCAGTATGCAGAAGAATCACGGCTTTCCTATTCGCCTGTGATGTTGGAAAGCTAATGACAGCGTCTACCTGTTGCGTAGCACCAGAATAATCTGAGTAGGGAATGGATACTATCTGCTGCGCATAGGACAGGCTCGATGTAGCCAAGGCAACAAAAATAAAAATTCCTCGCACTAGTCTCTTCAAGATCTCTTCCTCCGGAATCGAACATGTACCGAGTCTAGGGCTTTCCAGGACTTAGTCGCAGATCAATCGCTTCTTCAAATATGTCATCCCCTACATAACAATTTGACCGCCCCGTGCCGCTGGACAATCAGGGCCAACAGAGTATTCTTAACACAGCCCCTGCTTAAAAAGTGTCGGGTAAACCGACGTTTCGCGGGCCGAGCCTGTTCTCCCGTTCTTGGATAGTCAGCTATTTACGCTTCACCAGAAAGAATAAAACAGGGTGTTTTTTGGTGCTAGCCTAGGTAGCCTATTCTCCCCTTAAAAGATTGCATTAATCGAGATGTTTGCAATGGCAAAGCAAATGCTAGCCGCCCGGAAAAGCCTGTTACAGCGGTAGAGCCGATAGAGCCATAAAATCTCTTGGCTATGTATGTCTATGCTCCCTCGCGGCGGCCTCGATCATGGTATGTAGCATATCGAGTTTCGGATGCATAGGTTTTGGATAGCCCGCCCGACTGTGCGAGAGGTTTAAGGCCAATGCGGTTTCAGCAATTTTGTAGCTCAACGGTCCTGGGTTAATCACGGGCACCGGCAGGTTTTCTTGCAAATAGGCATGGGCCTGATGCATGGTGGTGGACCCAAGCAACAGCACCTCGGCGCCATCTTGTTCAATGGCTGAACGTCCCGCAGCGGCCAGCAAGGGAAAGATCTCTTCTTCCTTCCCTGAAAGCAGCGACTGGTTATTCGGCGCTATCTCGATCGACCGAATGGAAGCGCACTTATGATGCAACCCCAGTTCATCAAGCGCCTTCTTATACAGGGGCTTCCAACGGGCGGCCATGATCAGAATCGAGAACCTGTCTCCCAACATCAGGGCCGTTAATATCGAGACTCGGCCTGGCCCAACGACTGGTATATCAAGCACCGAGCGAAGTGCCGCCACACCCGAGTCGCTCATGGTGTCGATACAGACCGCGTCATACCCCTCTTGCTGCGCCTGACAGCCCGCCTCAAAATTCGCCAAATCGGCCAGTACGAAATCATGGTGACTGGCGTAGTTGGTGGGGCCGGCCTTCACAGGTCGATAGTCAAAAATCATAGACGTTCCAAGCCGCAGGCTTTCAACCTGGGAGCGCCTTAACGCAAGGTTATCTTCCGACATGGGAAAGGGCACTATCACCAAGACCTTCAAAGGTCTTGGTGCATCCGGGGCATCTGCGCTATGACGTTGATGCATTCAATATTCCCTTCGAGGCCTTAAACATAGGAGAATCAAACTCCATCTGGAGTTTTTCTGCAAAGGAGCATACGATGCCAATTATTCAAGTCACATTACTTCCAGGCTACTCCACTGCGGCAGAACAACGCATCGTGCAGCGACTGTCCGATGCCGTACGGTCCGTTATTGCCGCTCCGGCCTCGGGCACTACTGCGTTTATCTATCACGCCTCGACCTACATGCGCGATAACCGGGTCTTTCAAGGCGGCGGCGCAGAACTCACAGATGGCCAAGAAACCGTTCAAACCTTTCTGAACCAGATGCAGCAACATGACCTGGCCTCTGCGAAGCAATGGCTTGCGGCCGACTTTGAAATGACGTTTCCTGGCGGCGTTGTTATGCATCAACTCGAAGACCTGGTGGCATGGGCCAAGACCCGTTATGCACGCGTCAGTAAAACCTATGAGCGTTTTGATCAGAGCTGGCAAGGTGACACCACAGTGGTCTATTGTTTCGGCACGCTACAGGGCGAATGGCTCGATGGATCGGCTATTGAAGATGTGCGATTCATCGATCGATTCGAGCTGATTCAAGGAAAGATTCGCCGCCAAGAAGTCTGGAATGACCTGGCCTACGCGCGGCCGGACCAGGCATCCAGAATTTCCACCCCCGTTGCAGACCAGACCCCCGAATGACGGTGAATGTGGGCCAGGGCCTGCTCTAGCGCTGAAATGCGATAGGGCTGCCCAATGACCCACGGGTGCAGCGAAATGGCCATGATGCGACCAGCCTGGGCCGAGGCCTCTTTGTAGAGCAGGTCGAACTGGTCTATCAGGGCATCCCGGAAATCGTCCTCGGTGTGATGGTTCTGCACCAGAATTGAGTAGTCGTCGATGTCAAGGGGATGCGGCATTGAGGCTAATGTACCTGCGCGTGTCTTCATGACATAAGGCATGTCATCATTCACCCAGTCGCAGAGGTAACGAAGTCCTGCTTCCGCGACAAGGTCGGGCGTTGCAAAAGATTCCGATTTTGCGGGCGATAGCCATCCATGAATCGGCTGTCCGGTACAGTCTTCCAGTCGCTTAATACTGTCTTGAATAAGCAGACGCTCGTCTTCTTCGGCTAGCCCACCATGATGAAGATGGTCCATATCCCGGCCATGGGCCATGACCTCCCAGCCCAAGCTTACGCATTCCTTTAAAAGGCTCGGGGTGCGTGCCGCTACAGCTGCATTCACAGCCACCGAGGCCTTCATGCCGAGAGCTTCAAGCGTCTGCATGACCCGATAAATACCGACACGATTCCCGTAGTCTCTGAGCGTGTAATGACGCAGATCGGGATAGGCCGTCTGCATAGCCCCCGGCGGCTTAAAGGGCTGTCCTTTCATATCGAGGGGGAACCATTGCAGCGCCGGAATGATCCATAGCGCGACACGCGCACCCCCGGGCCATTGCACTGGTTCTCTCTGGGGAAGCATCGACCAGTCATAGCGATCGTGATCCATGCCGTAACGGCGCATCGGGGTCTCAAGGTAATTGTCTGGAATGCTACTCATGGCGCTTCTCCTACGGGCATTGAGGCAGCCTGAAACTCGTCGTAATAATGGTCCCGAAAGTAATGGGCAATTTCCCTGCCGGTTGCAAGCCAGACCTTCTCGTGTCGCGTAATGTAAGACAAGGCCTCTTCGAAGGCGGCGAGCCTATAGGGCTGCCCGATTAAGTAGGGATGCAACGGAATACACATTACGGTTCCCGAAGTCTCTCCCTCGCGATAGAGGCGATCAAACTGACGCTTCAAAATGTCAGCATAGCGACGCGGCGATACCAAGTTCACGTTATAGACAATCGTGTCGTTCATTTCCAGCGAATACGGCACGCTGACAAGCCTGCCATTGGCCACCTTCACCGGACTGGGCTGGTCATCATGGAACAGATCGCAGACATAGGTCAGGCCCATGTCGGCCACAAGATCCAGGGTGCGATCGGTATAGGTCAACGCAGGAGAAAGCCAGCCATCAAGCTTCTGCCCCGTGTGGCGGGCAATGGTGTCGATAGAGTCTTGAATGACCGATCTTTCCTGGGCCTCGGTCAGGTTAAACATATACCGCGTGTTATATGTGCCATGCGAGTAAAACTCCCAGTCATGGGCCTTGCAGGCCTCGATGACTTCGGGATGATGCTCGCACGTGGCCACATTTAAAGAGACACTGCCGCGCATGCCGCAGCGGTTCATAGACTCCAGCATGCGCCAGAAGCCCACGCGGTTACCGTAATCGCGATAGGAATAATTCAGGGTGTCGGGCGCAGGCCGAGCCCAAGGGGCACGGGTTGGGTTGCGCGGCGGGTTCAGTTCATAGAACTCGATATTTGGCGCTACCCAAAATGCCACACGGGCACCATTAGGCCAGCGAACCACCGGGCGGTTTTTATACGGCAGATAGTCGAAGTAGCCTGGATCTCTCATGTGGATTTTCTCGCATCGGGTACAGCCTTAAGCTGCGATAGCGTCTCTTGAAAAGACAAGACATCGGCATATTTCACCGCCACGTCATAGAGGTTCGCAAAATGCGGGCTTTCATGTTTATCGGCCACGCATTCCTCGGGCACGATGGTGCGATAACTGCGAGAAAGGCTATCGACAACCGTGGCGCGCACGCAACCCGATGTTGATCCGCCCGTCACGACCACCGTGTCGACCCCATGAAAGTTGAAGATCGACCCTAGGTTGGTCTCGAAAAATGCCGAGGCCATGCGCTTGTTCACAATGATGTCTTTCTGATGGTCTATTTTTAAACGATCATCGAACTCGGCACGCCGCGACCCCACTTTAATGTTTTGCAACGAATCGGGTGTATTAGTGCGCGTGCCCCAGACGCCACAGTCTTCCCCAGACTCCATATAGGCGACATAGGTCCAAACAACCGGGAAACCCTTGGCCCGAAACGCTTCGGCCAGCGTATTGACATAGTGCAACTGAAGAGGGTCGGTCTCGTAGGCCGTAGCGAATTCACCGACCGCGGTATAGGCTTTTTGCAAATCGATATTAATGAGCGCGGGCATCGTTCCGAAGCCAAATCGCTTACGCGTGGGATTAGCCTTGTAGGCCTCAAAGAGCTGTCGAGCGGTTTTATCAGACTGTTCCATAGTGCGCATCCAGAAAGGTGAGGAAATCAAGAGGTGGAAACATCAAAAAGCGAGGACCAATGGTCAAAGCCCTCGGCGTCTTCGGCAAGCCTCAGGGTTGCGGCAAGAAGCGCTTGGGCATGTGACTCTGGCCAGACCCTACTGACCAGTGAGACAAACTTATGACTTAGCTCATCGGCCGTATAAGGTAGCGCATCGTCGCCGCGATTGGCCCCGACCTCTGCAGAATAAAGAGCACCACGATGCGTCAGAATCGTGACCCGCGCAGGTCGCTCCAGAGGCAGGCGGCGCGACATAGCAGGGTCTTCAGTGACCTTCACACAGGCTGCCAAGGCCCGCGTCTCAGGGTGCTGTACGGCCTCCCAGGTGAAGCTTGTTAGGCCACTATGGCCATGTACAAGACGGGTGGCCACCGCAAAGGGCAAGGAGAATTTCGCCGCCAGGGTATTCACGGGTGCAGGATCTGAAAGCTCAGCGGCAAGCTGATAGGTCTGCACATCAATGGAGGCAATCTCCTGGTGTGGTGGTAGCGCACCCTTTTTCTGCAACGCATCGATGGCATCGAGTGCCCCATGGTTGTAGCGGCAACAAGAATGCAGCTTGAAATAGTTTTGAAGAATCTGCCAATGCCCGCCAAGGTCGCGTAACACCTCTGATGCATCGAAGGACTCGGAGATAATTTTTTCAAACAGAGATGCGGGTCCGTTGACCTCTCCATTAAAGCCAGCCTGGCAAAGCCTTACAGCAAGAATGCCCTGCCGATTGCTCAGGCCCGCATATACATTGCGCACCAGCCCGCCCTCGAACATCGTCTGTTTCGAGGTCGCAATGGTCATCGAACTGGCAAGGTTGATCGACTCGGCCATATCGGAGGCAGAAAATCCCAGCACACGGGCTGCCGCAGCAGCAGCGCCCAGCGTTCCCCATGTGCCATGCGGATGCATGGACCCACGCAAGGCCGAGGCCGCGCCCATGCGTGCGGCAACCTCGTATCCCACGACCAGCGCCGCCATAAAGCGCGGGCCTCTTTCTGCCTGGGCAATGGAAGGGTCACTTTGCACAACAGCCAGCGCAGCAGGAATAACATGAATCGCAGGATGGCCGCGGGCGAAACGATTGCCCTCGTCCATTTCCAGCACCGTACCCGCGGTACCGTTTAGAAGCGCGGCAGCGTCCTCAAGTGTCTTGCGGCCCAGGCCCAGCAAACTTGCCGTACCCACAGAAGGCAGGCCCTTAGCCAGCCGCAGAACTTCAGGCTCTGCAGCGCCTGCGACCATTGCGGCCAGAGTATCGGCCAAGACCCAGCCCGCCCGCTGCCTGACCTGCTCAGGTAAGGCTGAATAGTGCAGTCCGGCGGCAAAGTCACCCAACTCGGCAAGAAGGGTCTGTTTCATAGGCTAGGGGCATCCCCGATATTGACAATTTTTAACTCGTTTTTCATAGTCGCGTGTAATTGTTCTATTTATAGAACAATCTTTCCCACCTTTCGTTGAGGACAAACCCCATGCCCATTAGAAAATTCGTAACGCGCCGCGACATTCTGAAAGTTGGCGCCGCCAGCCCCCTGCTTGCAGCCCCAGGCTTACTTCTTTCTCAGCCTGCCCCCGTGAAAATTGGTCTGGTTCACCCCGTCAGTGGGGGGCTGTCCTACAGTGGCGGCCAGGGCCGTCTTGGCTGCCAGTTGGCCATTGACGAGGTCAATGCTGCAGGGGGTATCAAGTCGATGGGGGGGGCCAGGCTTCAGGCCGTACTCGGTGACTCGCAGTCCCGCCCCGAGGTGGGTGTTTCTGAAGTCGAGCGTATGCAACAAGAAGGCGTCTCGGCCTATGTGGGCTGCTTCTCAAGTGCCATTGCACTACCTGCGACCCAAGCTGCAGCCAAATACAACACACCCTTTATGATCGATGTTGGCGCATCCGACGCCATCGTCAACCGTGGCTTAAAGAACGTTTTTCGTCTCAAGCCGGGCTTTGGCAAGTGTGCAGATGACGCCGTGGTGGCCCTGGGTGAAATCAACAAAGGGACAGGTGGCATTGCCAAGACTGCAGTCTTGGTTCACGAAGAGTCAGAGTTCGGCACGGGAACGGCCAACCTTCTGGCCAGCAAACTGCCCTCTATTGGTATCGAGGCCGTCGAAAAGATTAAACATGCTAACCCCACCCGTGACTTCAACAATGTGGTCTTGCGTATTAAATCGCTTAAACCCGATCTGGTCATCATGAGTAACTACCAGAACGAGTATGTGCTGCTCGCACGCACCATGTATCAGCAGAAGGTCGACGTTGCAGCCTTCTTTAGCGTTCTGGGCGGAGGGTTTAACTACCGCCTGGTTAAAGAGCAGCCCCAGGTGGCCGAGCACATGATGGACTTTAACCACTGGTTTGATCCCACCAACCCCAGGGCACAGGCCATGAAAAAGAAGGTCGAGGCTGCAGGTAACCTATTTACCTTCGAGGTCTACTGCGGCTACAACGCGGTCATGTGCTATGCCGATGCGATTGACCGGGCGAAGAGCGCTGATAAGGAAAAGGCGATTGCTGCTCTCGAGGCCAGCACCTGGTCTAACCACTTCATGCCTTATGGCCCTACCAAGTTTGTCAATGGTCAAAACCAAGGGGGAAGCGCTGCACTACTTCAAGCCACCGCGACCGACATCGAAGTGGTCTGGCCCAATAAATTCGCATCCAAAAAAGTTGTCTTTCCAAAGCCGAAGATCAGCTAATTCGTTGCGCTAAGACTGTACTCTGATCCTCCAAGAGTCGGTCTTCTTTATCGAAGATCGACTCTTATTTTTTCTTACCTCATGCAGCCTTTTGCCAGGAGTCTGGGTTGGATCCCACCATATTGATCTCTGCTGCAATCAATGGTCTGCTGGTCGGCGGTATTTATACGCTAGTGGCATCTGGGCTTACGCTTATATACGGCGTGCTCCACATTATTAATTTTGCCCACGGCAGCCTTCTCATGATGGGCATGTTCGGGGTCTACTACCTTCTCACGCGGCTTGGGGTCGACCCGTATGTCTCCATGCTGATCATGGTGCCCGGCATGTTTATGGTCGGCTTCTTGCTGTACAAGGGTCTGATTGGCAAGTTTTCAAGCGGCAGAGACGAAAATATTCTGCTCATTACATTGGGGCTTTCAATTGTCATTGAAAATCTCGCCCTGATGTTCTTCAAAGGCGACACTCGGACCATTTCGGTGGCTTACTCTGACACCATGATCGAGATGGGGCCGCTCCTATTTTCCATGCCCAAGGTCATTTCTTTTGTGGTGGCTATGGGGCTCTGCGGGCTCTTAGGTTTGTACATTAAAAAGAGCGATACCGGAAAAGCCATTCGCGCTGTGGCAAAAGAACGCACCGGGGCGCGGCTTGTGGGCATTGACGTCGACCGTATCTATGCAATCTCCTATGGCATTGGCATTGCCACCTTGGGCGCCGCAGCCTGCCTTCTTATGCCCATTTTTTATGTCTCCCCGTACACGGGCCATGTCTTTGTGCTGGTGGCCTTTACGGTGGTTGTCTTAGGGGGCATGGGAAGTTTTCTGGGAGCGGTGGTCGGTGGGTTGATCGTGGGGCTTACCGAATCGTTTGGGGGGTTATTCCTTGGCGAAAGCCTGGGACAAATCGGCATCTCACTCATATTTATTTTGATTCTGCTCTTTAGGCCTCAGGGGCTTTTTGGAGCCAAGGCATGAAGCCCGCGCCTACCCCTATTGCATGGTCCGTACATGGCCTCATGCTGGCCATCGCGATTGCCTTTCCTTTTATTTTCTCTTCACCGTTCATGGTGAACTTTGGTGTTCTCGCCCTCTTCTATGCCTTTATCGGGCAGTCGTGGAATATTGCAGGGGGCTTCGCTGGGCAACTCTCGTTTGGCCATGTGGTCTTCTTTGGCGCTGGGGCGTATGCCTCCACAATTCTTCAGGTGCGCTTTGGGTTCAACCCATGGCTTGGGCTGCCCGCAAGTGCGTTGGCTGGCGCATTCGTCAGCTGGATTATTGGCTATCTTTCGTTTCGCGCGGGCCTTAAGGGGTCTTATTTCGCGCTTATCACGCTGGCCTTTGCCGAGGTCTTGCGCATCGTGGCCAATTCACTCGAAATTACGGGAGGGGGTCTAGGTCTGCTTATTCCGGCCAAGGCGAGCGCAGCGAACTTTCAATTTCCCGAGCGCATAGGGTTTTATTTCACCATGCTCGCCTTGGTCGTGGTGTCCATCGCCATTGCCATCTGGCTTAAACACTCTCGGTTCGGCGCTCAGCTTGCTGCCATCCGCGAAAACGAAGATGCCGCCCGCGCTCTGGGTATTGATGTCTTCTCAGAGAAGCTCAAAATCCTCGTCATCTCAGGCGCCTTGGGCGGCATGGGAGGCTGCTTTTTCGCACAGTACTTTTTGTACATTGACCCCATTATTGTCTTTGGTGTCGACAAATCTGTTGAAATGCTTCTGGTCAGCATGATTGGCGGAGCAGGCACCATCTACGGGCCGCTCATTGGTGCCGTACTTCTGGCCGCCGTCAGCGATGGTACGCGGCTTATTACTAACGTGCAGGGGCTTTCGTTGGTGATCTATGGCAGCCTTCTGGTGCTTATTATCGCCTTTTTGCCTAATGGCCTTATCGACCTAGTGCAGCGGCTTACCCGGCGCAAAACCAAAAAGACGCAGAGTTAGCCATGCTTGAAGTCAAGAACCTTACGAAGGTATTTGGCGGGCTTCGGGCCGTCGATCATGCCTCTTTGCAGGTATCCAAAGGCCAAATCGTAGCCCTCATTGGACCGAACGGTGCAGGGAAAACCACCTTATTCGCATGCATTGCGGGCTTTCTTCCCATCGATGCAGGAGACGTCTTATTCGAAGGTACGTCCATTGCCGGGCGCCCAGTTCACGAGATTTCTCGCATGGGCATGGTGCGCACCTTTCAAATCACCCAGCCCTTTGCGCGCCTCACAGTGCATGAAAATATTGCCGTAGGTGCCTATCAACGATATCCCAAGCGACAAGACGCATTCGACCATGCCTATGACATTGCCCAGCAAGTCGGCATGGCCTCGATTCTAGAGCTTCCCGCCTCGGACCTGACCGTGGCCATGCGCAAGCGTTTAGAGTTAGCCCGCACCCTGGCAACATCCCCAAAGCTATTGCTGCTTGATGAAGTCATGGCGGGGCTTAACCCCACCGAAATTAGCGAGATCATCGCGGTCATTCAAGGTATTCGAAGTAGTGGCGTCACCATTCTGCTGATTGAACACGTGATGCAGGCCGTCATGGGCCTCTCGGAATACCTCTATGTCTTGTCGTACGGGAAAATAATCGCCCAAGGGGTACCAGCCCAAGTGGTCGAAAATCCAGCTGTCATCGAGGCCTATCTTGGCCAGAGCGGGACCCAGAAGGATGCGACCCATGCTTGAGATTCGCGGTCTAAGAGCAGGATACGGCAGCATTGAAATTCTGCGCGGCGTCGATATCGATGTCGCCCAAGGTGAAATCGTCGCTGTGCTTGGAAGCAATGGCGTGGGAAAGTCCACGTTAAACAACAATATTTCCGGGCTTTTCAAGCCGTTCGCGGGCAGCATTCGATTCAAAGACGAAGACATTACGGGCCTGAATTCTTCAGGCATTGTTCACCGAGGGCTGATTCACGTTCCAGAAGGCAGGCGCATTTTCCCCAATATGACTGTGCGAGAAAACCTTGAACTGGGGGGCTACCTTAGGGGCCGCGAACGACGCGCAGAGAACCTAGAGAAAACCGTCGCCATCTTCCCGCGACTCTCCGAGCGTTTCAGCCAGCTTGCCGGCACCTTATCGGGCGGTGAACAGCAGATGCTCGCGATTGGCCGCGGTCTCATGTCTGAACCCGAACTCCTCATTCTCGATGAGCCCTCGCTTGGGCTGTCTCCGCTTCTGGTGGAAGAGCTATTTGCGCTCATTGGTCGTATCAATGCACAAGGCCTCTCGGTCCTGCTCATGGAACAAAACGCGGTGCAGTCTTTAGCCATTGCACACCGCGCTTACATCATCGAGATTGGTCAAGTCGCCATGCGTGGGCCCTCTGCCGAACTCTCGCGCAACGCCGAGTTGCGCAAGAAGTACTTAGGGCTGTAAACCCATGCGTGCATTCGATCTGCCCCAGACCTATCGCGGGCTTCATCAGGCCGACCAGTTCAATGGCAGTCTGCCCTTAACCAAGTATCATCAAATTTATCTGGTTCTTCGGCAGCAGCTCAGTGAGGGCTATTTCCTCCACGGGCTTCCTGGCGAAAAGGCGCTCGCCGAAGCCTACGGGGTTGGGCGCGTGAAGATTCGACGCGCCTTAGATCAGCTCGCGCATGAGGGCCTTATCGTAAGAGAAGTCGGCCGGGGCACTCGTCCCGCCAGCCCGAAATCCAAAACACAGGCGCAATCAAGAACAGCTGGGGCCCTGTCGCGAAAGACGCGGCTCACCGGGCTTATGCAGAACATCGTTAATGTCAGCCGAGGCACCTGGGTTAAGGTCATTGAATGGCGCATTATTCGGGGTACGGGCGGAATTGCCGAGGCCCTTATGATTCCGGCCGGAGACAAGGTACGTAAAGCAGTACGCCGACGTAACACGGCCTTGGGCCCGGTCTCGCTCATTACGACCCATGTCCCCTTGGCCCTGGTCAGCACGACGCCCCGAGAAGACCTAGTGCGCAAGCCCATGCTGCAGATCTTGGAAGAGTCGGGTATAGATCTCGGTCGCGCCACCCAGACTGTATCGGCACGGCAGGCCGACGCCTTGGCGGCCAAGGAGCTCCAGGTCGCTATCGGCAGCGCACTGCTTTCGGTGCGCAGGCTGGTCTTCGATGCCAAGGACCGTCCTGTGCAGCTCTTGCACGGGCTCTACCGCCCCGACCGTTATGAATACGAAATGGAGATCTCGCAGATCGGCGGCATTGAAGCCCGTATCAACGCCAAAGAGCTTATCGCGCCCTAGCCCTTCCCCACTCTCGTTTTATTACCTATGTCCTCGTTCTCTTCCGTTCCTCAGACGCTTGCCCAGAAGCTAATTGCGCGCGCGGCTCAGCGGCCCACCGTGCAGACGGGCGAGATCGTTACCTGCCATGTTGACCTGGCCATGTTTCACGACTCATCGGGTCCTCGGCGTCTTAAGCCCATGCTCGAGCAGCTCGGCGCAGACGTCTGGGATAAATCGCGCATTGTGCTGGTCATGGATCACTACGTCCCCGAACAAGACGACGATTCACGAAAAATTGTTCAAATTGCGCGAGACTGGGCCAAAGCGCAGCAGCTTCCACACGTTTACGATAGCCTAGGCATCTGCCATGTGGTGCTGCCTCAGAAGGGCCATATTCACCCTGGCTTATTCTGCGTAGGCGGCGATTCTCACTCCCCCACGGGCGGCGCCTTTGGTGCCTATATGTTTGGCATTGGCAGTACCGAAATGCTCGGCGTAATGGTCACAGGCCAAATTTGGGTGCGAGTGCCCGAAACGCTGGTCATGCAATGGAACGGCCGGCTTGCGCCGGGGGTCATGGCCAAGGATATGATGCTGCACATGATCGGCTGTTTTGGAATGAACGGTGGGAACTACCAGGCCATTGAATTTGCGGGCACGGCCGTCTCGGCTCTGAGCATGCAGGAACGTATGACCTTATCGAACATGAGCGCCGAACTCGGAAGCCAGGTGGGGCTTATTGCGCCCGATGAGGTAACCCTTGAATGGCTTGCACAGATAGGTGTAAAAAATCTCACAGCAGAAGCCATTAAGACGCTTCACACCGATAAAGACGCCTCGGTGACCCGTTTTGAATTCAACGCGCCTGAGCTTGCACCCCAGGTGGCCCATCCACACAGCCCAGCCAATACTCATGCGGTCTCAACAGAACCCGACCTTGGCTTCGATGTGGCCTATATTGGCGCCTGCACAGGCGCTAAGCTGCAAGACCTACAGGCTGCAGCACAGATATTGAAAGGCCATAAGGTTGCACCCAAAGTTCAGCTCATGGTGGCTCCGGCCAGCCTGCAAGACCAGCAAATAGCCGAGCGCGACGGTACCCTAGACATTCTGCGTCGCGCGGGCGCCCAGTTGCTGCCCAATGCCTGCGGCGCATGTTCGGGCTATGGCGGTTCTATCCCCGAAGGCGCAAAGGTCATTGCCACCACCGCGCGTAACTTCAAAGGCCGCATGGGGTCTGCTACCGCAGAGGTCTACCTTGCCTCTCCCTATACCGTGGCAGCCAGTGCGCTTAAGGGCTTTCTCACCGACCCCCGCGAGGTTTTAGCCTAATGCAACGCCAAGCCGCCCATCGTTGGCATCGGGTCTGGCGCTTCGGTGCTGATATCGATACCGATCAACTGGCTCCTGGGGCCTACATGAAGCTGGGCATCGAAGGCATTGCACCGCACTGCCTGGAGTCTGTACGACCCGAATTTGCAGCCACCGTGAAGCCAGGCGATGTGCTGGTTGCCGGTCCGAACTTCGGCATTGGCTCCTCGCGCGAGCAGGCTGCTGCTGCGCTGGTCGCCCTGGGAGTGCAGGCTGTGATTGCGCCGTCATACAGCGGCCTATTTTTTCGTAACGCCTTTAATGTGGGGCTTCTTCTGATTACATGCGAACACGCCGAAGAGATCGGCGATGCAGAAGAGATTCGTATTGACCTCGATGCCTGGCAGATTCATCGGAAGAACGGGCGTGCTCTGTCCTGCGCGGCAGTTCCCGATTTCCTCATGGATATTGTCCGGGCCGGTGGTCTCCTTAACCACCTAAAAAGCCTGCGCAGCCTTCAAAACACAGCCGTACCATGACCGAAACCAGCCAACCGCGTATTGTGCGCGCCGACCATATGCCTCACGAGACGCCTCAGGTACCAGCCCTTATTGTGGGCGCAGGTGCCTGTGGCCAGACCGCCGCCATTCGGCTGCGCGAGTTTGGCATCGACTGCCTCATGCTTGAGCGTGACGCCTACCCCAGCGGCTCGACCGCGCTTTCCTCAGGCTTTATTCCCGCGGCAGAAACCCAGTTGCAAAAGTCTCTACAGATCAACGACACCATCGCGCAGTTTACGCAGGACGTGATCCACAAATCAAATGGTCAGGCTGCATCGCATCTGGTCAAGGCCTACACCGAGGGCGTTGCCAAGGCCATCGACATGCTCTGCGAGCGGGGTATTCCGTTCGAAATCATCGATGGCTTTCTCTACCCTGGCCATAGCGCCCGACGGATGCATGCGGTACCCCAACGCACGGGAGATGCCCTGCTGGCCGCCTTAGGTCAGCTCGCCCAAGACATGGGGGCCGACCTACTGGTGCAGGCACAGGTCACAGAACTCTGGTTCGATGCGAACCAGAACATCATAGGAGTCGGCTATCTCAGACCTAATGGCACACTAGAATTTATTGGCTGCCAGGCACTTTTGCTCTCGTGCAATGGCTTCGGAGGTAACCGGCAAATGGTGAAAGATCTGCTCCCGGCAATGGCAGAGGCATCTTTCGGCGGGCATGTGGGTAACGATGGCAGCGCCATTCTCTGGGGCCAGCAACTCGGTGCAGCCTTAGCCGATCTGGGTGGCTACCAGGGCCACGGCTCCTGGGTTACGCCTCAAGGCATTCTCATGACCTGGGCTCCCATGACCGCAGGGGCCGTGCAAATCAACCGCCTAGGCCAGCGGTTTCATAACGAGAGCCTCGGGTATTCCGAAGCCGCAGTGCATGTTCTACAACAGCCAGAGGCTATGGCATGGAATGTCTTTGACAGTCCTCTCTTAGATATGGCGCGCGGCTTTCCAGACTTTATCCAGGCCGAAAAAGCCGGCGCTTTAAAAGTTGCGTCTGATATTCCCGCGCTGGCCCAGATCATCGGCTGCCCGACCCAGGCCCTTGAAGACACACTGCAGTCGGTTGCACCGGGTGTCACCGACAAGTTTGGGCGCACATTTTCGCGCAGCCTTATACCCCCTTATTACGCAGTAAAGGTCACCGGTGCCCTCTTTCACACCCAGGGCGGGCTAGATATCGATGCCCAGTGCCGCGTACGCAACCCACAAGGTGCCGTCTTTCCCAACCTATGGGCCGCAGGCGGGGCTGCGCGCGGTGTCTCAGGAAACGAGGTCTGGGGGTATCTTTCAGGAAATGGGCTGCTCAGCGCCGTCGGGGGCGGCTGGGTCGCTGCGGGCAGCATAGCCCAAGCCCTGACTTAGCCCAAACGCCACGCCTAACCCCGAAAGACGTTTGTAACCGTTCATTTATGAAAATTTCAAAAACAGAGTCTATTGCTTCACCACACGCCCTTGCCGATCAGCTCACAGAACCTAAGCCTGTATTAGCGCCGGGTGTCTACGATGCACTCACGGCACTTATGGCCGAACAAGCCGGGTTTTCAGCGGTGTATCTATCCGGTGCCTCGATTGCCTATACGCGGCTTGGCCGACCCGATATTGGCCTGACCACGGCGACCGAAGTCGCCCAGACTATTGCCCACATTACTGACCGCGTTTCGATACCCCTTATTGTTGATGGCGACACAGGCTTTGGCAATGCACTGAATACCCAGCGCACCGTTCGCGAGTTTGAACGGGCAGGTGCGGCCATGATTCAACTCGAAGACCAGACATTCCCCAAGCGCTGTGGTCATCTGGATGGCAAGACGATTGTTTCGACCCAAGAAATGCTCGGAAAGTTAAAGGCTGCATTAGATGCCCGACAGAATCGACAGACCCTTATTCTGGCGCGCACCGATGCCCTAGCCATTGAAGGGCTTGAAGCGGCCTTTGAACGGGCCGAGCGCTATCTTGATGCAGGCGTCGATGCGTTGTTCATCGAAGCACTGCGGTCTGAAGCTGACATGAAAATGGCCTGCGACCGGTTTGCTCATCGCATTCCGTTGCTTGCCAATATGGTTGAAGGGGGAAAGACACCCGTGCAGTCTGCCCAGACATTGGGCAAATTGGGCTTTCGCATTGTGATCTTTCCGGGGGGAACTGCGCGTGCGGTGGCCCATAGCCTTCAAGGTTATTTCGCTAGCCTTCTGCAACATGGCACAACCCAACCCTGGCGATCTCAAATGCTAGCCTTTAACCAGCTTAATGACGTCATTGGTACCCCCGCTATGCTTAAAAAGGGTAAGCAGTTCGATTCTCTCCAGCAATAAAGATCTCTTTGCCAGTAACTACGACACCTACGCCCCCGCGGGAAAGGCGAGAGTTAGTAAGCCCAACGCCCGGCAATCTGCACTTCGGCTCACAGAGCTTTTCATCCCTTAGGCCTGTCATCGAAAACAATTTTCTGACGTATATGGTTCGCTACAAGAGCCTCATAGTCGTGCTTTAGGTTAGGCGAGCCAAATTTGAGGGAAGGCGAAGATCTCGGCCCTGACCTGAAACCCAATTTAGTACGGGTTTGACGTGGAGTCTGCGGTTAAAAATCTATCAGCAAATTCTTTTGGTGTCATGTCTTTCAGGCTGCTGTGGGGTCGCTCCTCGTTATATTCCTTGCGCCCTACTGAAAAAGTGTCGGGCTACCCGACGTTTAGCGGTCTGGCCTTGGGCTTGATCAGCCTAGGAAAAGATCAGAAAAATAGACGCTTCAGTCGACAACTATGGCGTCCTTCTCAACAAACGGTCTGAGGTTAGGCTTAAGCGAAGTCATAGTAACCAGATCGACTGCAGTGCCCAGGGCGTCTTCAAGACGAAACTGCGCATCGAAGTACTTCTTGGAAGTGATGGGGCGCGTGAACCCAACCAATACGTCTACGTCGCTTTTTTCTGTCATCTGATCTCGGGCGGCTGAGACAAATA
>JBMSYB010000039.1:0-19271 GCA_049426285.1 Burkholderiaceae bacterium
CAGACTGCAGGGCCACTGAGGCTACCCAGAGCACCATAGGCCAGCCGCATAGGTCTGCCAACGGCTTGTCGGGAAGACGGGTCGATCCTCGTCGAGCGGGAATACAGACCCAGAAGTCGGTGACGGCGCTAGGCGTCGGTATTGACATTGGCCACGCCGATCTCTGGCACTGCTATGGCCTCTTCCTCAAGCAGGTGGGCGATACCATCGATTACCGGATAGCCTAAGCGTTCTGCCGGGCAGAGCAGCATCTGTCTGCCGGGGGCCCACTGCAGGCTGCCGTGACAACTAGGGCAGACGAGAATCTCAAGAAGTTTGCCGTCCATGGGTGGTATTCCTTTTCGTGGTCTGACGCGTGGCGAGCTCGGCAATCCATGGCTCTGGTAGTGGGGTATTGAGCCGCTGGGCCCACCAGTGAGCGCCGAAGTCTGCCAACACACTGCTAAGGCCTCCAGCAGACGCGTCGCCTGAGAGGCAGGCGCTACGGGTCTCCCAGGCAAACTTTACCGCATCTTTTTCGGTCATCACCAGTCTCGGGGGATCTGCCTGCGCATGGCCCATTTTCCAGCGGAGAATGGCCGGCAGAATCTCGTTGGCATGGTCTGGCAGCGCGATGGTGTCGAGCAGGCTAAGCCCTTGGCTGCGCAGTTGATCGAAAAAATGGTCTGGCTGGGCAATGCCAGCGATGGCCAGATAGGAGCCTGGGGGAGGCTGGTTGGTTACCTCGGGCTGCGGGGGCCAGTCGCCCCAGGTAAAACCAAGCCAGTCGCCGGGGTCTCTACGGCGGGCAATGCGTTGGGGTGGGTGAGCAGTAAATGGCTTAAGAATCGGTTCTAGGTCGAGCGATTCTGGGGCAATGATAGCCTGGGGATTAAGCGCCGCATCGGGAGGCCATGGCCCCCGAAGTGGGCCATCCGGCAGCACCCGGCCATTGCCATGGCCGCGGGAGTCGAGCACCAGCACTCTCAGGTCGGGGCATAGGCTCGTCTGCGACAGACCGTCGTCCAGAATCCAGATATCGGTTTGTGGATGGTGGCTGAGCACCGCCTGAGCAGCCTGCAGCCGGTTCGATCCGATGCCCACGGGGCAGCCTGTCCGCCAGGCCATGAGCCAGGCCTCGTCGCCCACGTCTGCCGGGTCGGCTCCTGCCAGATCGGCATTTGTAAGCACCCGCACCCCGGAAAGCGCCTTTCCGCTGGACGGCCCAGGACGGGCTGGCAGGATTCCGGAACCAAGCCGGTAGCCGCGGGTAAGGATGGCAGGAGACCTACCCTGGGACCGCAATGCCCGGGCGAGCGCGATACAGATGGGCGTTTTTCCGGCGCCACCCGGGATCCAGTTTCCTACCGCGATGGCAATCCCTGAGGGTGCCTTCGGCGCAGCGCACTGTTTCCTGCCGCGCCGCCTGGCCTCCCAGCGGGTAAGCCGGGCGAACAAGGGCAGCAAGGGCTCGGTGAGCCACCAGACGAGTCTGCTGAGGTTTTTCGCCCTACGCTGCCGAATGGAGAGCAGCCGGCCGACCGGTCTGCTGAAGTCGTCCTTCCATGGGTTAGCATGGAGAGGCCCGAACCATCGCTCCCAGAGACGGCTGGCCAGCTGCCGGGTAACAAGCGTGGTTACCGAAGGCAGCATGAAAAGCCTGTGGATAACTCTGTGGAGAGATTTTGGGTCTGACTGATGCAAGCGCCCGACGGGCTGCGAGCCCGACTTGCAAAAGTGGTCCGAACTGCGGTAGGCGACCGGAAACTTATTAAGGCTATTTTTTTAACCATTAAAAATCAATACTTTATGTGTAATTATGCGGATGTCCAGCGGGTGGTGGCGGTCAATGCCCCGTCGTCTCGGCAATTCCCTACCGAAAACCACGGTATCACGGGCGCTGTGGAGAAGTCGTTCCATTCTAGCCTTGAAGGCAAGCCATTTTGACTGACCAAGACCTGCCGCTATTGAGTGTTTCGGGGCTAAATCGTCTGGTCGCCCAGGCGATTTCTCAGAAATTTCCGCTGGTGCGGCTCAACGCCGAACTGTCTCAGGTGGTGCAGGCCGCCAGTGGGCACTGGTACTTTACCGTGAAGGATGCGCAGGCAAGCCTTCGCGCGGTGATGTTTCGCAAGGAGGCGGCGCAACTGGCATTTCGGCCTGCCGAGGGCATGCAGGTTTCGCTGCGGGTAGCGCCGGGCCTGTATGAGCCCAAGGGCGAGTTTCAATGTCGCATTCTGGCTATGGCCCAGGAAGGGCAGGGGTCTTTGTTTGAACGCTTTCAGCGGCTTAAGAGCCTTCTTGCCGCCGAAGGGCTTTTTGACCCGGCCCGCAAAAAGCCCTTTCCGCAGCGGGTGAGCCGCATCGGGCTGATCACCTCGTTGGGGGCTGCGGCCTTTCGCGATGTCATGGTGACTCTGGGCCGGCACGCGCCCCGAATACCCGTTACCGTGTTCCCATCTCTGGTGCAGGGGGCAGATGCGCCGGCTGCCCTTCTCCATGCGCTGGGGCGGGCGGCCAACGCCCCGATTGACCTGCTCGTGCTGGCCCGTGGGGGAGGCAGTCTCGAAGACCTTTGGGCTTTTAACGACGAGCGCCTTGTCAGGGCGCTGGCGGGCTTTCCAATCTACACGGTCTCTGGGGTCGGCCACGAGACAGACTTCAGCCTCTCAGACCTCGTGGCAGATCATCGGGCGGCCACCCCAACGGCTGCAGCGCTCTGGGCAAGCCAGCGCGAGCAAGAGGCCTGGCAGTGGCTCGGGGAGACTGTCCACCGGCAGTCCCGGGCCATGCAGCGGCGGCTGGCTATGGCGCAGCAGCAGCTCGATCGGGCGGGACTCTCGTTGCCCAACCCAAGGGCACGGCTGGCGCTACAAAAAATGCGCTGGAGTCGCGTGGCGGGCCTGTTCATGACCCTGGGAAAAAACCGTATCCAGAGCGAAGGCAACCGGCTTCAGGTTCTCGGTGGACGGCTCTCCGCGCTTGACCCCATGGCCGTACTCAGCCGCGGCTACGCGCTGGTGCTTGATGACCAGGCGGGGCCTGTGAGCTCTGTGCACGGCCTGACGGTGGGCCAGTCGGTGGCCCTGGCTTTTGGCGATGGGAAAGCCCGCGCATCTATTACGGAAATCAGTCAGGCTGAGGGCAAACCCCGTAAGCCATCGCGCCCATAGCACGGCTGTTGGGTCGATAATAGGCAGTTAACTTCCTACGAATCATGGCCTGCGGGCCTGTTCGTAGCCCCATTTCTCAACCCTTCGGAGATTCCAGTATGGAACATGCTCTTCCTGCTTTGCCCTATGCCATGGACGCTCTGGCGCCCCATATTTCCAAAGAGACCCTGGAGTATCACTACGGCAAGCATCACCAGGCCTATGTCACAAACCTAAACAACCTGATCAAGGGTACCGAGTTCGAGTCTGCCGGGCTTGAGGATATTGTGCGAAAGTCCTCGGGCGGCGTTTTTAATAATGCGGCGCAGGTCTGGAACCACACCTTTTATTGGCACTGCCTCTCGCCCAAAGGCGGCGGCGCGCCCTCAGGGGCACTGGCCCAGGCAATCTCGGCCAAATGGGGCAGTTTTGATGCCTTTAAAGAGGCCTTTACCAAAAGCGCCATCGGCAACTTTGGCTCAGGCTGGACCTGGCTGGTGAAGAAAGCCGACGGCAGCCTAGATATTGTCAACACCAGCAATGCAGCCACCCCCCTTACCACGGCCGACAAGCCTCTCATGACCTGTGATGTCTGGGAGCATGCCTACTATGTGGACTATCGCAACCGTCGTCCCGACTACCTTGGCGCCTTTTGGTCGCTGGTGAACTGGGAGTTCGTAGCCACGCAGGCCGCCTAAGCTGCCAAGCGGCGCGTCTGCGCGGCGCTAGTATCGGGTCAGTATCGAGCTAGTGCTGGCTCAGTTTCGGCTCAGTTTCTGAATAGCGCCCAACTAGTGACGGCCGGGGATACCACGCACGCGGTCTCCCGGGCCGACCCCGTTCCTGGCAAACCATCCCTGACGCGTCTCGACTGCATAGCGCGCGGGCCGCGCGGCGCAGTGTGCGGTGTCTGAAAAGGGGGTCATATCGGCGAGGTTGATGATCCTGCCTGAGGCGTCAATAAAGGCCACTGAAAGAGGTAAAGGCGTGTTGCGCATCCACATGCAGTGACGCTCGGCCTGGTCGAAGATAAAGAGCATGCCCTGGTCCGGCCCGAGATCGGTCCGGTACATGAGGCCTCGCGATCGTAGCTCCGGGGTGTCTGCAAGCTCCGCATCAAGCCGCCTTCCCGCCAGCGAGAGTTCTACCGCGCGGCTGATTCCGCCCGTGTTGGCGTTTGCCTTACTGAGGCCCCAGACCGACTGTCCAAGGGCCTGGCGGCCTATCGTTGTGATTAGCCATGTGACAAGAAAGACCACTGCGAGGCGAAGCCAGAGGGATCGCCTGCGCGACCGAGCCCGTAACATCAAATTCTCCATGAGGCGCGAGCATACCGCGCAATAAAAAAAGCGGGCCCCTAGAAACAGGCCCGCTTTGGCAGATGAGCGAAAGAATACTGAAATTACTTTTTCTTGCAGTCTGCGTGGTCTTTGTTTTTGGCGTCTTTGCAGTCAACCGCAGGCTTGTTCGCGGGAGCGGCAGGCGCGGTTTGTGCGATGGTCACAGCGCTGAAAAGGCCAAGCGTTACAGCAGCGATCAGAGTTTTCATACGTTCCTCGTAGTAGTAGAAGTAAATACGGCTAATGAAGCGCCGCAGTCGCACTATAGGCGCTTCCTGTTCACTTTTGGGGCTGTAATTGTTTGAATATTCAGGGAAAATTTATTTGTCACCAGATTTATGAGAATTTTTCTGAAAATACAAAATGTCCCATACCGCCGCGTAGGCGGGCGACCAGCGACCGGGGGCTGGCGTAAAATCAATAAAAAAATTTCCCACCTTTCCTATGAGGAGACGCTCGCGTGTCTAGCAAAATCGTAGTGCCCGGCCGGGGCCAAAAAATCACGGTTAATCCCGACTTTTCCTTGAATATTCCTGATGAGCCGATCATTCCTTACATCGAGGGTGACGGCACGGGCGTAGACATTACGCCGGTCATGATCAAGGTGGTGGATGCAGCCGTAGCGAAGGCCTATGGCGGAAAACGTAAGATTTCCTGGATGGAGATCTTCTGCGGCGAAAAATCCACCCGGGTCTATGGCCCGGATGTCTGGCTCCCCGAGGAGACCCTCACCGCCCTGAAAGACTATGTGGTGTCTATCAAGGGCCCTCTTACCACACCGGTTGGGGGCGGTATTCGCTCGCTCAATGTGGCCCTGCGGCAGCAGCTCGATCTCTATGTCTGTCTGCGCCCCGTTCGGTACTTTACCGGGGTGCCAAGCCCCCTAAAAGAGCCCGAGAAGACCGACATGGTGATTTTTCGCGAAAACTCCGAGGACATTTATGCGGGCATTGAATATGCCGCCGAATCTGCCGAGGCCAAAAAGCTCATTGATATTCTGCTCAAAGAGTTTGGGGTCAAGAAGATTCGCTTCCCCGAGACTTCGGGCATTGGCATTAAGCCTGTCTCACGCCAAGGCACCGAGCGCCTCATGCGCAAAGCCATGCAGTACGCCATTGATAACGACAAACCCTCGGTCACGATCGTGCATAAGGGCAACATCATGAAATACACCGAGGGTGGCTTTCGTGACTGGGCCTATGCCCTGGCCCAGAAAGAATTTGGCGCCAAGATGGTCGATGGCGGCCCCTGGTGCAGCTTTAAAAACCCCAAGACGGGCAAAGAAATTACCGTCAAAGACTCGATCGCAGACGCCTTCTTGCAGCAGATTCTTCTGCGCCCGGCCGAGTACAGCGTGATCGCCACCCTGAACCTTAATGGCGACTATGTCTCTGATGCCCTGGCCGCGCAGGTGGGAGGAATTGGCATTGCGCCGGGTGCAAACCTATCAGACACGGTAGCCATGTTTGAGGCTACCCACGGCACCGCGCCCAAGTACGCCGGCAAAGACTATGTGAATCCTGGCTCACTCATTCTTTCTGCCGAAATGATGCTGCGGCATATGGGATGGGTTGAGGCGGCCGACCTGATTATCACCGCGATGGAGAAGGCAATCACCACCAAAAAGGTTACCTATGACTTCGCCCGTCTGATGGAAGGGGCAACGCAGGTGTCCTGCTCCGGCTTCGGCGATGTGATGATTTCTCAAATGTAACGGCTTCTGAGCCCGGGCAATTCCGGGCTAGACCGCAGCAAAATGCAATAAAAAACCCCCGGATAACCGGGGGTTTTAACTTGTTCTGTTCGGGATCAGCCCTGGGGAACAATATTGGATGCCTGCTTCCCCTTGGGACCTTGCACGATGTCGAACTGCACCTTCTGGCCCTCTTTCAGCGAGCGAAACCCGCTGGTTTGAATGGCCGAGAAGTGCGCGAAGACATCTTCACCACCTTCGTCGGGAGTGATAAAGCCAAACCCTTTGGCGTCGTTGAACCACTTGACAGTACCTGTAGACATAAAACTTTTCCTACCTTCACAAAAAAAACTAACTACTAAAACCGCACGTCAAGAAGGCCAAAGAACTGTACTGAACCCCGTGCAACAGGTGCAACGGTCTTCGCGCACCACGCGCCAGACCTTTTGGGCATGCGAGCCGCAAAACTACCTTGAATATAGGGCATGACTGAGGTTTTGTCCAACGCATTTATCCCCGTAAAATCAATTTATGTCTGACAAGACGCCATCCCTTTCCCCCAGAGCCCCCGCCTCACCCCAGCAGACCGACCTGCCGGTGCTAGAACGCCAACCGGCAAAAGTCAAGCCTCCGCCGCTCTACACGGTGTTTTTGTTGAATGATGACTACACCCCGATGGAATTTGTGGTCATCGTCCTGCAAAAATTCTTTCATATGGACCGAGATCGGGCTACTCTGGTGATGCTAAAGGTGCATCGTGAAGGAAGGGGTGCCTGTGGTCAGTACCCTAAAGAGGTTGCCGAGACCAAGGTAGAACAGGTCAACGGCTTTTCGCGGATGCACCAGCATCCGCTGCAGTGCACGATGGAGGAAGCATGATTTCTCAGGAGCTCGAAGTCAGTCTGCATATGGCCTTTGTGGAGGCGCGGCAGCAGCGGCATGAATTTATTACGGTCGAGCACCTGCTCTTGGCGCTACTCGACAATCCTTCGGCCTCCGATATCTTGAAAGCCTGTGCCGTAGATTTTGATGTGCTGAGAAAGAGTCTTACCGGGTTTATCTCCGAGAATACGCCGGTAATTCAGGGCTCGGAAGAGGTGGACACCCAGCCCACACTTGGGTTTCAGCGGGTCATCCAGAGGGCCATCATGCACGTGCAGTCAACCTCTAACGGCAAAAAAGAGGTTACCGGTGCCAATGTGCTGGTAGCCATTTTTGGCGAAAAAGACTCCCACGCGGTGTATTACCTGCATCAGCAGGGCGTTACCCGGCTCGATGTCGTCAACTACATTGCCCATGGCATTACCAAGGCGCCACCCGCGGCGAACCAGCAGCCCGAGGACCAAGCCGGCGAAGCCGAGGCCACCGCCTCCAGCTCTGCGGGCCAGGCGCCCAGCCAGCCTTCGCCCTTAGACCAGTTCACCCAGAACCTGAATAAGCTCGCCCAGAATGGCAAGATCGACCCGCTCATTGGCCGTGAGCAAGAGGTAGAGCGCGTTATCCAGACGCTCTGTCGCCGTCGCAAGAACAACCCGTTGCTGGTCGGCGAGGCCGGCGTCGGAAAGACCGCTATTGCCGAGGGGCTCGCCTGGCGCATCACTGAGAGCAATGTGCCGGAAATTCTCGAAAAGGCCACGGTCTACTCACTGGATATGGGCGCGCTTTTGGCGGGCACCAAGTACCGGGGCGACTTCGAACAGCGGCTAAAGGCGGTGCTCAAGCAGTTAAAGGCCGACCCTCATGCCGTGCTCTTTATCGACGAGATCCACACCCTGATTGGTGCAGGCTCTGCCTCTGGCGGAACCCTTGATGCCAGTAACCTGCTCAAGCCGGCACTGTCCTCGGGCCAGCTGCGTTGCATTGGCGCCACCACCTACACCGAGTATCGGGGAATCTTCGAGAAAGACCACGCCCTGTCGCGCCGTTTCCAGAAAATTGATGTCACAGAGCCCACGGTGGATCAGACGATTCAGATTCTAAAAGGCTTGAAGTCGCGGTTTGAGGAGCACCACGGCGTGCGGTATCAAGCCGGCGCACTAACCGCTGCGGCAGAGCTCTCCGCGCGCTATATCAACGACCGGCACCTGCCCGATAAGGCCATTGATGTTATCGATGAGGCGGGCGCCGCCCAGCGCATTCTTCCGAAGAGTAAGCAGAAGCGCACGATCGGCAAGTCCGAGATCGAAGAGATCGTCTCCAAGATCGCCCGTGTGCCGCCGCAGACGGTAAATACCGATGACCGGCAGATTCTTTTAAACCTCGACCGCAATCTAAAAAATGTGGTCTTCGGCCAAGATGCTGCCATTGAGGCCTTGGCCACTGCTATTAAGATGGCGCGGTCGGGGCTGGGTAAGCCTGAGAAGCCCATTGGGTCTTTTCTATTTAGCGGCCCTACGGGGGTGGGCAAGACCGAAGTGGCCCGGCAGTTGGCCTTCTTGCTCGGTATCGACCTCGTGCGGTTCGATATGTCTGAGTATATGGAGCGCCATGCCGTCTCGCGTCTGATTGGCGCCCCTCCGGGCTATGTGGGCTTCGACCAAGGCGGTCTGTTGACCGAGGCCATTACCAAGAAGCCGCATTCGGTACTGCTGCTTGACGAGATCGAAAAGGCCCATCCGGAGATCTTTAATATTCTTCTGCAGGTGATGGACCATGGCACGCTCACCGACAACAACGGGCGCAAGGCCGACTTTCGTAACGTGATTATTGTTATGACCACCAATGCCGGGGCAGAGATGCTCAATAAGCGCACCATTGGGTTCTCCAACAGTCGTGAGCAGGGCGACGAGATGCAGGAGATTAAGCGGCAGTTCACGCCGGAGTTTCGCAACCGGCTCGATGCCATCGTGTCATTCCGTTCGCTGGATGAGGAGATCATTCTGCGGGTAGTCGATAAGTTTCTTATCGAACTTGAAAACCAGTTGCAGGACAAAAAGGTCGAGGTGTCGTTTGATGACAGCCTGCGTAAGTTCCTTGCCAAAAAAGGCTTCGATCCGGCCATGGGGGCCCGCCCCATGCAGCGCATCATTCAAGACAAGATCCGTAAGGCCTTAGCGGACGAACTGCTATTTGGCCGACTGGTCAATGGCGGCCGAGTAGACATTGGCCTTGCCGAGGACGGTGAGTCGGTAGACCTGCGATTTGAGTCTGAGAGCCCCTCGGGGCCGCCTGCTCCTCCGGCGATTGGGTCGGCAAGACCTGGCGGGGTGGCCACAACTGCGGGACCGAGGCCAGGGGGCAGCAAGGGCTCTCGCAGGGCAAAAGAGCCTGTTGAAGAGGCAGCGCAATAGTGGCGGTGCAACATGCGGCGACTTGCATAAATGCCCTAACTGGCTGACACTCCCGCAATGAGGTTCGGTTCGTCTTGCTTGCCGTCAAAAGTTTTCGTCTGATGTTCATTAAAAGAAAGGGAGACCCCATGCGAAAAATTGCGTCCTTTTTGGTTTTGCCAGCGGTTCTGCTCACCGCCCAGTCAGCCTATGCCAATACTCCGCTTGCTGGCCGTTACCTGGCTGCCAACTGTGCAAACTGTCACGGCACGAACGGCCAGAGTGTGGGGGGCATGGAGTCGCTTGCGGGCTACGATAGAGGCCGTTTTGTGCAGACCATGAAGGCATTTCAGTCGGGAGAAAGGCCTGCCACGCTCATGCACCAGATCGCCAAGGGTTATACCGATGAGCAGATCAATCTCATGGCAGATTTTTTCGCGGCCCAGAAAAAAGCGCGGTAAGACGGGCATTCATTTAGGGAGAAAAGAATATGGCAACGAAATTCAATGAGTCTCGCCGCGGAATTGTGAAGGCAGGAGCCGGTGCGGCCGTGGTTGCGGGGGCAGTGGGTCTTTCGGGGTGTGCGGCCACGGGTCCCTCGGTGGGCTCGGGTGGAAAGAAACTCGGGCGGGTGGTTGTGGTTGGCGGCGGCTTTGGCGGCGCTACCGCGGCCAAGTACATTTCGATGTGGAGCGAGGGCGCCATCGAGGTCACGATGATCGAACGTGAGCCTGAGTTTATCTCCTGTCCTATTTCAAACCTAGTCATCGGTGGTAGTCGCAAGATCAACGAGATCACGCGCAGCTACAACACGCTTGCGGGGCGGGGCGTGAAGGTGGTGCAAGACGAAGTCACGCTCATCGATCCCGTTAAACGCACAGTAACAACCCGCAAGGGCCAGACCCTGCAGTACGATCGTCTGGTGGTTTCGCCTGGTATTGATTTTCAGTTTGAGAAGATCAACGGCCTGAATGCGGAGGCCCAAAAAGTCGTGCTGCATTCCTGGAAGGCGGGGGCTCAGACCATTGCCCTGCGGGCCCAGCTGGAGGCCATGGCCGATGGGGGAACCTACGTTTTGTCTATTCCGAAGGGGCCCTATCGCTGCCCCCCTGGCCCTTACGAGCGGGTCTGTCAGGTCGCGAACTACTTCAAGCAAGCCAAGCCCAAGAGCAAGGTGTTGGTGCTTGATGGCAACCCCGATATTCAGTCGAAGAAGGGATTGTTCACCAAGGCCTGGAAAGAGCTCTATCCCGGAATCATCACCTACACCCCCAATATGGTGGTGACCGAAGTCGATGTTAAGAACAAGACACTCATCACAGAAGTGGGTGATCGTGTTCGGGGTGATGTACTCAATGTGGTGCCGGAACAGAAGGCGGGCGACCTCGCCAGTGCGGCCGGTTTGGTGAATGTAAACAATCGGTGGTGCGGCGTGGACTGGGTAACGCTTGAGTCCACCGTGCACAAGAACATTCATGTGCTGGGAGACGCTACGGCCTCGGCACCTGCCATGCCAAAGTCGGGGCATATGGCCAATCAGCATGGCAAGGCAGCTGCGGCGGCTATTGTGGAAATCATGAACGGACGGCAGCCCATGGCGCTTACCATGGCCAATACCTGCTACAGCTTTGTCGACCCCGCCAATGTCGTGCACGTCGCAAGCGTGCATCAGTTCGACGCGGGTCAAAAGACCATGGTTGCGGTCAAGGGTGCCGGTGGCCTGTCCAGCGCCGCTAGTGAGGTTGAGGGTAAATACGCCCTGGCCTGGGCCCGCAATATCTGGGCGGACATGCTCACCTAGGTAGTTCCGCCGCCTTAGCGGCGGGTTAGGGGTTGGATGCTTCGCGTCCCTACCCAGCATTCCGCCAAGGCGTGTTCAGCAGGCCAGTAGCGATTAAGGCATGATGGAGGGCTCGTTCCTCTTCATGCCTTTTTAAATTTATGAATGCGCTGGATGCTCTCAAAATGGTCACCACTGTGGTGGCCGATACCGGAAGCTTCGCCCTCATGCGGGCCTTCACGCCGCAGGATGCGACGACGAATCCTAGCCTTATTCTAAAGGCGGCAACCGATCCACAGTACGCGGAGCTGCTTGGTCGCGTGCGCGGTAAGGCTGACGCCGTGGATCGGCTTCTGATTGCCTTTGGGGTCGAAATACTGAAGATCATCCCCGGCAGAGTCTCCACAGAGGTCGATGCCCGGTTGAGCTTCGACACGCAGGCAACCATTGCCCATGCCCATAGCCTTATCGACCTCTATGCCGCGCAGGGCATTGCTGCTGATCGGGTGCTCATTAAGATCGCGGCCACCTGGGAGGGTATTCGTGCCGCCCAGGTACTAGAGAACCAGGGCATTGCCTGCAACCTGACGCTGCTTTTTTCCCAGGTTCAGGCGCGGGCCTGTGCCGAGGCTGCGGTAACGCTCATTTCCCCCTTTGTTGGGCGCATTACCGACTGGCACAAGGCCCGTGGTGCGGTCTGGTCCTCGGTGGAAGAAGACCCTGGTGTCCTGTTTGTGCGCGGTGTCTATGGTGACTATCAGTCACGCGGGGTGCAGACCGAGGTCATGGGGGCAAGCTTTCGTTCTGCAGCACAGGTGCTTGCCCTGGCCGGCTGCGATCTGCTTACCGTAAGCCCCGAACTGCTGGCGGAGTTGCAGTCTTTGCCGAGTCCACCTGATGCCTCGACCAGCCCACCAGACAAGCCCACTGCGCCTCCGCTGACGCCCCGCGAGATCGGACCTCGTCTGCCCGGACGGGCCAGAGGGCTGCGTGGAGCAGGAGAGGGGCTAGAGGAATCGGATTTTCGATTTGGTCTGAACGAGGATGCTATGGCAACGGAAAAACTTGCCGAAGGAATTCGCAGCTTTGCCCGAGACGGACAGAAACTACGCGACCTTGTGTGCGCCTAACCGAATCGCAATAGAGCCCAACTTGCAATAGAGCCCAATTTGCAAGAGAACCCGAATCGCAAGAGAACCCTTCTATGCTGACCATTAAACTGCGTGTACTCGATTCTCGCCTTGAACAGGCCATACCGGCCTATGCGACACTGGGTTCTGCCGGGCTTGACCTGAAGGCGGCGATTGATTCGCCCTTAGAGCTTGCGCCAGGGCAGACAGTACTTATTCCCACGGGGCTTTCGATCTTTATCGCTGATCCCGGCTATGCAGGCCTCATTCTTCCCCGCAGTGGGCTGGGCCATAAGCATGGCATCGTACTTGGTAATCTGGTGGGTCTCATCGATTCCGACTACCAAGGGCCCCTTATGGTATCGGCCTGGAACCGCAGCCAGACGCCATTTACGATTGCGCCCTTAGAGCGATTGGCGCAACTGGTGATCGTTCCGGTAGTGCAGGCGGCGTTTGAAAAGGTAGAGACGTTCGATGCCACGGCCCGTGGCGAAGGCGGCTTTGGTAGCACGGGCCGATAAGCGGCAGGGGGCCTTAGGCCTCTGCCTTTCGCAGGGCGTCGGCGACTGCCAGAATCACCTGGTGCGCCTGGGCCGCCTTGGTATCAGAGGCAAGGCACGCGGTGCGACTGCCGTCAAAAAGCACCAGCCGAGCAACATCTTTTCCGAAGGTGTCGGTTGCCAGATTGCCGATGAGCAGGTCTGCCGCCTTGCGGCTGCGCTTTGGCCCAAGCAGCCCCAGTAGGTCTTCCTCGGTGCCGGTTTCGGCTGCAAACCCCACCGTGAAAGGGCGTTGGTCTGCCGGCAGGTGGCCGATAGTGGCAAGAATATCGGGGTTTTCTACCCAGCGGATGGTATCGAGCCCACCGCCCTGATCTTTTTTGATCTTGCCGTCGTGAACCTCAGCGGGCCGCCAGTCGGCAACAGCGGCCACCCCGATAAAGACGTCGCGCGGGCTGAGGGGCAGGCAAGACTGTACGGCGTCTGCCATGTCTTGGGCCGTGATGACATCGATGCGGCGCAGGCCTTGCGGGCTGGGCAGTGAGACGGGGCCTGCGACCAGCGTTACGCGAGCGCCCGCAGCCACTGCCGCCTGGGCCAGGGCGAACCCCATCTTGCCGCTGGAACGATTGGTGATGCCCCGCACGGGGTCTATAGGCTCGAAGGTGGGCCCGGCGGTGATGACCACATGGCGACCATCAAGCAGGCCGCGCAGTGGCACTCGCAGGCCATTGGCAGCAGCCTCGGGGCCGTGCTCTGCATCACTGCGGCTAGTGTCGCGGTCGGAAAAAGCCGCCTGCAGATGGTCGATGAGCTCCGCGGGCTCGAGCATGCGCCCATCGCCGATTTCGCCGCAGGCCTGGCTGCCCTGGCCGGGGCCCCAGAGTGTCACCCCATGGCTGCGCAGCCGCGCCACATTTTCCTGGGTGGCGGGCTGCTGCCACATCTGTCGGTTCATCGCTGGGGCAACCCACAGTGGTACCTCGCGGGCCAGGCAGAGGGTTGTGAGCAGGTCGTTGGCCTGCCCCTGGGCCAGCCGGGCCATGAAGTCTGCGCTGGCGGGCGCTACCAGAATGCCATCGGCCTCGCGGGAGAGATCGATATGCGGCATGTGGTTGGCTATGCGCGCATCCCAGGCGTCGGTGTAGACCGGACGTCCAGAGAGGGCCTGAAAGGTCATGGCCGATACGAAGCGGGTAGCCGCCTCGGTCATTACTACCTGCACGCTCATGCCATGGTCTTGCAGTCGTCGCACCAGTTCGCAAGACTTGTAGGCCGCGATGCCGCCGGTGATGCCGAGCACCAGGTGGCGGTTGCGCAGTGCGGTCATGCAGGGGTCTCCGACTGTCGGCGCCAACGCACGAGTTCGTCGAGAATCATCACAATGGCCCCCACGGTAATGGCGCTGTCGGCCAGGTTAAAGGCGGGCCAGTGCCACTGGTTCCAGAAAAAATCCAGAAAATCGATAACCTCGCCAAAGACCAGCCGGTCAATGAGATTGCCGATGGCGCCCCCAATAATCAAGGCCGCAGCAAGGCAAAACAGCCGCTGGTCGGGCGCCTTACGCATCATCACGATGAGCACTGCAGACACTCCGATGGCGAAAAAGGCAAAGAGCCAGCGCTGCCATCCTCCCGCATCGGCAAGAAAACTAAAGGCAGCCCCTGGGTTGCGCACATGCACAAGATTGAAGAACCCGGTGATAGGAATAACCTCGCCCAGGGGCATGGTCTGCAGCACCAGCCATTTGGTAGCCTGATCGGCCAACAGCACCAGGCCCGCGATGCTAAGCCATCGGCGCATGGCTAGGTATCCTGTAGGTTCTCAACACAACGGCCACAGATCGTGGGATGGTCCGCGTGTGACCCGACATCAGGCCGCAGGTGCCAGCACCGGGCGCATTTGGGGTCCTCCACGGGCCATACCGTGACCTCCGCGGCGGCCGTCGGGTGACTGTCGTCTGCGACCACCAGGCGCGCCACCGAGGTGATCATGACAAACCGCAGGTCGTCCTGCAGGCTCTGCAAGGCCGCCGCCCGCTCGCCGCCCGCACGGATCTCCACCCCAGCCTGCAGAGACGAACCCACCCGTCCCGCCTCACGTTCTTTTTCAATAGCCTTGAGCACATCAGCCCGTACCTCACGGATGAGAGCCCAACGCGACAATAGGGCGGCTTCATCGGGTAACGGGGGAAGCGTTGCGGCAGCATGTTCGAACACCGTGTCGCTGCGGCCTGTGCCACGAAAGATCTCCCAGGCCTCATGACTGGTAAAGGAGAGAACTGGCGCCATGAGACGCAGCAGGCTATCGGTGATCTGCCAGAGGGCGGTCTGAGCCGACCGCCGGGCTAGCCCCTTGGTCTGGGTGGTGTAGAGCCGGTCTTTGAGAATATCCAGATAGAAGGCGCCCAAGTCTTCGGAGCAAAAGCTGGTGATTCGCGCCACCACCGGATGAAAACTGAACTGGGCATAGTCTTCCAAGACCGATCGTTGCAACTGCGCTGTGAGGGCTAAGGCGTAGCGGTCGATGTCCAGCATCTGCCCGAGCGGCACTGCATCGGAGGCAGGGTTAAAGTCGTTGAGGTTGCCCAGTAAGAAGGTAAGGGTATTGCGGATGCGCCGATAGGCCTCCACCACCCGCTTGAGAATGGTGTCTGAGATCGAGAGCTCGCCGGAGTAGTCGGTAGAGGCTACCCACAGACGCAGAATCTCGGCCCCCAGCGACTCGGAGACCTTTTGTGGGGCCACCACATTACCCATTGACTTTGACATCTTGCGGCCCTGGCCATCGACCACGAAGCCGTGGGTGAGCAGAGCCTTGTAGGGGGGCACGCCATTGATCATGCAACTGGTGAGCAGAGAAGAATGAAACCAGCCGCGGTGCTGGTCGCTGCCTTCCAGGTACAGGTCGGCTGGGAAGGTGGACTCGGATGCATGGGACCCCCGAAGCACCGTGGCATGGGTGGTGCCCGAGTCGAACCAGACATCGAGCGTGTCTTTGTTTTTCTCCCATTGCTGCGCATCAAAGGCCGCCGTGCGCAGCGTCTCGGCCGAGACCCCGGCGGTGGTGCGGGCCATGACCTCTGCAGACAAGTCTGCGGGGGCCTGGGGCAGTGCCTTGACTGCAGCAAGAATGGCTTCGACCGAAAGCGACTGCCAAGACTCAATGCCCCCTTGCTCTACCGCCTTGGCCACGACGTCGAAGACCGCGGGGGTAGAGGGGTGCAGGGCACCGGTTTCTTTGTGCAGAAGAAAGGCCATGGGCACGCCCCACTGCCGCTGGCGTGAGAGCGTCCAGTCGGGCCGGTTGGCAATCATGTTGTAGAGGCGGGCCTTCCCCCAGCCGGGGTAGAAGGCGGTGGCCTCGATACCTGCCAGGGCGCGCTCGCGCAGGCTGCCGCCCCCGTCCGTGGGCGCGATATCCATACCAGCAAACCACTGACTGGTCGCCCGATAAATAATGGGTGTCTTGTGCCGCCAGCAGTGCATATAGCTATGGTCGTATCGGGTGACCCGCAGCAGGCTTCCCACCGAGGCCAGGGCCTGCACCACCTGGGGGTTGGCCTTCCAGATATGCTGGCCGCCAAAGAGGGCAAGGCTTGCGGCATAGACACCATCGCCCATGACGGGGTTGAGCACCTCAGACTCAGGCCGGCCATCCGACTTCCAGGCATGGAAGTCATCTACCCCATAGGCTGGGGAGCAGTGCACGATGCCCGTACCGGAATCTAGGGTGACATAGTCGCCGGGAATCACCCAGGCCTGGCGGCGATAGCCCTCGTGGGCCTCTGATAGCGGATGGTCAAACCCCAGCCCAGTGAAGGCCGCACCTGGTGCCTCGGCCAGGATTTCTCCGGTGAGGCCCCAGTCGGTGAGGCAGGCCTCTACCCGGGCTGTGGCCAGCAGCAGCCACTGGGCATGCGTAGCCTGTGGGGCAGACCAGGTGGGCTCAGCTTCTGCGGCTGCTCCTGACTCGCCGCTGGCTGTCACTGCGGATGTCACTGCGGCTGTGGCCTTGGGCGTGGCGCCGGAAGCCTTCTTGGTCGTCAGCGCTGCCAGGCTGGGCGCTGTGGTTCTGCTGGTAAGCCGCACAAGGGCCAGGGGCGCCTCAGGATGTACGTTCAACGACTGGTTGGCCGGCAGTGTCCAGGGGGTGGTGGTCCATATGACGGCGGCCCCGGGACCGGCGAGAACCTCTGCGATGGCTGCAGACCGGTCTTGGGGGATGGTTGCATCATTCCCAAGCAAAGCCCCCGCCCCAGCGCCAGTCTCATCCCCCGGGCCAACGACGGGCCTGCCCGCTGCCTGGTCCTGAAAGACCTTGCAGAGCGCCTGCCGGGTGGCCTCAGAGGCCGAAAAGGCAACCTCTACCGCGAGGTCAGACTTGTCGGCATATTCCACCTCGGCCTCTGCCAGCGCTGAACCGCAGTCAAAGCACCAGTTCACGGGCTTGAGACCCCTAAAGACAAAGCCCTTCTCGACAATCGTTTTCAAGGCCCGAATCTCGTCGGCCTCATTGCGAAAGTCCATGGTCTTATAGGGCGCCTCCCACTGGCCAAGGACGCCAAGACGCAGAAAGTCTTTTTTCTGCCGCAGGATCTGTTCCTCGGCATAGGCACGGGATTTTGACTGCACCTCTGCCGTCGGCAGGCTCTTACCAAACTGTTTTTCAATCTGAATCTCGATGGGCATGCCGTGGCAGTCCCAGCCCGGCACGTAGCGCGCGTCAAAGCCGGCGGTGACCTTTGACTTCACGATCATGTCTTTCAGAATCTTGTTCACCGCATGGCCAATATGGATGTCGCCGTTGGCATAGGGCGGGCCGTCATGGAGCACAAAAAGGGGTCTCCCGGCAGTTGCAACGCGGATCCGATGATAGACCCCCTGTTCAGCTGTCGCGCCCTGCCACTGGGCCACCCATGCGGGCTCGCGCTTAGCCAGATCGCCGCGCATGGGAAAGGGCGTCTCGGGCAGGTTGAGGGTCTGCCGATAGTCAGGGCTATTGCTGGCGGTCTCAGGGGCGGGTTTGTGTTCGGCCGGCATGGGTGTGAGGGGCGCTTTCTATGATGCGGAGGCGGGGTCTGGCACTGGTGGTTGAAGGGGTAGCGGGTTAGCAGCTTTGGTAACGATGGCAGTTGTGGCGAATGAGCGCTTAGACAGACGCATGTGCGAAAAAGGCCCGGGCCCTGGCAAGGTCATCGTGCATCTGATGGGTCATTGCCGCAATCGAGTCAAAATGCAGTTCGGGCCGGAGGAATTGTCGCAGGGTTACGCGCACCTGGCGACCATAGGCATTACCAGACCAGTCAAAGACAAAGACTTCTAACACCAGCCGACCTTGGTTTTCCACTGTTGGCCGTCGGCCAAGGCTTGCGACGCCGGTCAGCGACAGGCCGGTGGTCCCATCGTCCTTACGACCGGAAGCCTCTACAGGGAGAGCGTTTCCGCCATCGTGCGGTAGCCCCGTAACGGTGACGGCAAAGATCCCTCTAGCGGCTAAGTCGTGGGGCATGGCAATGTTAAGCGTTGGAAACCCCAGAGTACGGCCAAGCTTTTGCCCATGCTGCACCCGGCCTGAAAGCCGGTAGGGCCGGCCCAGCAGGGCCTCTGCTGTCTGTAGGTCTCCTGCGCTAATAGCCTCGCGCAGCCGTGAGCTTGAAATGCGCTCGCCCCCGCTGCAGACCGGACCGATGGCGCTGACCCCAAACCCCAGTTCGCGCCCCATTTGCTGGAGCAGCGCGACATCGCCCTGGCGTCGGGCCCCAAACCGAAAGTCTTCGCCCACCACCACATGGCCGCAGGCCAGATCACGGACCAGAATGTCCGAAACAAAGTCCGGTGCCGTCGTGCTCGCCAGGGCCCGGTTAAACCGCAGAATCTCTGCCTCCAGGATGCCAAGCGCGCCAAGTTCCAGGCATTTATCCCGCAGGGGGAGAAGGCGTGCGGGCGCCTTTTCGGGCTGAAAGAAACCGCGGGGATGGGGATGAAAACTCAGCAGGCTTGGCACAAGGCCCTTGTCGGAAGCGGCCAGGGTGCAGGCGGATAAGAGGGCCTGATGACCGAGGTGCAGGCCGTCAAAGCTGCCAATGGCAATCGACCGCCCGGCAATCGACCCTCCGGTCCGCGCGCCCGAAGGTAGGGGCGAACTGGCCGTTGCGGGGGAGAGCCGTATTCGGTGACCAGAAACCAGAAGTGCCATAGATGCCAGAGCCGGGAGCAAGGGGGCAGCAGATACCGGTCGGTGCCTTGGTCGCTGGCCGCAAACCTATGATTATAAGGAGTTAGCGCTGCGGGCCTGGTGCCCCCGTAGAATGCCGGCCATGACAGTTAATCCTTCTGAAGGTCCCGCTGGGCAAAGCCAATACCCGTGTGCCGAGCGCAGGCCACGTGTGGCGGTGCTGATCTCTGGACGTGGCAGCAATCTGCGCG
>JBMSYB010000040.1:0-19130 GCA_049426285.1 Burkholderiaceae bacterium
GCTCGCCCACATTCACAAAGAACGAGGCCTCATCGATATTGCAGGGCTCAAGCCCCGAGAGCCGCAGCTTCGGAGCAATATCGGGAAGAATGCGCGGGCTGTAGGCCTTTACCGCCTGGGCAATGGCCGCGATATGTTCGGGGGTGGTGCCGCAGCAGCCCCCCACTACATTCACCCAGCCCACTTCGGCAAACTCTTTAAGAAACCCCGAGGTAATCGGCGGGGTCTCATCAAACCCAGTAGGGGCCATGGGATTGGGCAGGCCCGCATTGGGGTAGATACAAATGGGCGCGTCGGCAAGCCGCGAGAGCTCTTCTACATAGGGCCGCATAAGCGCTGCACCAAGCGCACAGTTCAGTCCAATGGTAATCGGCCGGGCATGGCGGACACTGTTCCAGAAGGCCTCCACCGTCTGGCCAGAAAGAATACGGCCCGAGGCATCGGTGACCGTACCGGAGATCATGACCGGCAGGCGCTGCCCCGTCTCTTCAAAAACGGATTCGAGGGCAAAGATGGCCGCCTTGGCATTAAGGGTATCGAAGATGGTCTCAATGAGCAGCAGATCGACCCCGCCTTCGATGAGCGCACGAGCCTGCTTGGCATAGGCCTGGGCCAGTGCTTCGAAGCTCGTGTTGCGGGCACCGGGGTCGTTGACATCCGGTGAGATGGAGGCG
Source organism: Burkholderiaceae bacterium (assembly GCA_049426285.1). Taxonomy (GTDB): domain Bacteria; phylum Pseudomonadota; class Gammaproteobacteria; order Burkholderiales; family Burkholderiaceae_A; genus Hahnella. Next base: position 675 of record JBMSYB010000040.1, read on the forward strand.
GTTCGCGGCGTCGGGCCAATAGCACCGGCAACAAACCGCGGATGTTCGGGCGTAGAGAAGGCATCCCGCGCGGCACAGGCCAGGCGGGCAGACGCTCGGTTCATCTCGTAGACCAGTTCGGCAAGACGATAGTCTTCCTGGGCGATGGTGGTGGCACCGAAGGTGTTGGTCTCGATGATGTCAGCACCGGCTGCGAGGTACTGGGTATGAATCTCTTGAATCAGGCCGGGCTGGGTAAGGCTTAAGAGTTCGTTGTTGCCCTTGACCTCGATGCCGCTTTCCAGAGCCTTGCGTAGCGCCTGCGCTGCAGTGCCTGCCAGCGCTACAGCGTGCGGGCCGGAGAGCCCCTGGTAGTCAGACTCGCTGAGCTTGTGCTGCTGAATCATCGTGCCCATGGCCCCATCGATGATCAGGATGCGCTGGGCGAGCGCAGCCCGTAGCCGTGCGAACACCGCAGCCTCTGGTAATGGAGGCGAGATACCTTCGCCCGTGTCAGTGCCCTGGCGGCACCCCGGCTGGCTGCGTGCGGCTGCGCCGAGTTCGTTCTGATGAAACGCGGTCAAGCCTTTAACCCATCGAGGTAGCAGACAATGCCGTCGGCATTTAATCGCAGGTCGATGTCGAGAATGGTGCGCAGTTGCGCATCCGTCATGTCGACGCCGCGGGCACGGGCCTCAGCAAACATCATGGTCTGCAGGTCGGCTTCAATCGCCCGAGCGCGATCAGCGCCTTTGGTTGCATGACGATGGGCGATATCAACATACCGGTCGATCTGGCCAAGCAGAAAGTCTCCTGCCTCTTGCACCGAGCGTAGCTCGGCATAGTGGGTGAGATAGACCGCCCGCGGGTTACTGCGCATGACACGGCTGATGGAGGCCTTAAGTGCCTCGGGCTCGAACTGCGAGGGGGTGCAGGAGGCAAAGATATAGGGGCCTTGCGCGGTGTCGAGCTCGCGGTAGGAGATGCCAAAGGTGTCACCCGTAAAAAAGCTATTGCTCCGCGGATCGTAGATGAAGACATGATGCTTGGCATGGCCGGGCGCATCCCAGAAGACGATCTCTCTTGCGGCAAGCGATACCGTATGGCCTTCGGGCGTTTCGATAATGCGGGCGCGATTGATGGGGGTCAGGCCGCCATAGTCGCGCTGGGCGACTTCCGGTGAGTAGACCTGACAGACCGCATCCCAGAGCTTGGAAGGATCTACTAGGTGCCGTGTGCCTCGGGGATGCACGGTGACCTGGGCATTCGGGCAGTGCTGTAACAAGGCGCCCGCGCCACCGGCATGGTCGAGATGGACATGGGTAAGAATGATGAAGTCAACGGCCTCGGGGCCAAGACCCAGGGCCGCTAGGGCCTTGGTTACAAACGGCACCGAGTACTGGGTGCCAGTGTCGATCACGGCTACGCGGCCGTTTTCGACAATCAGGTGAATTGCGTCGAACTCGTCGCGGGTATAGCCCGAGTCAAGGCCGTAGATGCCCTGGCCAAAGTGTCGCAGGCCAGGGATGACCTCTTGGGCTTGGCGATGATGGTGATGGGTATGCATGACAGAAAACCTTTTAGACAGAATTCTGTGCAAGGATATCGCGGGCGGCACGTTCGGCGATGAGCATCACAGGCGCATTGGTATTTCCTGAGGTGATGGTCGGCATGGCCGAGGCATCCACCACCCGAAGCCCTGCGACACCGCGAAGCCGAAAGCTGGTGTCAAGCACGGTTCCTGGCTGGTCGGCAGTGCCGTCTTCGTGCACCTTGCCCATCGCGCAGGTGCCTACCGGGTGAAAGATGGTCGTACCCAGTTCGCGCGCCGCCTGTTCTAGGTCTGCCTGCGCGACCCTTTCCGCCCCGGGCAGGTACTCTTGGGGCGAGAAGCCCGATAGGGCGGGGCTTGCCATGATGGCCCGTGTCATCTCCAGACCCTTTACGGCCTTGCGCAGGTCGTCTTCGGTAGACAGATAGTTGCAACGGATCGCAGGCGGGGTAAGCGGATCGGGGTGCTGAATGCGAACCGAGCCCCGCGAGCTGGGCCGCAGGTTACAGACCGATGGGGTAATGGCATCAAAGCCGTGCAACGGTTCGCCAAACTTCGGCAAGGACAGGGGCTGGACATGCCATTCCAGGTCGGCAGAAGCCTCCTTGTCGCTGCTCTTGGCAAAGGCGCCCAGGGTGGAGGGCGGCATGGTCATCGGCCCGGTGCGCGACAAGAAATACTGCGCCGCCATGCCAAAGCGGGTAATCGGATTGTTGTAGAGGCTATTGACCGTTCGGGCACCCTGCACGGTATAGACCGTTCGGATCTGAAGATGGTCTTGCAGGTTTTCGCCCACCCCAGGCAGGTCTAGCTGCACTGGAACCTGAAGCTCTGAGAGCAGATCAGCCGGCCCAATTCCCGAGGCCTGTAGCAGCTGCGGGGTTCCAATTGCTCCGGCGGCAAGGATGATCTGCCTGCGTGCCCGCACCGTAATACGCTGGCCGTCTTTGAGTACCTGAACTGTTCTCGCCCGAAGCGACGCAGCCGCCCAGGCGCCACGGTCTGTAGGCCGGCCTTCTCGATTTTCTTCCAGCCCCAGGCCAAGTGCCTGGGCATGGGTCCAGACAACCAGGTTCTGACGCTGGGCAACGGGATGCAAAAAGGCATCGGCCATCGACCAGCGACGGCCGCGCATCTGGGTAACGTGGAAATAGGCACTTCCGGCGTTATCGCCCCGGTTGAACTCGGCGATGGGTTCAATGCCTTGTTCTGCTGCCGCCCGCTGCCAGGCATCGAGAATGCGCCATTTCACGCGGGGGGTTTCGACCCGCATTTCCCCAGAGCTGCCATGCCAGGCATTGGCACCGCCAAAGAAATTCTCCAGCGACTTATAGATATCGAGCGTCTGACCGCCATCGGCATTCCACCGCCAGCGATCGTCACCGGTAGCCTCTGCCCAGCGGTCGTAGTCACTGGCCTGACCGCGCATATAGATCATGGCATTAATAGACGAGCAGCCGCCGAGCACCCGACCACGGGCATAGTGGATGGACCTACCCGCAAGCCCCGGATCGGCTACCGTCTTAAAGCACCAGTCGGTGCGTGGGTTGCCGATGGTAAAGAGATAACCCACAGGTATCTTGATCCAGAACCAGTCGTCCCTGCCACCTGCCTCAAGCAGCAGCACCCGATGGCCTCTCTGGGCCGACAGCCGATTGGCCAGAAGACAGCCGGCACTGCCAGCGCCGACGATAACGGTGTCGAATTCAAGTTGGCTCATGTTGTAAATACCGCCGGAAAGCGAAAGACTTATGGCTGCTGGCGGTGCAGGTCTGGTCGATTTTTGAAACGCAGCTCTTCTGGATAGGGAAAGACATCATCGAGAATGCCATGCTCGATGCGATCTTGCTGGGCCTGCCAATAGCCCGCATCGAGTAGATCAGAATGGTACTTCAGGAATGGCTTACGAAGCCGCGGTTGCCCCAACAGGAACTGGGAAAACTCCTCCGGAAAGACATCATTGGGCCCCACGGTGTACCAAGGCTCGCTGGCCATTTCATCCTCGGGCGTGCGCGGTGGCGGGATTTTGCGAAACCGGCATTCGGTCAGGTACTGAATCTCGTCGTAGTCGTAAAAGACCACACGCTGGTATCGGGTCATTCCGAAGTTTTTATAGAGCATGTCGCCGGGGAAGATATTGGCGGCCACGAGCTGCCGAATGGCATCGCCATACTCGCGAACTGCATGGTCTACCTGGGCCTCAGTGGCATGCTCGAGGTAGAGGTTCAAGGGAATCATTCGCCTTTCGATGTACATATGGCGAATCACAATGCGGTCATCGACCTCATCGATCAAGCTTGGCGCAAGAGTCTTGATCTCATCAATCAGGCCAGGGTCAAAGCGTGCCCTGGGGAAGTCCACATTGGAGTACTCCCAGGTGTCTGCCATTCGGCCCGCCCGGTCGTGCAGCTTTACGAGCTGGTACTTCGAGACGATATGTTCACGGGTTACGTCTTTGGACCGCACGTCCTTAATGATCTTAAAGACATACGGGAAGGAGGGCAGGGTGAAGACGAGCATGACCAGGCCTTTAATGCCTTCGGCAACACAGAACTGGTCATTGGAATGCTTTAAATGGTGGAGAAAGTCGCGGTAGAAAAGTGTCTTGCCTTGTTTCTGCAGGCCAAGCATGGTGTAGAGCTCGCTGTTGGGCTTGTGAGGCATCAGCGAACTCAGAAACTGCACATAGGCCGAGGGCACCTCCATGTCGACCATAAAGTAGGCGCGGGCAAACGAGAACAGCACCGAGATCTGGTCAGAACTAAAGATCACGGTATCGAGATACAGCCGCCCCTTGGGGTCTCGCAGGATGGGCACGGCAAATCCCAAGGGAACGCCATCATTCATGATCCGGCCAATGAGATAGGCGCCTTTGTTGCGATAAAAGAGCGACCGCAGGACATGAATCTGGATGTCAATCTCGGTATGAAATGGTCGGCCGAGATCACGGCAGGCAGCCTTGAGCACGAGGCGTAAGTCTCGGTTGATATCCTGCCAGGGGCAGGCCATGCCGAGGTCAACGGCGATCTGCATCAGGCAGCGTCGAAGGCCTGTGGTGCGGGGGTAGTAGATTCGGTAAGACGGCGGATCGGAGTCGAGATAGTCGGTGGAGACCGCCGGGCGCACGAACAGGTTTTCGTTACGAAAGTACTCCCGGTGCAGGATGCGCGTAGTCACCGAGTTAAAGAAGCTCTCGGCAAGCTCCGGCTGGCGGTGATTGGTCAGCAGCATGATAAAGGCCCGCTTCACCTCAGCCCAACGCCGGTTTGTCAGATCCTTGTTGTGTGCAAGCTCGGAGAGCTGCTTGCAGGTCTCGCGTACCCGTTCATCGTAAAACGCAATACGCCTGCGGGAGAGCTTGCGAATCTCCTGGTAGTGACCGGCCTCAAACTGGGTTTTGGCCTGCTGAGCGTTATAGCGAAAGAGCCCATAGTGGCGATGAAAGCCATCGAGAACAATCTGGGCGATCTGGGTTTCGGTAAGAGCGCTCGGCGGGTTCATGCTATCCCTGCAGACTAAAGCCTTGGGTTACGCGAGATCGGTCTCGGGCCACACTCATAATCAGGCCCAGTCCCACCCCAAGGGTAATCAGCGCCGTGCCGCCATAGGAGACAAAGGGCAGGGGCACCCCCACCACCGGGAGCAGGCCGGTCACCATGGCAAGGTTCACAAAGGCATAGGTAAACGCCGTGAGTGAGAGGCTTGCGGCCAGCAGTCGACCAAAGATGGTGGGCGCGCCAAGCGACACCCAGAGGCTTCTGAGCACCAGCCCGATATACAGAGCGGTGAGCAGCAGCGCTCCGAGAAACCCAAACTCCTCGGCAAAGCCTGAGAAGATAAAGTCGGTCTCGCGTTCCGGGATGAAGTCGAGCTGTGCCTGGGTTCCTTTAAGCCAGCCCTTACCCCAGATACCTCCCGACCCCACGGCAATCATCGACTGGATAATGTGAAACCCCTTGCCCAACGGGTCTCGGGTAGGATCCAAAAGGGTACAAACCCTCTGACGTTGGTATTCGCGCAGCCCAGGCCAGTCCACCCCAGGCGCACAGGCCTGGTCGCCAAAGGCAATGAGTAGCAGGATCACCACAAGAGCGCTGCCTACGACGACCCCAATGAGCCTCCAGGACAGTCCAGCAAGGTAGATCACGAATATCCCCGAGGCGGCAACCAGAATAGCCGTGCCCAGGTCGGGCTGCCGCAGGATCAGCGCCACAGGCAGCAGGAGCAGCAGCACAATGACCACCCAGTCGCGCGCTGTTTTAAGGCCATCGCGCTGATGCACGACCCAGGCAAGCATCAGTGGCATGGCGATCTTCATAAGCTCAGAGGGCTGGATGCGGGTAATGCCGAGGTCGAGCCAACGGGTGGCGCCCTTGGTGGTCTGGCCAAAGAGCTCCACCGCAAGCAGCAGCAAGAGCCCGATGACGTATAGGGGAATGGCGGTCTTCTGCAACCAATTAGACGGTATCTGGGCAAGAATAAACATCACGAGCCCGGCCAGGGCCAGGTTGCGGGTATGGGAAAAAAATCGCTCGGGGTCGTGATGGCTTGCGCTGTAGACCGCAAGCAGACTAAGCCCCACTAGGCCACAGAAGATGAAGAATAGGGGCTGATCCAGGGCCATGAACCGCTGCCGTGCCCAGAGCCCAACTGCGCGCCAGCCCTCATGGGCGCGACGGTCGTTCATGGCAATGCCCGCCCTTCTTTGGCCCGCTCCACCAGCAGAAAGTCTAGTACCTGTCGCGCAATCGGTGCGGCCGCGGCCGCGCCAAACCCGCCATTTTCCACAATGACTGCAAGGGCCACCTTGGGGTCATCGGCAGGGGCAAATGCCACATACAGGGAATGGTCGCGCAGCCTTTCCGCCACACGACTGGCCACATAGGTTTCGTTCTGTTTGATGCTAAACACCTGCGAGGTGCCGGTCTTTCCCGCTACCTGGTATGGGGTTCCCGCCATGACCCGGGCTCCGGTTCCCGATAGGTTCACCTCCACCATGGCATCGCGAACGAGGGCGAGCCAGTCTTGGGGGATATTGAGGTCTGCTTCAATCTCCGGCGCCGTCTCGATCACCTTCCCAGTTAGCGGGTCTTCGATGGCCTTAACCAGCCGGGGCCGCACAAGCTTGCCGCCATTGGCCAGAGCGGCAGTGGCCCGGGCGAGCTGCAGAATAGTAAAGGCGTTATAGCCTTGGCCAATGCCGATCGACGGGGTCTCCCCCGTGAGCCATTCCTTACCGAAGCGTTTCATTTTCCAGTCTGAAGAGGGCAAGATACCCGCGGTCTCACCCTCCATATCAATGCCCGTAGTCCGCCCAAAACCAAAGGGCGCGATGTGTCTGAAGATGTTATCCACCCCCATATCGATCGCCAGTTTGTAGTAGTAGGTATCGCTAGACACGACGATGGACTTTTTGAGGTCGACCCGGCCATGGCCCTCGGGGCGGCTATCGCGAAAACGGTGGTTGCCGAGCATGAAATAGCCAGGGTCCTGAATCGTATCTTCTGGCTTACGTGCACCGGAGGCCAGCGCCGCGATTGCCATAAAAGGCTTGTAAGTGGACCCCGGCGGATAGATGCCGCGCAGGGCCCGGTTGAGCAAGGGGACATCTAGCGAGTTATTGAGCTCAGACCAGAGCTCTGGGTCTACTCCGTCGACAAAGGCATTCGGGTCAAAATTGGGCTGCGACACAAAGGCCAAGATTTCGCCGGTCTGGGGCACCATGGCCACCAAAGCGCCCCGGCGCCCTTTGTAGGCTTCTTCAATGCGCGTCTGCAGCCCAAAGTCGATCGCAAGCAGCAGGTTCTTCCCAGGCTCTGGCGCCTTTAATCCCAGTTCGCGCACCAGCCGGCCAGAGGCCGTTACCTCAATCTTTTGGAATCCGGGCAGCCCTTTGAGCACGGGCTCGTAGCTCTTTTCGATCCCGAGTTTTCCGATATGCGTGACGCCCAGGTAATCGCCTGATAAACCGGCCTCCTCTAGACGCTCCCGGTCCGAGCGCGAGACCCGGCCGATATGGCCGAGCAGGTGCGATGAGGAGGTCTCAAAGGGATAGCTGCGGATCGATCGCTGCTGAATATTGACCCCTGGCAGGTCTGAAATCCGCGTAACCAGTCGGGCAACTTCCTCGTCACTTAGCCGGGTCTTTAAGGGAATGCTGTCAAACCGTCGTGCCTCGGCGGCGGCCCGGCGGAACCGGTTGATCTCTGATGGCCTCAGGCTAATGGTGTCGCTAATGCGCTCAAGCGTGGCATTGAGGTTTGTAACCTGAAAGGGCTCAAGCTCCAGTGAAAAGCCTGCGTCATTGCGCGCCAGCACGGTTCCGTAGCGGTCAAGGATTCGACCTCGGGGCGCCTGTATGGGCAAAAGGGCCATCCGGTTCTCATCGGCACGCGCGGCATGGTCTTCATGCTGCCAGACTTGGAGCTGGGCGAAACGAAGCGTTAGCCCGACCATGGCCAGCACCACAAACAGTGCCGCCACCGATGCCCGCTGGCGGAACTCTGAGCTGGAACGGCCTGAAAACTCCATGCCTGAACGATCTATGCCTGCTGTGAGCCGGTTGCACCCGCCTTAGCCCGCATACGACCAGGCCTCGTCTTTCGTTGCAACAGCCCCTGAATGAGTCGGCTGACGATGACCCATGTCACCGCCTCGAGCGCGGGCTGAATCAGCAGCACCTGTCCCGGGACGATGCCCTCAACAAACCAACGAATCAGGTAGACGCTTGAGAGGGCAAGCAGAAATAAAAGATAGAGGTGGGCCATCTGACCCCAGATCGTGAAGTCAGGAATCCGACGATGCAAGGTGATGGCCCCATAGCTCAAAAGTGAATAGGCCAGGGCATGCTGGCCGAGCAGTACGCCCTGGTGGACATCCATGACCAGGCCCAGTAGCCATGCAGGAGCAAGGCCTATACGACTGGGCAGGAAGATGTTCCAGAAGACCAGAATGATCGCGAGCAGGTCGGGTATGGGCCATTCCGGCCCCCAGGGCATGAGGTTAAAGAGCAGGCCCAGGGCAAGGCTGACCAGAATAAAACGACGGGTGGGCGCCCTGCCAATAATCGCCTGGGGTCTCATGGCGTCTTGGCGCCTCGGCGGATAACCAAGACATCCTTCTGTCTGGCTACTGATGCCACTGGCTTAGCAATCACCGTGGGAAACTGGCCCTGGGGTGCTCCGACCACCAGGGCTATTTCGCCCACTGCCAGACCCGCAGGATAGAGGCCGTCGAGCCCCGAGGTGACAATCAGGTCGCCCTCCTTGATCTGGGCAGCGAGGTTTACAAACCGAATCTGAAAGCCATCCTGCTGCCCGAGCCCCTGGCTGATACCCCGGATTCCGGCGGAGGGCAGAAAGACCGGCACCATGAGCTGCTCATCGGAGAGCAGGCGTACCTCAGAGGTGAGGGGAAACACGCGGCTAACCTGGCCGACAACGCCCTGGCTATTGATCACCGGATCACCAATAGAGATCTGGTGCTCGAGCCCTTTGTCGATCAGCACCTTGCGGCTCAGACTGTCTTGCAGTCCTGACCGCACCTTGGCAAAGACACTGGGCAGGCTGTCTTGCTGCTTGATTTCTAGAAGCTCTCGAAGGTTTCGGTTCTCGGTCTGTACCTGGTCTGCAAGCAGCAGGGTCGCTGCATTGCGCAGCTGTTCTTCGCGCATCCGATCCACCTCATCGGCAAGCTCGGCCACCGTCTTGAGACGGCCTGTCAGCCACAGGGCAAAGTCACGCGGCACCAGCAGGGCCTCGACGATGGGATACAACACTACGCTCAATCCCTGCCTAAGGGGCTTGGCGATATTGACCTCGCTATCGAGCTGCATAAGCAGCGCAGCCGCTGCCAGCGCAATGAAGAGCTTAATTCGGGCAGACAGGCCCTGGCGGAAAAATGGTGGCGGACTCTGAGAGAGGGCCAAGGCCTCACGCCCCCTTTACTCAGTGGACAGTACGCTAGCGAGCTCGTCGATTCGCTCAATCGCCTCGCCACAGCCCCGGACCACGCAGGAAAGCGGGTCTTCGGCCACATAGACGGGCAGTCCGGTTTCTTCGGTAAATAGGCGGTCGAGGTCGCGCAACAGGGCGCCCCCTCCGGTGATCACCACGCCACGTTCTGCGATATCGGCAGCGAGTTCGGGCGGGGTATTTTCAAGCGCATTTTTGATGGCCACGACAATCTGGCTGATGGGATCGGTGAGGGCCTCGAGAATCTCGTTGCTCGAGATGGTGAAGCTGCGGGGAATGCCTTCGCTTAGGTTGCGGCCGCGCACTTCCATTTCGCTGACGGAGCTGCCTGGAAAGGCGGAGCCAATTTCCTTTTTGATTGCCTCGGCCGTCTGGTCACCGATAAGCATGCCGTAGTTGCGACGAATGTAATTCACGATGGCCTCATCGAACTTGTCACCGCCGACGCGGATAGAGCTGGAATAGACGAGGCCACCGAGCGAGACCACGCCTATTTCGCTGGTGCCGCCGCCAATATCAACCACCATCGAGCCACAGGGCTCGGCAATCGGCAGCCCCGCCCCGATAGCAGCGGCCATGGGCTCTTCGATGAGGTAGACCTGGCTTGCCCCCGCAGAAAGAGCAGACTCACGAATGGCCCGCCGCTCCACCTGCGTGGAGCCACAGGGAACACAGATAATCACCCGGGGGCTGGGCGAGAAGAGCTTCTTCTCGTGGACCATCTTGATGAAGAGTTTGAGCATCTGTTCGGTGACGGTGAAGTCGGCAATGACGCCGTCTTTCATGGGCCGAACCGCCTCGATGCTGCCGGGCACCTTGCCGAGCATCTGCTTGGCTTTTGTGCCAACGGCTTCAATAGTCTTCTTACCCCCCGGGCCGCCGTCGTGTCGGATAGCCACGACCGAGGGCTCGTTGAGCACAATGCCCTTGCCTCTGGCGTAAATTAGGGTGTTGGCAGTCCCAAGGTCGATTGCTAGGTCTTGGGAAAAAAAGCCGCGCAGAAAGCCAAACATAGAGTGTTCCAGGAAGTATTTGGGAGGATAAGGCGATAATACGCACGATTATCCACTTTCTTTGCCTTCGCATCGGCCGTAGGTGCGCATTTTCTCTCGGCGAGGCCGCTTTATCCTGTATTTGATCCTGTAACTGATCCCGCACCTCGTCTTGTACCGACACCGTAATGCGCGAATGCGCTCGCCCCCCAATATGGACGCCACTGAACTCGAAAAACTTGCAACCCTTAGCCGCCTGGCACTGACCGATCAGGACCGCAACGACCTGCTACCGGCGGTCTCGGCAATTCTTGCCTGGGCCGACGGCCTGCATCAGGCGCCGACTGCGGGGGTAACGCCCATGGCCCACCCGCATGACCTTGACTTGCGACTGCGCGATGACCAGCCCGAGGCGCTGCCCAGCCGAGAGGCCCTCATGGCCAATGCACCGCAGGCATCCCACGGCCTGTTTGTGGTCCCCCGGGTCGTGGAGTAAGCCATCGTGGACCTGCGTTTTTCTGAGCTGCACGAGCTACGACGGGCACTTGACAGCGGGATGGTTTCTGCCGAGGAGCTGGCCCAGGACTATCTGGATGCCTTGGCAGCGGAGTCCTACGGGGCGGCCCTGGCCATCGACCCAGACCGCAGCCTGGCCCAGGCGCGCGCGGCGCAACAGAGGCTGGATTCTAAAGCGGCCGATGACACGAGCCCCTTGGTGGGGCTGCCCATCCTGCACAAGGATGTCATTGTTACCCAGGGCTGGCCAACGACCGCCGGCTCAAAGATGCTGAAGGGCTACCGCAGCCCCTTTGACGCCGAGCTGGTAGCCCGGCTTCTGGCAGAAGGCATGGTCTGCCTCGGAAAGGCCAACTGTGATGAATTTGCCATGGGCTCGGCGAACCTGCATTCCGCCTATGGTGTCTGCCGCAACCCTTGGGATACCAGCCGCATTCCTGGAGGGTCGTCTGGCGGGTCGGCGGCTGCCGTTGCTGCAGGGCTTGCGCCCGCTGCCACGGGCACCGATACCGGCGGCTCGATTCGGCAGCCCGCCGCCATGTGCGGCATTACGGGGATCAAGCCTACCTATGGCCGCGTTTCACGCTGGGGTCTGGTGGCCTATGCCTCAAGCCTTGATCAGGCGGGGCCCATGGCCCGGTCGGCCGCAGACTGTGCCTGGCTGCTCAACGCCATGGCTGGCCATGACCCCAAAGATGCCACCAGCCTTGCCCGCGACCCCGAAGACTTTGGCCGGTTCCTGCAGGCTTCTCTGTCGGACCATTCCCTGTCTGAGCGGCCGCTCTTAGGAATTCGGCTGGGCCTGCCGCGCCAGTACTTTGGGACGGGTCTTTCTGGCCCAGTACGGGCGGCAATTGATAGCGCCCTTTCCGAGCTGCAGCGCTTGGGTGCGGAGTGTCTTGAGGTCGACCTGCCGCGCACCGAACTCTCGATTCCTGCCTATTACGTGATCGCGCCGGCCGAGGCCTCGAGCAACCTGTCGCGGTTTGATGGCGTGCGCTATGGCCACCGCAGCCCCCAGTCGCCAGACCTGCAGTCCTTGTATCGCAATAGCCGGGCCGAAGGTTTTGGTCCCGAGGTGCGCCGGCGCATTCTGGTGGGCACCTTTGTCTTGTCTCACGGATATTACGATGCCTATTATTTGCAGGCGCAGAAGGTGCGCCGCCTGATTGCCCAGGATTTTCAGACGGCCTTTGCCCAGTGCGACTTCATCGTGGGCCCCGTTTCGCCATCCTTGGCATGGACCATCGATGCTGCGGGCCAGGAAAAAGACCCGCTCGCAGACTACCTTGCCGATATCTACACCCTAGGCGCCAGCCTTGCCGGCCTTCCTGCCATGTCCGTGCCCTGTGGCTTTGGCCATGCCAGCGATGGCGCGGGTCCGCTGCCGGTGGGGTTGCAGATTATTGGTCGACAGTTTTCTGAGGCGCGCATGCTCGGGCTTGCCCACCGGTATCAGCAGGCCACTGACTGGCATCGGCGCTGCCCGCCGCCGGCTGCCGGGCGGGCCCCGACCGCATTAGAGTCTGGAGCGTTATCAGGGCCTGGCGCATTATCGGGGTCTGGCGCTTTAGCAGACGAAGCGGGTCTGGCTGCACGGGGAGCGCAGTGATGGACTGGGAGCTCGTGATAGGCCTTGAAACCCATGTGCAGCTGAGCACCCAGTCGAAGATGTTCTCCCCGGCCTCAACGGCCTTCGGGGCCCAGCCCAACACCCAGGCCCATCCGATCGACCTTGCCCTGCCGGGGGTGCTGCCCAGCCCCAACCGCGCTGCGATCGCGGCCGCGATTCGTTTCGGTCTGGCCGTGGGGGGCAGGATCGCTCCGGTTTCAATCTTCGCGCGCAAAAACTACTTCTATCCCGACCTGCCCAAGGGCTACCAGATCAGCCAGTTTGAAACCCCGGTGGTCTCGGGCGGGGCAGTGCCCATCGTGCTGCCCGATGGCACCGAGCGAGACATTGTGCTTACCCGCGCGCACCTCGAAGAAGACGCCGGCAAATCCATTCATGAGGGCCTGGAAGACTTTCCTCAGGGCTGTTCTGGCATTGACCTAAATCGCGCCGGCACGCCGCTGCTGGAGATCGTGACCGAGCCTGTGATGCGGTCTGCTGCTGAGGCGGTGGCCTATGCCAAGGCGCTGCATGGCCTGGTAACCTGGATTGGGATCTGCGATGGCAATCTGCAAGAGGGATCTTTTCGGGTCGATGCCAATGTCTCGGTGCGTCCGGCAGGAAGCCAGGCCCTGGGCACACGGTGCGAGATTAAGAACCTGAACTCCTTCCGGTTTCTGGAGCGGGCGATTCAGGTGGAAGCGGCCCGCCAGGTAGAACTCATTACCTCGGGCGGCAGTGTCCGCCAAGAGACGCGACTCTTTGACCCGGACCGTGACGAAACGCGTTCGATGCGCAGCAAAGAAGACGCCCACGACTACCGGTACTTTCCTGACCCAGACCTGCCCCCGCTTACCATCGGGGCAGATGAGATTTCCGCCGTGGCCAGCCAAATGCCCGAGCTGCCCGGGGCGATTAAGGCAAGGCTGGTTAGAGACTATGGCCTTTCGGGCTACGACGCAGCCACCGTGACCGCCAGCCAGGCCTCTTTCCGGTATTTCGAGCAAGGCCTTTCGGCGCTTGCCGGGCTGCCAGGCGGTGGGGTTACGCCTGACCGTGTGAAGGCCCTGGTGAACTGGATTATGGGGGAGCTCCCCAGCGCCCTTAAGCGCGCTGATCTCTCGGTGGCATCGGCGCGGTTAGCGGGGCAGGCCCTGGTGGACCTGCTGGTGCGGGTGGAGGACGGCACGATTAGCCACAAGATTGCCCGCGAGGTCTTTGGCCTGCTCTGGGATGGCAGCTTTGCCTCAGCCGATGCCGCCATCAGCGCCAAGGGGCTGCGCCAGATTCAAGACACCGGCGCACTGCAGGCATTTGTGGCCGAGGTTATCGACGCCAACCCGAAGATGGTGGCAGAGTTTCTTTCGGGCAAAGACAAGGCCTTAAACGCCCTGGTTGGGCAGGTCATGAAGCGGTCTGCGGGCAAGGCCAACCCGCAGGTGGTGACAGAGTTGCTCAAGGCGCAGATTCAAAACTAGCCAAGGCAAGGGGCGGGGTTGGTCAGCGTGACGGCCGAGGGCCTTGGCGCATTACGTTTCAGGCATTAGCGCGGCGAATACTCGGGTAAGGCCTCCAGGCTCGTGCCGATGGCCTGGGCGTAGAGTGGCAGGACCCGTGGTAGCACGCGCGAGATCTCCTCAATGCGGCTGCTGCCCGATGGGTGCGTGGACAGCCACTGGGGCGGCGCCCCTTTGCTCTGCGACTGCATCTTGCGCCACAGGCTTATTGCCGCCCGGGGGTCGTAGCCGGCGCGGGCCGCCAGGTCAAGGCCCACGAGGTCGGCATCGGTCTCGTCATCTCGCGAAAACTTCAGGCTTAAAAGCTGTCCGCCATAGCCTAGCACCTGTCGGCCGGTCTGGCCAAAACCCAGTACCTCTGATAACACAGAGGCACCAATGTTGGTGAGTTGGGCCTTGGCCATCTGGGCGCGGGCATGTTCGCGCAGGGCATGGGCCATCTCATGGCCCATGATGGCCGCTACCTCCTCGTCGCTCAGGTTCAGACGGTTCAGGATTCCTGTGAAAAACGCGATCTTCCCGCCTGGCATACAAAAGGCATTAACCTGGTCGGACCGCAGCACGATGACCTCCCATTGCCAGCGGCGGGCATCTGGGTTCCAGGCGTAGGCATGTGGCTTGAGACGGTTGGCAATGGCGCGCAGCCGAATGACCTGGGGGTCGGTATCCGGTAGCAGTGCATTCTTCTGCACCGCCTGTTTTTTGATGGCGTCAAACTGCTGGGCAGCAGACCGCTCAATTTGCGCAGCCGGAATCAGGCGGCGCATTTCAGAGGCGGGCTTAACAGGCACGCTGTCGGTGGGCCCACTTGCTGTGCTCGGGCTGGTCGCGCAGCCCGAGAGACACAGCAGGCCGACCATGGCCCAGGCTGCCAGCCGGACCCGCCTATACTGCGGCTGTTGGCTCTTTTTCCACGGAGACACAGAGGGCTTCGGCATAAACGATTCCTCAGATACGCACTGTGATACAAGCACTGCGAGAAAAGCACTGCGAGAAAAGTACTGCCAGACAAACACTATTGGATCATCATTTTGCGTCAGGCCCCACCCCTTCAAGACCCCCAAGTCCCTCAAGACCCTAAAGCCGCTGTAGGCTCCGGACCACCGGCTCACGGGGTTTCTTCGCCGGCCTCTGCCTCGGGCGCTCTGCCGGGGGTTCCACCGCGGGCATTGCTGATCATGACCCTCGTTCTGGGCTTTGCCAGCGGCCTTCCCCTGGCCTTGTCATCGGGCACGTTGCAGGCATGGCTCACCGTGGAGGGGGTTGACCTGAAGACCCTGGGGTGGCTCACCGTACTGGGATTGCCCTACACCTACAAGTTTGGCTGGGCACCCTTGCTTGATCGGTATCAGATTGGAGGCCGCGCAGGAGGCCGTCGCCGAGGCTGGCTGGTGGGCCTGCAACTCGCCATGGCCGGCATTCTGGTGGCCATGTCGTTTTCCGAGCCAATGGCGCCAGGGGGCCTGGTCTGGCTGGCAAGCATGGCCTTTCTGCTGGTGGTCTTTTCTGCCAGTTTCGACATTGTCTTTGATGCCTGGCGAGCCGAGTCTCTCAGGCCTGAACAGCGTGGCCTGGGGGCAGCCTGGTCGGTCGTGGGTTACCGCATAGCGATGCTGGTCTCTGGCGGCATGGCCTTGATGCTTGCCGATCTTTATCTTGGGTTTGCGGGAACCTACCGGGTCATGGCCGGGCTCTGCCTGGTATTGGCGGTTGTCGCCGCCTTCGCACCCGAGCCGAGCACCGCCCGCCCGCCCGCGAATCTGCGGGCGGCAGTGGTTGAGCCTTTCCGAGAGTTTTTCGGCCGTAGAGCGGCCTGGTGGCTTCTGGCTGCGATCGTCTTGTATAAGCTCGGCGATGCATTTGCTGGCAGCCTGTCGACGGCCTTTCTGATTCGAGGGGCAGGCTTTTCGGCTGCTGAGGTGGGTGCCGTGAATAAGGGAATGGGGCTTGCGGCAACCCTGATCGGTGGCCTTGCCGGAGGCCTTTTGCTTGCGCGGATTGGGCTCTGGGGCGGGCTATTTTTATTCGGCACGCTGCAGGCGGTTACGAACCTGGGGTTTTGGTGGCTCGCCGGCCTGCCAGACCCCGCTATTCTCGACATGACGATGGTGGTCCTTCTGGAGAACCTTGCTGGCGGCATGGGCACGGCCGCCTTTGTGGCGTTTCTCATGACACTGTGCGACCAGCGGTTTACGGCCACCCAGTTTGCGCTGCTCTCGGCCCTTGCCTCGGTGGGCCGGGTCTGGGTGGGCCCCTTTGCCGGACATGCCGCAAGCGCCTGGGGCTGGCCCCCCTTTTTCCTGGGAAGCTTCTTTGCGGCATTGCCTGGGCTCTTTCTGCTCTGGTGGCTGCGCGCGCGGATTAGTGAGATGGTCCTTGGCATCCAGGCGCAGAATCAGGTGGCTGCAGACCCTGCCAAGGCGCAGTAACACGGGCCCCACTGGCATGCAGGCCTTGCGCAAACTAGCCATCACTTTTTTGTCTGCAGTTCTGGGTGGCGCCATTTTCTGGCTTCTGGCAGTGCCCCTACCCTGGCTTTTGGGCAGCCTTTTTGCCGCGAGCCTGCTGGCCCTTACCGTCGGGGCGGCCCCGCTGCCTGGTCCTGGGGTTCGGATCGGCCAGATGACAATCGGGCTTGCGCTGGGGCTGTACTTCACCGCGCCGGTGATCGCCGGCCTTTTGGGCAATGGAACCTGGATTGTCGTGTCTGCGATCCTTACCTGCCTTCTTAGCCTGTTGGGCGC
The DNA here is from genome assembly GCA_049426285.1 of Burkholderiaceae bacterium. Taxonomy (GTDB): domain Bacteria; phylum Pseudomonadota; class Gammaproteobacteria; order Burkholderiales; family Burkholderiaceae_A; genus Hahnella. The sequence goes on from JBMSYB010000040.1 coordinate 17,560, forward strand.
TGTGCTCTTTCAGAGACTGACGGGCTGCGACGCAAAGACCAGTTTCTATTCGGCTGCAATAGGGGCGGCCAGCGATATGGCGCAGCAGGCCGCTGCCTCGGGCGCCCGTGCCGACCTTGTGGCCTTGGTGCATAGCATTCGGGTCTTTCTGGTGGTCAGCACGGTGCCCTGGATTGCCTCGGCCTGGCTTGGGAGCTCGGCTTTGTCTCATCCACTACCTCGCCTGTCGGATTTGTCTGGTTTACCTGGCATGTCTGATCTGCCTGGCTTGGCGGGCAGTGGCGCATGGCTAGGGTTTTCGGAGACATCGGCGCTGGCGGCGGCTGGTGTTGTTCTCGCCTGGGGCTTTGGGCGGCTGGGGCTGCCGAACCCCTGGGTCTTAGGGCCCCTGGTCACTGCCCTTTTGGCCGCGGTTTTTTGGCTCGCAGATGCCCGGTTGGCGCCCTGGCTGGTGGCAGGCGGCCAGGTGCTCCTGGGCTGGAACCTGGGTCAGCGGTTTGACCGTGCCAGGCTCAGCGCATTCGCCTCCGCAGCCCGGGCCGCTCTGGTGATGACCGGCTTCTACGGCCTGATGGGCCTGGGCCTGGCAGGGCTTATCTGGTGGGCTACCGGCCTGCCCTGGGTGGTGAGCTTTATGGCCACCGCCCCCGGTGGCATTGCCGAGATGGCGATTGTTGCGAAGGTGCTTGGGCTAGACCCACCCACGGTTACCGCATTTCATGCCGTGCGCATGATCTTGATGGTGGTGGGTGCCCAGGCGCTTTTGTGGCTTGGGCTGCGGCTGCATATGCTTAGAGCGTCTGGCGCGATTGCATCTCCCGGCGCCTCGGGCAACTCACCCGGGCGAGGCTAGGATACGATGCCGGCCTCTTGGAACAGCTTTGCAAGCTCTCCGGATTCATGCATTTCCCCCATGATGTCGGCGCCACCAATAAACTCGCCTTTGACATACAACTGCGGAATAGTGGGCCAGTTTGCATAGTCTTTTACGGCCTGCCGAACGGACTCGTCTTCCAGCACATTGACAGTGGCGACCTGGGTCACGCCACAAGACCGAAGCAGCTGTATCGCCCGGCCAGAAAAGCCACACTGCGGAAACTGGGCGGTGCCCTTCATGAACAACACTACGGCGTTCTCGGTTACGGTCTGATGTACGAAGTCTTTGGCATCCATGGCCAACAGTCCTTTCTGTGTGAGAGATAGAGTGGGCTGAGAAGAAATTTCTCTCATCATAGACGAGCGTGCACCGCTCGGGGGCTGCCGGTAAGGTCGGGCAGGCCAATAGCCTCAGAGAATCCCGCCCTTTTGCATAAGCCAAGCACCTCGGCCTGTTGGTTCCAGCCATGCTCCAGCAGAAGGCTGCCACCGGGCCGCAGCCAATGGGGGGCCTCGGAGACAATTCGGTCGGCCTCGCTCAGCCCGTCCTGGGTCTTTCGAATCCCGCTTAGCGCCTCGGCTGGCTCAAACCGCAGGTCGCCCTGCTGAAGGTGTGGGTCTGCGGCGGCGATATAGGGCGGGTTAGACACGATCAGGTCAAACCGCAGGGCCTCAGTCATCTGGTCCTTAAGTGG
>JBMSYB010000041.1:0-16886 GCA_049426285.1 Burkholderiaceae bacterium
CCGTCGCAAATAACCCCCGCAGACCCTCGAACCCGCCATGGGCTAGACCGGCCTGCAGGCGCTTGGGACGTTATTTGCCAGACGGATCAGCCAGATTTCTCTTATGACGTTTTTCCTCTACGTGACTTCGATGCGCGACATAGAGGGTGCGTTGTACACGGGCATGGACTTCGCCATGCAGGTCAATGAGTTGCATGTGCACGGTGTGGTCGAGCTCGGGGCGAGTTGCCAATAGTCTCTTGATGTCTTCGACTTCCTCTGCTGTAAACGAAAAGTCTACATAGAGATCCTCATAGGCGGGGCGTCGATACTGAATCTGCGCGGATTTGTCCCAGACCACATAGTTGGGGCCGAGGGCGGACATGAGCATAATGGGGTGAGGCCCATCGGTGACCGCAAACATAGACCCGCCGTAGACCGAACCCATGATGTTGCGCGTGCGCCAGTTGAATTTTAGTCGCGCCCGCATCGAGAGAAAGTCGGGGCTCACCCAGAGCAGGCGACCTCCCGCGCCACGAAAGGCCGGGAAAAGGTTAAAGCCCCAGTGCATGACCCGGGCGCGGGTGGGGGTCGAGAGCTTCCAGAAAAAAGGAAATCGAAAGGCAGCCATGAGTACGTGGGGAGGGGTGCAGATTGAGAGGCGAGCGGCGAGTGGCTAGAGCCGCTCGAATACGCCAGCCGCACCCATGCCCGTTCCGATACACATACTCACCAGCCCATACCGACCCTGGGTACGCCGCAGCCCATGGATAGCCGTTGCAGCGCGAATGGCGCCGGTAGCGCCGAGAGGATGTCCCCAGGCAATCGCGCCGCCTAAGGGATTGACCTTCGCGGGGTCGAGCGAGAGTTCGCGCATAACTGCGAGGGCCTGGGCGGCGAAGGCCTCGTTTAACTCAATCCAGTCTAGATCTTGGGTCTTCAGGCCCGCGCGTGACAAGGCCTTGGGAATCGCTGCGATGGGGCCAATACCCATGACTTCCGGCGGTACGCCCGCGACCTCAAACGAGACAAATCGTGCGAGCGGGTTGAGGCCATAGCGCTTGACGGCCGCCTCTGAGGCGAGCATCAGGGCCGCGGCCCCATCGGACATCTGTGATGAATTTCCAGCCGTCACCGAGCCCTTCGCATGAAAGACGGACTTTAGTTTGCTCAGCTTTTCAAGGCTGGTATCGGCCCGAGGACCTTCGTCGCGATCCACTGTCTGATGGCGTACCCGTATCTCAAGCCGTGCTAGGTCGGGCTGATGGTGAGACACTTCAAGTGGGCTCATCTCCGTCGCGAAGTGTCCCGCCGCCTGTGCGGCACAAGCCTTCTGGTGGGAGGCCAGGGCAAAGGCGTCTTGGTCTTCGCGGCTGACCGCCCATTGGGTTGCGACCTTCTCTGCGGTAAGCCCCATCCCAAAGGCAATACCGCGCTGGGTATCCTCTGCAAAGATACGCGGGTTCATGGCGATCTTGTTGCCCATGATCTGGGGCATCGCGGACATCGACTCGGTGCCCGCCGCAATCATGAGATCGGCCTCACCCAACTGGATTTTCTGTGCCGCTAGCGCAACAGCCTGCAGGCCCGACGCGCAGAAGCGGTTAATGGTCATGCCAGGGACCTCTTTAGGAACTCCGGCAAGCAATAATCCGATACGGGCGACATTCATGCCCTGCTCGGCCTCAGGCATGGCACAACCCACAATCACATCACCAATCTGTGTGGGGTCGATCTCGGGCATGGCGGCAAGCGTCGCTCGAATGGCATGGGCGAGCATGTCATCGGGCCGGGATCGGGCCAAGACCCCACCCTTGCGGCCGACGGGTAGGCGTTGCGCAGCAACGATGTATGCGGGTTGAATGGAGGAAGAGGTCATGTTGCGGGCCTTGTGTGCGTAGGGAAGCGTCGATGTTGCGGGTATGCCGTGGGAACAGAGTTCTGACTGCATCCTGCTGGGTTGGGTGAATCCATGCTGTTAATTGCGAAGAGGCTTGCCGGTCTTGAGCATATGCGCCATGCGGGCCTGGGTTTCGGGCGTTCTCAATAAGGCCATAAACTCGGCCCGCTCTGTCTGAATAATCCAGTCTTCCGAGACCTTGCTGCCTGCATCGACGAGCCCACCGCAGAGGGCGACAGCAGCAGCATGGGCGACACGGGCATCGTGGGCGGAAATTTGGCCACCTTCCTGCATGTTCACGATCATCATGTCGAGATTAGCGATGCCCGTTCGGCCTGCCACGGGGAAAGGCGCCGGTGGCAGGGCGGGGCAGTATCCTGCATTGGCTATGCCGCGCGCGGTTTGCAGCGCTGCATATAAGAGTTCGTCGGGATGAAAGACCACCAGGTCGTGTGACTGACCAAAGCCCATTTCGATCACCTGGTGGGCACTCTTGGCTGTCTTAGCCATGGCGATAGTGGTGAAGACCGACTGAATAAAAGGAAAGACTTCGGCAGGGGTGGGGCTCTGGGCCGCCCACTGTGCTGCCCGTAGCGCAAACTCTTTGCAACCTCCACCTGCAGGGATGAGCCCTACGCCAGCTTCTACCAGCCCTGCATAGGTTTCCAGTGCCATCACGCGGCGCGGCGCATGCATCAGAAACTCGCAGCCTCCGCCCAGTGCCAAGCCTTGGGCTGCGGCCACCAGCGGCAGGCGAGAATATTTGATTGCCTGGGCTGCTTGCTGAAACATGGCCACCATATTCTCAAGCATGTCCCAGTCTTGCCCCTCGCAGGCCTGCAGCACCTGCGATAGATTGGCGCCCACCGAGAAGGGCGGTTCATGCCAGAGCACCAGTGCCTCCAGGCTTTGATGGTCAGGCGCTGTCTGCAGCACCTGCATGAGGCTGTGCAGCACCTCATCGCCTACCGCATGCATCTTCGAGGTGAAGGACACAATACCCACACCAGGGTCGTGCTCGGGCAGATGCCATAGTCGCAGGCCAGGCAGTTCCTGCAGGGTGACGCCGGCTTTTTGGGAGGCCATGACGCGCGGGCCGGCCAATGGCGACTCGCCCAACACGCGTTCGGGGAAAATCTGACGCCTATAGACCGAAAGCGAGGACCGGGCCTGCAGGGTGCCTGTGGCGGCCGAGAACGATCCGATTGGCGTGTGCACGCCCATGCGTGCTGCGCCATCTGTTGTTAAACACCAGTCGGGCAGGGGCGCAGACGACATGGCCTTACCCTGCGCAATATCCTGGGCAATGGCCTTTGCAGTTTCTTGCCAGCCGGCGGCCTGCCAGAGTTCAAAGGGGCCCAAGGCCCAGCCAAAGCCCCAGCGCATAGCGAGATCGAGGTCGCGCGCATTATGGGCCATGCTAGCCAGATGCACAGCGCTGTAGTGAAAGACATCCCGAAAGATCGCCCAGAGAAACTGGGCCTGTGGCTCGTCTGAGGCGCGTAGCGCATGCATCTGTTCGGCTGGATTCTTGATCTGCAGAATCCGCTCGACTTCGGCAGAAACTTGGGCCTGCCCTGGCGCATAGTCTCCAGTGGCGGTATCGAGTACCTCAATGACCTTGCCATTCTTACGATAGAGACCCCTACCCGACTTCTGGCCTAAAGCGCCACTATTGATTAGTTTTTCAATAAAACCAGGAAGCCGAAAGTGTGCATACCAGGGGTCATTGGTGAGCTGGTCTTGCATGGTTTTGACCACATGGCCCAGGGTGTCGATACCCACCACATCGCAGGTGCGGTAGGTGGCACTCTTGGGCCGGCCAATGCGCGGGCCAGTGAGGGCATCGACCGCGTCAATCGAGAGCCCAAAGGCCTGGGTCTGGTGCATGACGGCAAGTAGTGAGAACACCCCAATGCGGTTGGCCACAAAGTTGGGGGTATCCAGGGCGCGAATCACCGACTTGCCTAGTGTCTGGGTCAGCCATGCCTCGAGTGTGTCTACGACCCAGTCTTCGGTCTGCGTTCCTGCAATGAGCTCGACGAGCTTCATGTACCGCGGGGGGTTAAAGAAATGCATACCGCAAAAACGCGAACGCGCCTGCGAGGGAATCTCTTCGGCGAGCGCCTCGATAGAAAGGCCGGAGGTGTTGCTGGCCACAATTGCCCGGCTGCCGATATGCGGGGCCATCTGGGCATAGAGGCTGCGCTTAATTTCCATGCGCTCGGCCACCGCCTCAATGATGAGGCTACACTGGGCGAGCCGTTGCATGTCGTCACGAAAGTTGCCTACTGTGATGCGCGAGAGGCTGTGACGACCGCTCAAAGGCGCAGGCTCGAGTTTCTTTAATCGCTCGACGGCCGCACGTGCAATCGCATTCTTGTCGGTGGTTGTACCTCCCGCTTTGCCTCCTGGCGCATCTGCAGCTTTTGCGGTTGCAGTGCCCGAGGGCGTACCGTTCTGACTGTCGGCATCAGAAGGCAGATCAAGCAGGTCGACTGCAATGCCAGCATTGGCCAGATGGGCAGCGATCTGCGCTCCCATCACACCAGCGCCGAGTACAGCCACGCGCGGAAACTGTGGCAGGCGAGCGGTGATCATCATTCGAGTCCTTTGCTATTTTTTGTGCTGTCCTGCCAATGTAATGGCCCCCCCCGAAACGGGGCGAAGCCGGTACCAAAGATCACGCCCGCATCAGCGAGATCGGCATCAGCCACGATCCCGGAAGCAACAAGTTCCCGGGTACGGTTTACGAGAGGCGCAACCAATTCTTCGGCTAAGGCCCGGGCGTTTGCAGATACTGGCGCCTGTTGTACATGCGGCAGACTGCCAGGCCCGCTGGCCTTACCGTCTTTCCAGATATAGAAGCCTTGACCGGTTTTCTTGCCAAGATGTCCCGCATTGACGCGCTCTTGAAGGCACTGGGGAACAGTGGTGTTCACACGACTGGCGCCATCTGCTTTTGCATCGGGGGAGGCCTCGGGCGTTTTGTTGTCGGCATTTCCAGCGGGATGCTCCGCCGCCAGCGCCCGTCCAGCAGCCAAGGCAATATCAAGTCCCACCGTATCTGCAAGCGTGAGTGGCCCCATGGGCATACCAAAGTCGAGCAAGGCCTGGTCGATGTCACAGGCCGATAGTCCCGCATCGACCTTACGCATGGCCGCGAGCATGTAAGGAGCGAGTACAGCATTGACCAGGAACCCGGGCGCACTCTTTACCGGTAGGGGTAGCTTATCGATAGAGCGAACAAACTGCAGCGCCCTTTGCAGTGCGCTACGGTCGACGCCATCGGCTCCCACCACTTCCACCAGGGGCATCATGGCTACCGGATTAAAGAAATGCACGCCCACCAGTCGCTCGGGCCTTTGCATTACGCTACGCAAGTCTTCTATCCGCAGGCTAGAAGTATTGCTGGCAATAACCGCATCGGGTCGGGCGCGTTTTTCGATATCACACAGCAGGCCATGCTTGGCCTTAAGGTCTTCAAAGATGGCTTCTAGAATGAGGTCGGCATGGGCTATGCCGTGGCCCATGGGGTCGGGTAGGAGACGGTCTTGGGCGGCGCGTCGGGCATAGGGATCGCGCAGGCGTTTGGCAAACAGGGTCTGCGCCCGGGCAAGCGCTGGCTGAATGCGCTCGATTCCCTGGTCTTGCAGGGTGACTTTCAACCCGCGCAGGGCGCACCAGGCAGCAATATCGCCGCCCATGGTTCCGGCGCCGACCACGTGAATATGGGTCGGCGCATGTGAGAACGTATCGGCGCGCCCAGGGGCTAGCAGAGTAGTGTTTTCGGTTGGTACTTTGCCCAGTCCTTTTAAGCGCTCTTGCAGAAAGAAGACTCTTACCAGGTTGCTCGCTGTGGGTGATCGCACGATCTGATCGAGCAGCGCCGGGGCCCGCAGTGCATCCCCGTCGGTCTTCTGCCAGAGATCGATGAGCGCATAGGGAGCGGGGTAATGGTCTTGCCGCGCCTTGCGGGCTACCTGCTTGCGGGCCATGTGGGCAACCATCGGTCGCATCAGACCCAGGTTCATGAAGGCCTTCATGCCCGAGGCTCGGGCGGTGGGCCTTCCTGACAAGACAAGGCCCCGGGCCGAGTCGTGCATGACCCTTGGGGCAACCGCGAGATCGACGAGCCCCATTTTCTTTGCCCGCCGCGCATCCAGACTCTTTGCTGTAAGCATCATGTCTAAGGCGGCCTGCGGCCCAATAAGCTTGGGCAGGCGTCGCATCCCGCCCCAGGCCGGCACGATGCCGAGCAAGACTTCCGGCAGGCCCAAGCGGGTAGACGGCGTGTCCACCGCAATGCGATACCGGCAGGCCAGTGAAAGCTCGAGCCCGCCGCCGAGACAGACACCGTTGATGAGCGCGAGTGTGGGATAGGGCACCGCAGCCAGTCGATTAAAGAGGCTCCAGCCTCGTTCGACCAGTGCAATGGCCTTCTCAGAGGTGGTGAGTGTCTTGAACTCCTCGATATCAGCCCCGGCGACAAAGCCAGAGTTCTTACCCGAGGCGATGATAAGCCCCGCGGGTGGTGTTCTTTCGAGGTAATCGAGGATCTGCCGAAGTTCGTCGAGCACTGCGGCCGACAGGGTATTGAGCCCTGCGCCTTCCGTCTGTAGCGTGGCCCAGAAAAGTTTGGGATGGCGACTGTCGGGCGTAAGGATCCAGTGCTGCAAGGGGATAACAGAGGCCGTAGCCGTCTCGGGACCCGACAGTGTGGCGGGTAGTGCGGTGATTGATCTGGTCATTACACCGCCTCCACTAATGCTGCGCCACCGAGCCCGCCACCAATACAAATTGCGGCCATACCGCGCAGGGTCGAGTGCCTATTAGGAGTGTCGCCTGAGGCTGGATTAGGAGCCTCGTTCTGGGCGTCGCTCTGGGCCTTGTTATGGCCTTCGCGATGGGCGCCTGCCTTCTCCCGAAGGCTGCGCGCCAGATGTAGAACGATTCGTGTGCCAGAGGCGCCGACCGGATGGCCGATGGCAATGGCGCCGCCATGTAAATTGAGTCTCGATTCATCAAGCGTACCCATGGGAGCGCAGCCCAACTGCGTGCGGCAGTATTCGGCATCTTGCCAGGCCTTTAGGCACCCGAGTACCTGGGCCGCAAACGCCTCGTTGATCTCCCATTGGTCAAGATCGTTGAGCCCGAGGCCATGACGCTGCAGAAGTGGCGTCGCGGCGTGCACAGGCCCGAGCCCCATTTCCGCAGGATCAAGGCCGGCCCAGTGCAGATCGACTATGCGCGCGATGGGCGACAGACCAAACCTTTCTACTGCTGCCTCTGAGGCCAACAGCACCCAGGCGGCGCCATCGGTGACTTGGGAACTATTGCCTGCCGTGATGTTTCCGTAGGGCCTATCGAACACGGGTCGCAGCTTAGCCAGACCCTCTTCGGTGGAATCGCCGCGTACGCCATCGTCGTCTTTGTAAACGGTGCCGCGGTTATCGACGATGGGTACGATCTCGTTGGAAAAAATTCCCGTATCGCGCGCTGTGACGACACGATGATGGCTTTGGTTGGCATAGGCATCCATGTCTTGGCGCGTGATGCCAAAACGATAGGCGAGATTCTCTGCGGTCTGACCCATCGAGAGCCCGACCACAGGGTCGGTAAGCCCTTTAAGAATAGCGATTACAGGCTGCAGGGCCGCGCCCACCGGAAGCTTTAAAAACTGCCCGAGCTTGGCCGCTGTAGTCTTCTTTGCTGCCATAGCCGAAAACCAACGCACCATGGTGTCGTTATAAATAAGGGGTGTACGGGACAAGGCATCGACTCCGCCAGCAAGAACGAGGTCGGATCTACCCCGCTGAATATTGGCCATGGCCGAGTCGATGGCCTGCAGACCAGAGGCGCAGTTACGCATCACGGTAAAGCCTGGCACCTTCTCGCCGCAGCCCATACGCAGGGCTACCACGCGGCCGATATTGACTTCATCAGGCGCGGGGGCGGCGCAGCCCAGAATGACCTCTGACAGATCGCTCGGTCTGACCGGCTGACGCAGTAGCAACGCTCGGCCCGCCTGCGTGGCAAGGTCGGAGGCACTAAAGGCGCCGGGTCCGCCGCGGGCCTTCAGGAATGGCGTTCGGGCTCCATCGACGATATAGACCGGTGCGGAGGACGCGATGACTGAGCCCATAGCTAAGCGACCTTGCGCTCGATTGCCGCGGTGTTGTCAGTGGCAATATGGCTGGCAGCGTTGTGCCCGTCGCCCGCGTTCGTGGTTCGTCGCAATGCCCCGGCTGAATCATGATCAGCATCGGTATCGGATTTGTTACCCTCGACGCGAATCGCAAACGGAAAGTCATCGACATGAATCACCCGATCGCGCAGGGCGTCGCGCGTGGCTAAAGCCTTGGCCTCTTCGTCTGAGATGACGCCCAACTCATGGGCCAGGCCAGGCAGGTCGCGCACATTGCCGCGTGGCGCCCCTTTGAAGCGACCGGCCTTTTCCGCCGCGCGAATCTTGGCATCGATGGGCTCGCATGCAATCGTCGTACGCAGCGCCTCTTCGAGTGCGCCCAAAGGCTCCTCGACGGACTTCGGCAGAAAGCAGAGGCGGGTTAGTGCATCGCGGGTGTCACCTGGTTGGGTAAGGCTACGTGCTGCGTCTCGCCCAAGCGCGTCAGACGGTGGCTGCTGGCGAAGCCCCCACGGAAATAGGGCCAGCCTGAGCCCCAAGGCTAAGGCCCGATTAGGAAAATTGGCAAGCACCCCGCGAAAGGCAGTGGCCGTCTTGTGTAGGCAGTCTTCTACCGCCCACTGTGCGACGGCGGCGTGATCGGCGCGACGGCCCTCGGATTCGAATTTTTTAATGACACAACTGGCAATAAAGAGCAGCGACAAGATATCGCCTAGCCGTGCGGAGATTTTCTCTTTGCGCTTGAGGCTGCCTCCCAGGCTGAGCATGGCCAGATCGGCCAGATAGGCAAAGGCCACCGAGTACCAGTGCAGTCTGCGTACTTGATTCGCAAACAGAGGGGCTACGGGCGCATTGGGGGTGGCAAAGATGCCGCCCGTCCAGCCATGCCATTTGGCCCGTGCGCCATTGGCAATGGTGTAGCCCACATGGCGCCAGAAGGCCTGGCCAAAGTTGCGCTGGCCCCGCGCAAGATCTTGGTCTTGTGCGGCCTGCATCTCTTTGAGCACGTAGGGGTGGCAGCGAATCGCACCCTGGCCAAAAAGGATAAGGCTGCGGGTGAGAATGTTTGCGCCTTCTACCGTAATACTCACGGGCATCTGTTGGTAGACCACGCCGAGAATATTTTGTGGGCCTAAACAGATGCCTTTGCCGCCGACGATATCCATGCCGTCATTCATGAGCGATCGGGCGCGCTCGGTGACGTGGTATTTGGCAATGGCTGATACTACTGAGGGCCGCTCGCCCAAGTCGATGGCCTGGGCCGAGAGCGTACGCACAGCATCGTTCATGTAGCTGTAGCCCGCGATACGCGCCATGGCCTCTTCGATCCCTTCAAACCGCGCAATGGGCGTTTTAAACTGGCTGCGTACCCGAGCATATCCGCCGACATACCGTGCTACCAACTGCGATATACCCGCGTTGGCCGACGGCAGAGAGATTGCCCGGCCAGCCGACAGGCATTCCATCAGCATGCGCCAGCCTTGGCCTGCCATTTTCGGGCCCCCGATGATGAAGTCAAGAGGCATAAAGACCTCATGACCCTCGGTCGGTCCATTCATAAAATAGGTATGCAAGGGAATATGCCTTCGGCCGATTTGCACACCAGGATGCTCGCGGGGCACGAGTGCGCAGGTGATGCCGAGGTCAGACTCAGCGCCCAAGAGATGGTCGGGGTCGTAGAGCCGAAAGGCAAGGCCAAGAATGGTACAAACCGGCGCAAGGGTAATGTAGCGCTTGTTCCAGGTCACCCTCATACCCACTACTTCCTTGCCCTGCCACTGCCCCTTACAGACCACCCCCACATCGGGAATCGCTGCGGCATCAGACCCTGCCCAGGGGCTGGTGAGCGCGAAGGCGGGTATCTCAAGGCCTTTGGCCAACCGCGGGAGGTAGTGGCTTTTCTGCGCCTCGGTACCGTAGTGCATGAGTAGCTCGGCAGGCCCCAACGAGTTGGGCACCATGACAGACACCGCTAGGGGAGACGAACGCGTCGATAGCTTGGCAATGACTTCCGAATGGCCGTAGGCGGAAAAGCCCAGACCACCGTACTGTTTCGGAATGATCATGCCTAAAAAGCCTTTGTCTTTAATGAACTTCCAGGCCTCAGGCGGCATGTCATGGGTCTGGTGAATGATCTGCCAGTCGTTCACCATACGGCAGGCCTCTTCCACCTCGTTGTCTAAGAACGACTGCTCCTCAGCCGTTAGTGAGGGCTTGGGCAATGCCATGAGTCGTGCAAAGTTGGGCTTGCCACGAAAGAGGTCGGCCTCAATCCAGACGGTGCCAGCCTCGAGCGCCGCGCGCTCGGTTTCCGACATACTCGGAAGCGCCTTACGAAAGGCCTTAAAAATAGATGCGGTCAGGGGCATGGTCTGGTTCTCCTATGCGGAATTGCGGGCTATAGACCGTTTGACGGTCTTGGCCTCGGCTTGTTCAAAAACCGGAAGCGGCGCACGCAGCCCTCCGGTTAAAAAGTGCATCAGCCGCGGTAGTAGCCGTTCAAATTGCAGCGCTGCGTCTTCTTGTCCCAGAAGCCCGTGGCGGTCTTGCTGTGAGGCCAGCAGCTGCAGGCTGTCGGTGCCTGCAATGGCATAGGCAGTGGCCCCGAGCATGAAATGAAACCGCCAGACAATCTCGGGCTTGGGCACGTCGGGCAGGGCCTTGAAAAGCGCCTGCTTATAGCGGTCGAGGACATCTTCGTACTCGTGGGCCAGAAATGCCCGCGCAAATTCGGTAGGTTCGGTAAGCGTACGGCCCAGTAGCCTCAAAAAAGTGGCGCCGCCGCTGGAGTTCTGGCCTAGCCGCAGCAAGGTGCCAAAAAAGGCATCAAGAATTTTTGAGGGCTTGACCGGCTTACCCCCTGCGGCGCGCTCTAGGCGCTCTAAGGCTAGCAACCGTTCCTGGTTGAGCCAGCTTAAGCGCTGGTGAAAGATCTCTTGAACGAGAGCCTCTTTGCTACCGAAGTGGTAGTTCACCGCAGCAAGGTTGACCTGCGCTGCGGCCGTAATCTGACGCATGGAGGTTGCCTGAAACCCATGGGTCATGAAGAGCTGCTCGGCCGCCCGCAGAATGCGGTCGCGGGTATCGGGGGCTTTTCCTGCGCGGCGTTGGTCAAGTTCATTCATACGTTCGTTTGAATTTACGGCAATTTCGGGCGGAATGCAAGACTAACTGCGGGTTTTCACGGGTCTGGCAATCGGTGCCTGAAGGGGTGAGAATTCCGCTTCATTGCGCATCACATAGCACCTATTTTTATAACAACACACTGCAGACAGTTCCACGCTGTTTGAAAGGAGACTCCAGTGACAACAGGATCCTCGCCGGCCTGGGCTGCCCTGTGGCAGGCTGCCTATCGAGTCCATCAGATTCCCAGCGTGCTGCCAGAGTTACACCATCGTTCGCTTGCGGAGTTCGTGCACGAACGATGTCAGGCATTCTCGCGCGACGACCCCAAGGCTAAGGCCTTTACCTGTGTTGTTCCCAATGGCATGAATGGCAGCCTCGACTTTTCTCAGGTGGACGCGCTGTCTGATGCTTTTGCGGCTTATCTGCGCAGCGTTCTAAAACTTTCGGTCGGCGACCGTGTGGCGGTGCAGTTACCAAACTCTTTGGGGTTTCCCGTAGCCGCGTTCGGGGTGCTTAAGGCGGGTTGTGTTTTGGTGAATACCAACCCTCTTTATACGCCCTCCGAGATGATTCACCAGTTCAATGATGCTGGCGTGAAGGCTTTGGTAATTGTCGACATGTTTGCTGACAAGCTGCCGGAGGTGCTTGCCAAAACCCAGGTTCAGCATGTGGTCGTTGCTGCTGTGTCGGAGTTCTTCCCGGCGATTCCCAATGCGGTGGTGCGACTGGTGCAAAAGGTCTGGGCTCAGGTCTTACCGCCTATTCGTGTGCCCCATGTGCGGCTGCGCGAAGCCTTACGGCAAGGCGCCACAGCCCTCTCTGGGCAGTCGGCCAGCGGCTTCTGGAAGGAGCTCAAGCCCAGCGATCTCGCGGTATTGCAGTACACCGGGGGAACCACTGGGGTAAGCAAGGCGGCCATGCTGTCGCACGAAAACCTGCTGCGTAATGTGCAGCAGATGATCGCTATGGGAGCTGATCAGATGCAGCCCCACAAAGAGTGTGTTCTCACGGCATTGCCGCTGTATCACATCTTCGCCTTTACGGCGAATCTCTTGGGATTCTTGTCGATCGGGGCCCGTAACATTCTTATTCCCAGCCCTCGTCCGATTCGTAACCTGCAGCGGGCTATCGAAAACTACCCAATTACCTGGATGACTGGCGTCAACACCCTCTTTAATGGGCTTCTGAATGAGGAATGGTTTCTCGCCTATCCGCCCAAACATTTAAAGGCTTCGATTGCAGGGGGTGCCTCGCTGCATACCGCAGTCGCTCAGCACTGGCGGGAGGTTACAAAGACGCCTATCTCGGAAGGCTATGGTCTCACCGAGACCTCTCCCGTCGTGAGCTTCAACCCAATTAGCGACAAGGCCATGCTCGGCAGTATCGGTGTGCCCGCGCCGGCGACGGAAGTCTGCCTGCTTGATGAAAAAGAAGAACCGGTTGCGGAAGGGGTTCCGGGTGAACTCTGGGTGAAAGGCCCACAGGTAATGCAGGGCTACTGGAACCAGCCAGAGGAGACCGCACGGGTCTTGAAGCAAGGATGGCTGGCAACCGGCGATATTGCCACCATAGACGCCCAGGGTTTTTTGCGCATCGTGGATCGTAAGAAAGACATGATTCTGGTTTCTGGATTCAACGTATACCCAAATGAGGTTGAAGACGTTATCGCGCAACTAGACTCGGTACTGGAGGTGGCTGTTATTGGCGTGTCTGATAGCAAAACAGACGAGGCTGTCTGCGCCTTTGTTGTTGCCAATCCAGATCACCCCTCGCCTCCCACAGTGGAGCAGATTACGGCCCATTGTCGGCTGCACCTGGCGAGCTACAAGGTACCGAAGACAGTAGCCCTTAAGGACCAACTGCCCAAAACCCCCATTGGCAAGGTGCTGCGCCGTGCCCTACGCGAAGAGGCGATGTAAACCATGTTGACCGAACTTGAAACCAGACTGCTGGGCATCATGATGATGGTGATCATGCTTGGCATGGGAGCATCTCTTACGCCCCGTGATTTTCTTATTGCCTTCAGAAAGCCCAAGGGGATTCTGGTGGGGGTTCTGTGTCAGTACGGCATCATGCCGTTTCTTGGTTTCCTTCTGGCAGTTACCCTTGGCTTTCCACCAGGGGTGGCGGTAGGCCTCATTCTTATTGCCTGCATGCCTGGGGGAACTACCTCCAACATTTTTACTTATTTCAGCAAGGGCGTGCTGGCCCTGTCCATCATGATGACCAGTGTGTCTACCTTGGTAGCCTTGGTAATGGTGCCGATTCTTCTGGACTTCTATTCGGGGCAGGCGGGTATATCGGGAGACTTTCGTATCCCACCTGCCAATGTGGCGCAGGTGCTGGTGGTGCTGCTGGTACCTACGGTAATTGGCATGGTCTTGCGTAAGTTTAATCCCAATATCGGCGCCACCATTGAGCTCCTTGGAGCGCTTCTTGGGGTAGTGGTAATCCTCTTTCTAATTGTTACCTGGGTTCCGCGTAACCATGAGCTGCTTGCGACAACACCATGGCCGGTTTATTTCAGCGCAATAGGGTTGGGGCTCATTGGCATGGCTTTGGGCTTTTTCTTTGCGAGAGTGCTGCGCCAGGATGCTAACCGCAGTCGCACCATTGCCCTTGAAACCGGTATTCAAAACGGGCCTCTGGCTGCACTGATTGTTACGCTAACCTTCACCGGAGACCTACAGCAGCAGGTGCTGCTGGTGCCGCTCCTGTACTCGTTGTTTATTGTGCTTACCAGTACGGCGATTACGCTGTGGTTTAGGCGTATTTCCGACCGCGAGGCACTCGCGCGTGATGCAGCTAAACTTGGCAGCCGGGGAGTGGCATAGCGAAGTCGGGGAGTGTCGTAGCGATCTACTGAGTTCATACGGACCCGGTCTTTCCTAATCTGTTACGGCCCTGGTACAGTGAGGGCTGTATGGCTCTACCCTCACTACTTCACCATCTGCGACTGCCGCTTATTGGCGCGCCGCTTTTTATCGTCTCAAACCCCGCGCTGGTGATTGCCCAGTGCAAGGCAGGCATTATTGGGTCCTTTCCCGCCCTCAATGCCCGCACCTCCGAAGAGCTCGACCAATGGCTTAGTCAGATTACGGAGGCCCTTGCGGAAGACCCAAAGGCGGCGCCTTTTGCGGTCAATCAGATTGTCCATCCCTCCAATCCTCGGCTTGAGAGCGATATCGCTGCCTGTGTGCGGTTTAAGGTGCCGATCATGATCACCAGCCTGCATGCGCCAACGCCGGTGGTAGCAGCTGCCCATGGCTATGGAGGCTTGGTATTTCACGACATTATCAGTATGCGGCATGCGCAGAAGGCGGCTGAGGTAGGCGTCGATGGCCTCATTCTTGTGGCGGCCGGTGCTGGTGGCCATGCCGGCGCGCTGAGCCCCTTTGCGCTGGTTGAAGAGGTTCGCCAGTTTTTCACGGGCGTAGTCATTCTTTCGGGGGCTATGAGCAGGGGGCACCATATTCTCGCTGCTCAGGCTATGGGGGCTGATCTGGCCTACATGGGTACTCGGTTTGTCGCCTCTGTCGAGGCACGCGCTTCGGCCGAATACAAGCAGATGGTGGTCGAGTCGCACGCCGAAGACATTGTCTACACGAACAGCTTCACTGGGGTGTT
Source organism: Burkholderiaceae bacterium (assembly GCA_049426285.1). Lineage (GTDB taxonomy): Bacteria > Pseudomonadota > Gammaproteobacteria > Burkholderiales > Burkholderiaceae_A > Hahnella. The sequence continues at coordinate 14,781 of JBMSYB010000041.1, forward strand.
GGGCAACTACCTTAAGGGCAGTATCGTGCGTGCGGGGCTTGACCCTGCTGCATTGGCAAGCTCTGACAAGTCAAAGATGGACATGGGCCAACTGCGTGATGCAGCCGGTGCGAAGGCCTGGAAAGACATCTGGGGTGCAGGCCAGAGCGTAGCTGGGATTGACGCTGTGCTTCCGGCCGCATCAATCGTTGAGCAGTTGGCACAGGAGTATCATTCCGCTCGTAAGGCGCTTTCGCTCGCTCACCAGTAACGCTCGTTGTGCTCATAAAGCTATTGATCGAGCGATCTTTTCTTAGGCCACCTCTTTTATGACTTCGGCACGTCCCAAACTTTCTACGGCCCTGTGGTTAATGGTGATCTGCGGCTGCTTGATCGGCATGCTTGCATTTGGCTTCCGATCTAGTTTTGGCCTCTTCGTTGACCCCGTTTCCAGCCCCGATGCTGAAGGGAGTTTCGGCTTTGGTCGCGAGGCATTTGCTATTGCTATGGCTATTCAGAATCTCGCCTGGGGTGTCGGCCAGCCCATCGCCGGAGCGCTCGCCGATCGGTATGGCCCCTGGCGAGTGCTTGCCGGGGGGGGCGTGATTTTCGCCGCGGGCCTTCTTCTTTCTACCGTGTCGTCCGATCCGGTGTCGTACTCGATTACTGCGGGACTCTTGGTTGGTATCGGTATGAGTGGGGCGGGGCACAATACCGTACTCGCGGCCTTCGGGCAGATGATGCCGCCTGAGCGGCGTGCCTGGGCCATGGGGCTGGGCACCGCAACGGCAAGCCTGGGGCAGTTCCTGGTCGTGCCCGTGGGGCAGGCGTTTATCGAGGCCTACGGCTGGATGGCCGCCATGATGATTATGGGAGTCGGCATGGCGAGTACGCCTATTCTGGCCCTTGCGCTACGCCCGCGAAAAGAGAAAAAGCCCTCGGCCGACGTGCCTGCTCCCAGCCCGGCAGCCAGTCATGGTGTTACCAGTACTGCGGCCTCCCTGCGCGAGGCGATTCGACAGGCATTCGGGCATACCAGCTTCTGGCTTCTTACCGCCGGGTTTTTTGTCTGTGGCTTTCAGCTTGCCTTCGTTACTGTGCATCTGCCACCCTACTTAGGCGACCTTGGCATCTCTGCACGAACTGCAAGCTGGGCACTCGCTATGGTAGGCCTATTCAATGTGATCGGCGGCTATATGGCGGGCATTCTTAGTGGACGGTATTCGCGCCGGCTTCTATTGTCGTGGATCTACTTTCTGCGTGCGGTGGTCACCGCAGGGTTTCTGCTGCTGCCTATTTCGCCAGCGACAACTCTTGCCTTCGGGGCGCTTATGGGGTTGCTCTGGCTCTCTACCGTGCCGCCAACAGTGCAGCTGGTCGGCGTGATGTTTGGTAACAAATACCTCTCTACTTTGTTTGGGTTTGTCTTTCTCTCGCACCAGATCGGGGGATTTGTTGGGGTGCTTCTGGGTGGTTATCTCTTTGCGCGTACTGGAAGCTACGACGTCGTCTGGTGGATGAGTGTTCTGCTTGCTGTTGCTGCGGCGATTGTTCACCTGCCCATTCGTGAGCGGCTCTTTAGCCCCAAGCTGGCGCCATCCGCGGCGGGCTAGGCCCAGCACGCCATGGGCTAGGCTTTGTTCGTATCGTGGCGCAGCGGTATCTTCATTTAGCAGCGTTGGGTTTTTTGCTGTCGGTCACGCTTGCTGGGGTGACGATATGGATTGCCGTGCAGTCAATGCGCGATGAGCCTTTGCCCAGTCTGGTGTGGGCGCCGCAGGTGGTTCCTGAGGCCATATTTGCCTTGGGGCTGCCAGTACGTGATCAGCTTTCAGATGGCTGGTGGTGGATAGAAGCGAGCCCAGAGCAGCGAGCGATGCTGCGTGATGCAGGCGCGCGCATTGTGGTTGCGATGCCCACGCCCGTGGCGCGAATGGCCGGGTGCAGTGGAGATGTAATGGTGAACCCTGCAGCGCCTGCTCCTCGTATTTAGAGAAGGGCCCGGGAATAACGAGTAACGCAATTAGAATTACGGAATTACGAATTACGGTGACAGTTTACTTAATTCCCTGCGGGAATTAGACATTATGTATTGACCTGCCACGCCTCAAGCGACGCGGATTACGC
>JBMSYB010000042.1:0-16171 GCA_049426285.1 Burkholderiaceae bacterium
GCGCCTCGAGCTCTTCTCGCGTCTGTGTCTCATGGGCCAGATGCAAGGACTGCGCACTGTGGCTAGGGTGTACCTGATTGGGAAATGCCGGCCCCGCCTCGGCACGAAGCGCGGCAAGCTTTGCCCGACGCTCGGCGATGATCTGATTCTCATCCGTGATGGGCGCGCCCTCTGCTGTTATTGAAGTGGCTCTAGAAGTAGGGGGTTCGGTCATGGGGGGGGTTATCCACAAAAGGGCAAAGAGAGACTACAGCGGGTCGCCTCTAGATGGGTCTGAAGGATAGCGTCACGGATAGGGTGAACCTCTGATGCTGTGGTGGTGAAGGCTGTGGCCGCAGGCATATTAAAGCCCTTGTTTGAGGCTTGCCTCAATAAAGGGGTCAAGATCCCCATCGAGCACCTTTTGGGTGTTCGAGATTTCTACAGAGGTGCGCAGGTCTTTGATACGTGACTGATCCAGCACATAGCTACGAATCTGATGGCCCCAGCCGACATCGGTCTTGCTGTCCTCGAGCTTCTGCTGCTCGGCCATGCGTTTGCGCATCTCGTGTTCGTAGAGCCGTGATTTGAGCATCTGCCAGGCCTCATCGCGGTTACGATGCTGCGATCGGTCGTTCTGACACTGCACGACAATGCCAGTGGGAAGATGCGTGAGTCGCACCGCAGAGTCGGTCTTGTTAATGTGCTGACCGCCAGCGCCCGAGGCACGATAGGTGTCCACGCGCACATCCGATGGGTTGATATCAATCTCAAAGCTGTCGTCAACCTCTGGATAGACAAATACTGAGGCAAATGAGGTATGGCGCCCGCCGCTGGAGTCAAACGGCGACTTGCGCACCAGACGATGTACCCCCGTTTCGGTACGCAGGTGGCCAAAGGCATAGTCACCAGTGATCTTGATCGTGGCCGATTTAATGCCGGCCACGTCGCCCTCGGATTCCTCTAGCAATTCGGCCTTAAAGCCCTTGCGCTCGGCATAGCGCAGGTACTGACGCAACAGCATTGAGGCCCAGTCACAGGCCTCGGTGCCGCCTGCCCCCGACTGGATATCCAGAAAACAGTTGAGTGGGTCAGCAGGGTTGGAGAACATGCGCCGAAACTCCAGAGCGGCCACCTTCTCGGCAATGCCCTGCGTCTCATGCTCCACGGCCTCTAGGGTAGACACATCGTCTTCGTCTCGGGCCATGGCAAATAGCTCTTCGCTATCGGCAATCGACTGGCTAAGGGTTGAGATTCCGAGCACGATATCTTCAAGAGATTTGCGCTCCCGGCCGATCTCCTGCGCGCGCTTCGGGTCGTTCCAGAGGCTGGGATCTTCGGTCCGCGCATTGACTTCTTCTAACCGACGCGACTTGGTATCAAAGTCAAAGATACCCCCGAAGGGCATCTAACCGGGATTTCAGGTCATTGATCAGGAAGGAGAGGGCGTTGAGTCGTTCAGATTCCATGGCAGGGTCGAGGCAGGGTAGGCGTAAAACCGATTAGTGTATCGGGTTCAGTGTTTCTGCCGCGTGCACCATGAGCTGCAGCGACTCTGTGCCCAGGTAGTTGTTGATGTCTAGACTAAAAGCCAGGCGCGCCGTGTTGGGTAATTCCAGTGGGCCATTAAACCAGATTGCAGAGACCCGCTGACGGGGGTCATCAGCGAGCACCAGGTCTAGTCGCAGGTGACGGTCTTTCAGCAGCCGCTGCTGCCGCACCAGAAACTGGTTACAGAACACAGGGGCAGGAAAGCCCTGTCCCCAGATCTGGGATGACAGCAGCCTGGCTGTCTCAAGTGAAAAACTTTGGGCAGGCAGCGGGCCGTCGGTAAGCAGCACAGGGGCAAGCAGCGCCTCGTCGATCATCTCTTCGGCCACCTGCGCGACAAGCCGTGTGAATTCCCCAAGCCGGCTACGCGGCAGGCTGAGCCCCGCGGCCATGGCATGGCCCCCGAAGGCCGTCATCAGCCCTGGGGCCAGGCTGTCAATGCGGGCCAGCAGGTCGCGCAGGTGCACCCCAACAATAGACCGCCCAGACCCTTTGAGTAACTCAGACCCGGGCTCAGCCGGGGCGAAGGCCAGGGTGGGCCGATGGGTCTGGTCTTTAATGCGACCCGCGATCAGGCCCACGACCCCTTGATGCCACTGATCGTCAAAGAGCACTAGCGCCTTGTCGAGCGTGCCTTGCTTCCGCAAGAGCGTCTCTGTCTGGCTTGACGCGGCCTCGGTCTGCAGCGCCTGCAGGTCGCGTCGCGACTGATTCAATGTATGCAGGGTGCCTGCGGCTTGCAAAGCCTCTTGTCTGTCGTCGGTGAGTAGGCAGCGAATACCAATTGCCATGTCCGACATACGCCCTGCCGCATTGAGCCGGGGACCGATATAAAACCCCAGGTCTTGGGCAGTCGCGCTAGCGGGCGAGCGGCCGGCAACCTGAAAGAGCGCCAGCAGGCCTGGGGGCGCAAGTCCGCGCTGGATACGCAAGAGGCCCTGGGCGACGAGTCGGCGGTTGTTCTCATCGAGCCGCACCAGGTCTGCCACGGTTCCCAGGGCCACCAGCGGCAGCAGGTCATCAATACGGGCCATCTCGGATTGCCCCTGGACCGGGTTACGCTGGGCCAGCCAGGCCCGAATGGCAACCAATAGATAAAAGGCCACGCCTACGCCAGCTAAGTTTTTACTGGGGAACCCGCAGTCCGGCAGCTGGGGATTAATGATCAGGGTTTCAGGAAGCTGGGGCCCTGGCAGATGGTGATCAGTAACCAGTACCCGTATGCCAAGGGCCTGTGCGGCGGCAACGCCAGCGATCGATGAGATGCCGTTGTCTACGGTAATGATCCAGTGGGGAAGCCCGGGCAGTTTGGATGGCCCGGGAGCCCCGGGAGTCTCGGCAAGCCCAGAGATCTCTTCAGGGCTGTGCGGGTTGCTTTCGGCCTCTGCTGCAATTTCCTCAATAAGCCCGGGAGTCAGGCCATAGCCCAAACGAAACCGATCGGGCACCCGAAAAGAGACCCGTGCCCCAAGCCGCCTGAGGCCACGCACGAGCACCGCTGTGGCCGTGGCACCGTCTGCGTCGTAGTCGCCTACCACCAGGAGTGACTCGCCAGAGACAATGGCGGTGCCGATCTGGTCTGCGGCTTCTTCGATATGCAGCAGCCCGCGGGCCGGCAGCAGCCGATGCAGGGCAGGGTCCAGGGCCATAGGATCATCGATACCCCTGCGCGAGAGGCAGTCGGCCAGCACCGGATCAAGTCCGCTGGCAATCAGCCGCTGGCGGGCCTCTGACCGCTCGGGCCGGTCTTGTAGACGCAGGCGGGTTGCAGGATCACTCGCCATGGGGAGCACCGTCTTCCGACGGGTCGGAACGCGCCGCCAGGCCAAGCCAACTGCGCCAGTCGGGGTTGTCGTTGTCCTGCCTGCCTTCTTGGGTCTTGCCGAGGAGCCTCTGCCAGCCTGCCTGCAGCGCAGTAAGGGCGGTCTGCCAGACTTCTCCCTCAGGGCGAGGCGCGCTATGCGAGGGCGACAGGGACGACCAGATACGGGCCTGCGAGGCCTGGGTCGCTATTAGAGTCCAAGGCAGCTGCTTGTCATGGGCCTCTGCGACGGTGCTAAAGCCAGCCAGCCAGGCATGTGTCCAGGTATCCAGGTCTTCGGCCTGGTGCCATGAGACTCTGACCGCAGACCCCCGTTTAGACAGCCACGCCAGCATGCCCGCAATTGGCTGGGGGGCCGCGACTGTGCTCGGTGTCTCATTGGAGGTTGCTGCCGAGCTTACATGAGGGGCCACTGGTGATGATGCTATTGGTTGTGCAGACTGCGACGCGTTGACGGCGGGCAGGGCCCCCGCACCCCAGGGCCATACGGTCTCCGCCTGGTTAGGGGCATCGGAGGCGAGCGCAAAAAAGGCCATTTCGATCTCACTGGCGAGGCGCCGCCAGTCGGCACTGCGCGGCCCGACAGGCAGGTGATGGGCAAGGTGTAGGCCGGTTAAAGACTCTGGGGTACTCGACCGTAGGCCAAAGGATTCTTGTGCCCGCAGGAAGATGGCACCGGAGGGGGCCTGCACCAGGCTGGCGGGCCAACAGGCTACTAATTCGGTCATGCACTGCACCTGCGCCTCGGTGAAGGCATCTGCGGCCAGTGGTACCAGGCCGACTGCCTGCGCGGTAAGCGACACCCGGCAGGGCAGCAGCTGCATCCAGTGTTCATTGGGCGCAGGGTCAAGGCCATCGGATTGTGCCGCCCAGGCCGCCCAGGGCACCGACTGCATACCGGCAGACCACGGCTGGGAAGATGCCCGCAGCGCGGCCTCAAAGAGCCCCAGCCATGCGGGCTGCACCACAGTAAAAGGGGCGATGTCGGGTTCTACTTCCGGGTCAATCTCATGCCAGGTCATCGCCCGCAGCAGTCTCAGGCCTCGGCGCACGGCTTCGGTCATTGCGGGCGGCAGGGCGCGTTGAAGACTGGTCGCTTCGGTGGGCCCGATGAGTCCGGAATCGATCACGACAAGGGGTCCTGTCTGGTTAATAGCAGCTGCCAGAAGCGCGCCTGTAGAGGCGGGTGTGAGCGGGGTTGTCTTGGTTGGATTACCCATAAGCGGTGTCAATGACTATGGCACACTCCGGCCATGTTCTATGAATTGCAACTCGGCCTGCGCTACACGCGCGCGGGCCGATCCACCAGATTTATTAGTTTTATCTCCGCCATGGCCACGGCAGGCATTGCGCTTGGAGTTGCGGCCCTTATTATCGTGCTTTCGGTTATGAATGGCTTTCAGAAGGAAGTCCGTGACCGCATGCTCGGCGTGCTTTCGCACTTGGAGGTTCTTGCTCCCGCCTATGAGCCCGTCGACTGGCAGGCGGCAGAGGCAGCGATTCGCAGCAGCCCCCATGTGCAGACCACGGCGCCCTTTGTGGTGGGCCAGGCCATGGCCTCGCGTGGCGACCAGCTCAAGGGCGTATTGGTGCGTGGCATTGACCCTGCGCGCGAGCCGGGCGTAAGCCCCGCATTGCAGACTCTGCAGGCCGGGGCCTTGGCAGACCTTACCCCCGGTAGCTTCGGCATGGTGGTGGGCCGTGAGCTCGCCGGCGCACTCGGGCTGCGCATGGGGGATTCGGTGATGCTGACCACGGCCGATCCCGGGGCCGGGCCGATGGGGGTCTTGCCCCGCATGAAGTCGTTTCGGCTGGTTGGAATCTTTGCCTCGGGGCATTTCGACTACGACGCGAGCCTGGTCTTTGTCGACCAAGACGATGCCTTGCGATTTTTTCGAAGCCAGTCAAGCCAGGGCCTTCGGGCCCGGCTCGACGACATGCAACAGGCCCCTGTGGCAAGCCTGCAGATTCAGCCCGCCCTGCCCGCGGGCATGGTGGTGCGCGACTGGACCTTTGAGAACCGCAACTGGTTTGCGGCCGTGCAGCTTGAGAAGCGCATGATGTTTGTGATTCTCATGCTAATCATCGCGGTGGCAGCCTTTAATCTGGTGTCGATGCTGGTAATGACGGTTATGGATAAGCGGGCCGATATCGCCATTTTGCGCACGCTCGGCGCGCAGAGCCGGTCGATCATGGCGATTTTTGTAGTGCAGGGGGCCAGTCTGGGTTTTCTTGGGGTAGTCATGGGGGCGGTGCTGGGCGTGCTTGGGGCTGTCAATATCGACACCATCGTGGCGCTGGTCGAGCAATGGTTTGGGTTTCAGGTACTGCCTAAGGGGGTGTATCTGATTGACCGGCTGCCATCAGACCTGCGTGCCGAAGACCTCTGGTCGATACTGCCAGCGGCCTTTGGCTTGTCACTCTTGGCTACGCTCTATCCCAGCTGGCGGGCCTCGCGGCTCGACCCCGCCGAGGCCCTGCGGTATGACTGAGGGTCCTTCTTCTTCTACAGAGACAGCCAAGCCTGGCAGCCCCGTCTTGCAGGCGATTGGCCTTGCCCGACGGTTTCGCGACGGCCCCCGCGAGGTCTGCCCCTTCTCTGGGCTCGACCTTAGCCTCTGGCCCGGTGAGAGCCTAGCGGTGGTGGGCCCCTCGGGCGTGGGAAAGAGTACCCTGTTGCATCTGTTGGGGGGGCTCGATCGCCCATCCGAAGGCCAGGTGAGAATCAATGGCCGCGATGTCTTTGGCATGTCCGATGGCGACCGCACCGCACTGCGCAATCAGGCGGTTGGCTTTGTCTATCAGTTTCATCATCTGCTGCCGGAATGCACCGCGTTGGAGAACGTGGCCATGCCCCTGCGGATCCGCCGGGTCGCCCAGTCACAGGCCATGGCGGCGGCATCTGTCATGCTGGAAAAAGTGGGCCTGGGCCACAGACTCGACCATATTCCCGCAAAGCTCTCGGGGGGAGAACGCCAGCGCGTTGCTATTGCCCGGGCCCTGGTGACGCAGCCCAAGATCGTGCTGGCCGATGAGCCCACGGGTAACCTGGACCATCAGACAGCCCAGCAGGTCTTCTCGTTGCTGCTGCAGCAGACCCTAATGCTCGGTGCTGCTCTGGTGGTGGTGACCCACGACCTGACTCTTGCCGCCCAGTGCACGCGGCGTTTAAACCTGCTGCCCGATGGCGACCTGGATTGATACCCACTGCCATCTGGACTTTCTGGAGAATCCCGATGACTGCATGGCCGCGGCGCAGTCCGCGGGGGTGCATGCCGTGGTGGTACCGGCAGTATCCCCAGAAAATTTCGCGCGGGTGGCAGCGCTGGCCCAGCGGCATGCGGGTGTGTTCTATGCCCTGGGCCTGCATCCGTGTTCGGTCGATGGTCTAAAAGAAGACGCGTTGGCGGTTCTTGAGAATGCCCTTCGGGCACATCGCGAGGACCCCAAGCTGGTGGCGGTTGGCGAGATTGGCCTGGATTTTTTCCTACCAACTCTCGACAAGGACCGCATGATGCACCTCTACTTGCAACAACTTCGGCTCGCACGCGACTTCGACCTTCCGGTGGTCTTACATGTGCGCCGTGCCCAGGACCAGGTCTGTGCGGGCTTACGCCGCTTTGGTATTACGTTGGGAATTGCCCATGCCTTTAATGGCAGTCTGGTGCAGGCGCAGGCATTTATACGCCAGGGGCTGGTCCTTGGCTTTGGCGGCGCGATGACCTTCACGCGGGCATTACAGATTCGTCGTTTAGCAGGAAGCCTGCCAGAGGATGGCTGGGTGCTTGAGACCGATAGCCCCGATATTGCCCCCGCCTGGCTTGATAAAGGCGCAGCCAACACGCCAGAACAGACCCCGGCAATTGGCGCTGTAATGGCTGAGCTGCGCGGCCTATCGGTCGACGATGCTGCCGCCTGCAGCAGCCGCAATGCCTGCCGAGCCCTGCCAAGGCTCTCTGGGCTCGTGGCGCAGTATTACCCCAGCCTTCTAAAGACACGCTAGGGCCTTCTATGTCGGTGCATGGCGTGGCACTGGCCGCCCTGGCTGGGCTGGGTCTATTGCTGATTCAGCCGCAGCGTTGGCCTGCTGATCTTCTCGCGCTGGCGGGCGTCGCAGCGTTGTTGGCGGCGCTTGGGGTGTCGCTCTTGGGAATACTTTTGGCGCGTCGTCTGCAACCCGCACTGGGGCCTGCTGGGTTTGCTCCCGGAGTCTTGAAGCTCTTCCTAACGATACTCGTAGCCGCAGCGGCAGGGCTGCTGATGGCCTCCTGGGGCAGCCTGCGGGCGGGGCAGATTCTTGCGGCGGGTATTACGCCTGCGCAAGAGGCGCAGCCGCTGGTGGCGCATTTTCAGGTCCATGACCTGCCGGTCTTTTCCCCAGAGGAAGGCGCCCCGGGCGACCCGGGTTACCGGCCCGCGAGCTGGCGTTTCGAGGCAGAGGTGTATGGCCTGGGGAGCGGCCCCAGTGCCTCGCCCACACCCCTCACGCGCCCGTTTATGGCGCTCATTTCATGGACTGCTCGGGCCGATGGCTGGCTGCCGCCAGCCCTCGCTCCGGGTGACCGCTGGCAGGCCACAGTAAGCTTTCGTGCCGCTGCGGGCAGCCGAAATTTTCATGGCTTCGATTTTGAGACCTGGCTTTTTGAGAATCGCATTCGCGCGGTGGGGCGTGTCTCGACAGCCAAGAAAGATCCTCTGCCTCGCGCTGTTCCGGCGAACGTCTCTGATGGCCTCATCGATAGTCCTGGCATCTGGATTGACCAGGCCCGCGACACCATTCGCAAGGCGATTGGCCAGGCGCTGTCCGAGGCCCGCCATGCGGGCGTGATGTCGGGCCTGGTGGTCGGAGACCAGCGGGCCATTGACTCAGCCGACTGGGCCATCTTCTCGGTAACCGGGGTGTCGCACCTGATGTCGATCTCAGGCATGCACGTGACTATGTTTGCCATGATGGCGCGCCTTGGCGTGCGACTCTTGTGGACGGGTCTGGGCCGAATGGGTTTGCGTGTGGCGCTCTATATGCCGGTGCCCGTGGTCTGTGCGGTGGCGGCAAGCCTTGCAGCAATTGGCTACGCGCTGCTTGCGGGCTTTAACATTCCCGCGCAGCGCACGGCAGTGATGGTAACGGTAGCGGCCCTTGCCAGCCTGACCGGACTGCGTGCGCAGCGTTGGGGGGTCATCGCGCTTACGCTACTGGTCGTGCTTCTTATGGACCCGATGGCACCGCTTGCTCCCGGGTTCTGGCTGTCATTTTTTGCGGTGGCCATTCTCTTTGGCCTGGCCGATCGTAAGACCGCTATCGGTAGTGCAACCGTGGCGCAGGCCGCTATTACGCTCGGTATTGCACCGTTGACTATTGCCTTTTTTCAACAGGTCTCGGTGGTCGGACCACTGGCCAATGCGCTGGCAATTCCGGTGGTCACTTTTCTGGTCACACCCCTGGCTATGGTGGGCGCGGTAACGACCTTTGCCGGATTCAACGGGCCGCTGGTCTGGGGCCACTGGATCTTTGACTGGTTGTTTGTGTTTCTGCTCTGGTGTGCCGACTGGCCCTGGGCCAGCGTGGCCTGGCATGCGCCGCCACTGTGGGCCAGTATTCTGGCGAGTGTCGGGGTCTTGTTTGCGCTTAACGAGTCATTGCCGCGTTGGCGGCATCTGGCCTGGCTGGGCCTGTCGGTGCTCTGGCTGGGGGGAGAGCCCGCGCCGCCGCAGGGCACGGTGACCGCTACTTTTTTGGATGTGGGGCAGGGTAGCGCAGTGGTTCTGCGCACCGCCCGGCACACCCTGGTTTATGACACGGGCCCGAGCATGGGGCGGGCTAATGCGGCCGAGCGCATTGTCATTCCGCAGCTCTATGCCATGGGCCTGCGTCGGATCGATGGCCTGGTGGTGTCCCACGGCGATGATGACCATGCCTCAGGGCTCGCGCAGCTGGTGCAGTCGCACCGCCCACCGTGGATTGCCACGAGTATGGCGCAGGAGGAGGTGCAAAAGCGGGTTGTGGCCAACGGGCCGGCCACGAATCGCTGCCAGCTGGACCAGGGCTGGGTCTGGGACGGGGTCTGGTTTCGGTTTGTCTATCCGTTTGGGGCCATGCCTGAGGACCCTCGGCATCTGGGTAAGAACGAAGACTCGTGTGTCCTGGAAGTGATTGATGCAGCTGGGCGCCGAATTCTGCTCACCGGGGATATTCCGCAGCTGCAAGAAGACGAGCTTATCAGTCGTACCGGCTGGCTGGCCTGGGGTTCGGTCTCGCGCGGGGAGCGCCCGATGGTTCTTCTGGCGGCCCACCATGGAAGTCGTGGCTCATCGTCGGAAACCTTTCTGCGAGCCTTGCAGCCCACAGCAGTGGTCTTTCAGGCGGGCTACCGCAGCCGGTTCAACCATCCCCATCCCGAGGTGCTGGCCCGGCTAAGAGGCCTGGAAATTCCCGTCGTACGCACGGACCTTCAGGGAGACCTGCAGATGCACTGGCAGGGCGACCGGCCGGTGTTTCGAGCTGCCGCCGATCTGCGCCGTCGGTTCTGGCATCCCAGGCGCTGGGACCACCGGCCTGGGGGCGACCAGCCGAGGGATGGTTCGAACGCGGGCGATTGACTACTGGGCGACCCAGCCGCCGTCCATATTCCAGGCAACGCCGCGCACCTGGTCGGCAGCCGGTGAGCAGAGGAAGACAGCCAGACCTGCCAATTGCGCGGGAGTGACAAACTCGCCCGAAGGCTGTTTCTCAAGCAGGAGTTGCCGCTTGGCTTCTTCTTGCGAGAGCTTGTGCGATTCGGCCCGGGCATCGACCTGCTTCTGAACCAGGGGGGTGAGCACCCAGCCGGGGCAGATGGCATTGCAGGTTACCGCGGTCTGGGCAGTTTCCAGGGCCACGACTTTGGTGAGGCCCACCAGGCCGTGTTTGGCCGCCACATAGGCAGACTTCTGCGCCGAGGCTACCAGGCCATGGGCCGAGGCAATGTTGATGATCCGGCCATAGCCACGGGCCTTCATGCCGGGCAGTGCTGCCCGAATGGTGTGAAAGGCGGAGCTTAGGTTAATCGCGATGACTGCATCCCACTTATCGATCGGAAACTCCTCCACTGGGCTGACATGCTGAATGCCCGCGTTGTTTACCAGCACATCGATACGGCCCATGGCCCCTTCGGCTTCCCTTATAAGCGCTGCGATCTGATCGGGCTTTGACATATCGGCCCCGTGGTAGAAGGTCTTGACACCCCGGGCCTGAATCGATTTTTCTACCCGGGCAATTGTCGCGGGGTCACCAAAGCCATTGAGCACAATATCCGCGCCCTGATCCGCAAGCGCCTCGGCCATTCCCAGGCCAATGCCGCTGGTGGAGCCAGTGACCAGGGCCACCTTGCCGGTTAAGAGTTTCATGGTCTGCATCCTTGTTGTGGTGAAGTCTGCAAGAATAGCGAAATCATGTCGGTCGCGCGTATCCATTCCATTGCCTGCCAGAGCCCGGCAGGCCATCACACCATGCGGGTGCTGGAGTTTGGTGATCCAGCGAACTCCGAAGTGGTGGTCTGTGTTCATGGCCTCACGCGATCGGCCTTCGACTTTATTGCGCTGGCCGAGAGACTCTCAACACGGTATCGGGTGCTCTGTCCGCATGTGGTGGGAAGAGGCGACTCCGACTGGCTTGTCGACCCCAGCCACTACCATGTGGGCCAGTATGCAGCCGATATGCAGGCCATGGCCCAGCAACTGGGTCTGGGGCCTGTGCACTGGGTGGGCACCTCGATGGGGGGCCTGATTGTGTTTACGCTCTTGGGCCATCCGCAGGCAGAGAGTCTTTTTCCTTCTGTGCAGATACGGGGTCTGGTCTTAAACGATGTGGGCGCAATCATCTCCGGCAAGGCCCTAGCGCGTATTGGGCAGTACGTGGGCATGCAGCCGGTCTTCGGTAGCTTTGCCCAGGCCTCTCAGGCAGCCCGCATTCTCTTTGAAGGCTTTGGGGTTCATACCGAGGAGCAGTGGGATTTTCTGGCTGCAGCGGTGGTGCGGCCTGTCGCATGGCATAGCAATCGCGCCCAGAGTCGCGCTGCCGGGGCGTGGCAGCCGGATGCCTCCTGTTACCCGCGTTCGGCGCAAGATCTGCGAGACCTCGCGCGAAGGCAGGAGCCTTTTCAGTTTCATTACGATCCAGAGATTGCGGCGCCTTTTCGCACCGGGTTTGCCACCGATGTGACTGCGGCCCAGGCCGAGGTTCCTGACATGGTGCTCTGGCCTTTGTACGACGCCATAGCCTGTCCCACGCTGCTGATACGGGGCGCCCGCAGCGACCTGCTACTGCCCGAGACTGCCCAGGAAATGACCCGTCGCGGGCCTCAGGCGCGCCTCTATGAGGTTGCGCATGCGGGGCATGCCCCCTCTCTTCTGGATGATGAGCAGGGCGGGGTGATTGCGCAGTTTCTGGCCTCGCTGGAATGAGGTTTTGCTACGATCCACTGAACCTGCTGAACCTAGAGAACCTACGAAACCACGAAACCACCAAACCACGAAAATACGAAACCACGAAAATACGAAACCACTGCAACAAGGAGACCACCGTGATTCAAAAGCCTGCCCTGACCCTTGCCGATGCCGAGCGCATTGGGGCCGCTGCCATTGTTGAGGCCCGCAAGAACAACTGGGCCGTGGCGATTGCGATCTGCGACGAGGGAGGGCACCTGCTCTGGTTTCAACGCCTTGATGGTGCACCACTGACGTCCGCTTACATTGCGCCTCACAAGGCCCGTACTGCCGCTATGGGGCGTCGCGAGACCAAGGTCTATGAGGAGATCATTAACAACGGACGAACCGCCTTTTTGTCCGCTCCCGAGATCGAGGGCATGCTCGAAGGCGGGGTACCCATTCTTGTTGACGGCCACTGTGTGGGCGCGGTGGGCGTATCGGCGGTGAAGTCGTCTGAAGATGCCCAGATTGCCAAGGCTGGCATTGCTGCCCTTTAAGGCGTGTGACCCGCGTGCGGTGCGTTTAGCCCTTAGGTGCTTAGTGTTTGTTAATCGTTAGGCGTTAGCCGTTACTCGTTCACCCGACCGAGCAGCAGGTATTCCATAAGGGCCTTCTGGGCGTGCAACCGGTTTTCGGCCTCATCCCAGACCACCGACTGCGGCCCGTCGATGACCTCTGCCGAGACCTCTTCGCCACGATGGGCGGGCAGGCAGTGCATAAACAGGGCCTGCGGCCCAGCGGCGGCCATCATCTCGGCGTCCACACTCCAGTGCTCGAAGGCCTTTTTGCGGGCCTCATTCTCGGCCTCAAATCCCATGCTGGTCCAGACATCGGTGGTAACGAGATCGGCCCCGCGCACCGCCTCAAGGGGGTCGTGAAAGGCTTCGAAGTGGCCGGTGGAATGTAAGCCTGCCCGCTCCGGTTCGACCTCATAGCCCGGTGGCGTGGAAACCCGCACCTGAAAGTTCAGAATCTCGGCCGCCTGCAGCCAGGTGTTGCAGACATTGTTGGAGTCGCCAATCCAGGCCACGGTTTTGCCCTCAATGCTGCCGCGATGCTCGATAAGCGTGAAGATGTCGGCCAGGATCTGGCAGGGGTGGTATTCGTTGGTGAGCCCGTTGATAACCGGTACTCGGGAGTGGGCGGCAAACCGCTCGATGATCTCTTGCTCGTAGGTACGAATCATCACCAGGTCACACATACGTGAGATTACCTGCGCCGCGTCCTCGACCGGTTCGCCGCGGCCCAGCTGGGTATCACGTGTATTGAGGTAGATGGCGGCCCCGCCGAGCTGATGCATGCCCGCCTCAAAAGACAGCCGGGTGCGGGTGGACTGCTTCTCAAAGATCATGACAAGCGTGCGGTCTTGCAGGGGCATGTACCGCTCGTAGCGCTTAAACCGTTCTTTGATGATTCGGCTGCGATGAAAAAGGTATTCCAGGGTGGACCGGTCGAGGTCCCTGAACTGCAGAAAATGTTGCATGGCTAAAACCGGGCAGCCTAGGCCGCCCGTCCTTCTGGAATGGAGGGGACGCCCTGAAGGAAGTCGCGAATCAATGGAGCAAGGATCTGAACAATCTGGTCGGCCTCTTCGGCCTTGATCACCAGGGGTGGAAGCAGTCGGATTACCCGATCGGCCGTCACGTTAATGAGCAGGCCGGCCTCTAGGGCCTTTGCGGCAAGCGCCGTGCAGGGCTCTTGGAGTTCCACCCCAATCATGAGGCCCTGGCCCCGGATCTCGCGCAGCCCTGGCATTCCTGACAGCGCTGCCGCAAGGCCGTCGCGAATCTGCTGGCCCCGGGCTGCTGCATTGGCTAGTAGTCCTTCTTCTTCTACGGCCGCCAGGGTTTCAAGCCCTGCCCGCATGGCCAAGGGGTTGCCGCCAAAGGTGGTGCCATGGTTGCCAGGCTCAAACAGGCTCGCCGCCTTACCATGGGCCACCACCGCACCAATGGGCACGCCTGAGCCCAGGCCCTTGGCAAGCGGCATGACATCGGGCAGCACGTCGGCCCACTGATGGGCAAACCATTTGCCGGTGCGGCCAATGCCACACTGCACCTCATCGAGCATAAGCAGCACATCGTGCTCAGTGCATAGGGCGCGCAATTCTTTGAGAAACGTAATCTGCGCGGGGCGAATACCGCCCTCTCCCTGAATGGACTCTAAAAACACCGCGGCGATATCGGGCTGCTGGGCGAGTGCCGTGCGGATGGCCCCGATGTCGTTGAGCGGCAGCCGCACAAACCCTTCGACCAGAGGCTCAAAGCCCTTGTGTACTTTGGGGTTAGCGGTTGCTGAGAGTGTGGCTAAAGACCGGCCGTGAAAGGCGCCCTCAAATACGATGATCTTGGGAAAGTCGTGGCCCTTGGCATGGCCATGCTTGCGGGCCAGCTTGATGGCGGCCTCGTTGGCCTCGAGCCCCGAGTTGCAGAAAAAGACATTGGTCATGCCCGAGAGTGCCACCAGCCGCTCGGCCAGTTGCTGCTGCAAAGGGATGCCATAGATATTGGAGGTATGAATCAGCCTGCCTACCTGCTCGCGCAGCCCTGCCGTGAGACGCGGATGGTTGTGGCCCAGGGTGTTGACGGCAATGCCGGAGAGCCCGTCGAGAAACTTACGACCATCGGCACTCCAGACCCATGCGCCCTCGCCGTGGCTAAACGCTACGGGAAGCCGAGCATAGGTATTCATCAGGGCGGAGGGGGTAAGCTGCATTGCAACAATCTGCCAAAATAAACTGCTAGGATACCGTTTTATTCACGAGACTTATATGTCTGCCGAACCACGGGTGTACTTGATTCAGGGGCAGACCTTGTCCGGGCACGTGTTTCGCCCGAGCGACTGGGCAGAACGTCTGGCAGGGGTAATGGCCCCATTCCGGCCCGGGTACCGGCCTTCAGGGCCTTCAGCGCCCTCTGCAGCGGCGGGCTATTCTCCTTATGCCCAGCCGGTAATGGTTGCAGGAGTTAAGTGTGTAGCTATCGATAGCCGGCTGTACGACCTAGATCCTATGGCCTGGGACTTTGTCTGCGGATTTGCCCGCGACAATCAGTTGGCAATGGTGGAGGCCTGCCTTCTAGACCACGGAATCAAGCCAGCGCCGCAAACACCCGGTGGGTAATCTCTTCAACGCTGCCCGTTCCCGAAATACTGATTAACCGGGGTGCTGCCTTATCTCCTGAACCTGACCATTGGTCGTAGAAGTCGACCAAGGGGCGCGTCTGCTGATGGTAGACCTCGAGCCGCTTGCGCACGGTGGCTTCTTGGTCGTCATCGCGCTGGATTAATGGCTCACCGGTGAAATCGTCTTTGCCCTCTTGCTTGGGCGGGTTGTACTTTACGTGGTAGGTACGGCCGCTGGCCACATGCACCCGCCGGCCGCTCATCCGGTCGATGATGTCCTGGTCGGGTACCTGGATTTCCAGCACCGCATCGATTTTCACGCCGGCGGCCTTCATGGCCTCGGCCTGGGGAATGGTGCGGGGGAAGCCATCGAAGAGATAGCCTGCCTGGCAATCGGCTGCCGTAAGGCGCTCTTTGACCAGATTAATGATGATCTCGTCGCTGACAAGGCCACCAGAGTCCATGACCTTTTTGGCCTCAATGCCTAGAGGGGTTCCTTCCTTAACCGCTGCCCGAAGCATGTCTCCGGTGGAGATCTGGGGGATGCCGTATTTCTCTTTAATGAAGTTGGCCTGGGTTCCCTTGCCCGCGCCCGGGGGCCCTAAAAGAATCATCCGCATCTGGTCCTGCCTCCCCCGTTTGGGTTTTTGTTGTGTAAAAGACTGCCTGCTGCTGTCCGGATTATAGGCTCCGCCGTGTCCGTAAGGACAGCACTTCCCGCACCCGTGCCAAGTCTTCCACCGTGTCCACGCCGGCGGGCGGTGCCTCGGCCAGCCATCGCACTGTGATCGCTTGTCCATAATGGAGCCAGCGTAGTTGCTCCAGTTTCTCTATCTCCTCGAGTGGACTGGGCGCCCATTGGCTGTAGGCCTGCAGCGGGCCAGCGCGGTAGGCGTAGAGCCCCAGGTGGCGAAAAAACGCGCCGCCAGTGGTCGCAGACCATCCATCACGACAGAATGGAATGGGCGCTCGGGAGAAGTACAAGGCGCGCCCTTTCTGGTCGCATACGAGCTTTACCACATGCGGCGAGAAAATCTCCTGTGCCTCCCGAATGGGGCAGGCAGCGGTGGCAACCGCAGCCTGAGGGTCGTGGGCAAGCTGCAGGGCAACGCCTGCAAGCAACTGCGGTGGCATCAGGGGTTCATCGCCCTGCAGATTAACGATGATCTGGTCATCCGTCGCGCGGGCCTGGCGCGCAACCTCGGCAAGTCTATCTGTGCCGGTAGGATGATC
>JBMSYB010000043.1:0-15322 GCA_049426285.1 Burkholderiaceae bacterium
GCGTGCGTGGCTGCACCCGGCATGGTCTCTGATAGTCTCTCTGCCCATGCGACTCGCTTATTTCTTTGAAGACCTCGATAACGTCCTGCAGAAAGACCCTGCGGCACGTTCCCGTTTCGAGGTGCTTACCTGTTATCCCGGGCTGCATGCCATCTGGCTGCATCGCCTCGCCCATGCCCTGTGGCTAAGCGGATGGGGCCCCCTGCGCTGGCTGGGCCGGTTTGTGGGGCTCTTTAGCCGTTGGCTCACCGGAATCGAGATCCACCCCGGCGCTCGGGTAGGCCGCCGGGTCTTCATTGACCATGGCATGGGGGTGGTGATCGGCGAGACCGCTGAGATCGGTGACGACTGCACTATTTATCAAGGTGTCACTCTCGGGGGAACCTCCCTTACCAAGGGCGCAAAGCGGCATCCCAGCCTCGAGCAGGGCGTGGTGGTGGGCGCCGGTGCAAAGGTTCTGGGGCCCTTCCGGGTGGGAGCCCATGCCAAGATTGGCTCCAATGCGGTGGTGGTCAAGGCCGTTGCCGCAGGCGCCACGGTGGTCGGGATTCCTGCGCGGGTGGTCGATGGAGAAGAGGCCATCGGTCAGTCAGAGTCGAGTGATGCCGACGTCTTTACGGCCTATGGTGTGACCCAAGAATTTAAAGACCCGATTGATGTCTTACTGCACCAGATGATGGAAGACATGCGCCGCCAACAGAGGCGTATCCAAGACCTTGAGGCACGCGCGGCAGGCGCTGACAAATCAGCAGCTCCTAACGGCGAGAATGACTGACACCGCCCACACCCCGATGATGCAGCAGTACCTGCGCATCAAGGCGGAACATCACGATGCGCTGCTGTTTTACCGCATGGGCGACTTCTACGAGCTCTTTTATGAAGACGCTGAGAAGGCCGCGCGCATTCTCGGCATTACGCTGACCCAACGCGGACAGAGCGCCGGTGCCCCGGTGGTAATGGCAGGCGTACCTGTGGCCTCGGCCGAGGGCTACCTAGCCCGGCTCATTCAGGCGGGCCATTCGGTGGCGATCTGCGAGCAGATTGGTGATCCAGCGACCAGCAAGGGGCCTGTAGAGCGGCGCGTAGTGCGCACGGCCACCGCCGGCACACTGCACGAACAGGGCCTGCTGCCAGAGCGGGCCTCGGCCTGGCTCGTAGCGGTCTCTCCCAAGGCAAGGGCCTTGGCCTGGCTCGATGTCTCCACCGGGGCCTTGTACTTTAGCCATGAGGCACTCCAAAGCATGCCCGGCACAGACCCTGACCATGCAAGCCAACAAGACTCTGCGCCAAACAGCAGCATCGGCAGTTTTGGCCCAGGCGGCTGGATCCAGAGTCTCTTGGCCGAGCTGCAGCCCGCAGAGCTTCTGGTCAGCGAAGTACTCGCCCTGGAAGACAGCCAGGCACTGCCCATTCGCCGCCGGCCCGCCTGGGAGTTTGATGCCCAGATTGGCACGGAGCTTCTCAAAGCCCGACTACAGGTCACGAGCCTAATGGCCTATGAACTCGGCCCAGCCGCACCATGTGCCGAAGAGACGCTGGCCTGCATTGCGGCGCTGATGGGCTACGCCGAACGCAGCCTTGGCCAGCCCCTGCAGTATCTCTTGCCGCCGCAGCCCGACGACCGTCGTACGGTTCTACAGATCGATACGGTGGCCCGTCGCACCTTGGAGCTTGTGGCCTCGCTCTACGCAGAACCCGATGCGGGCAGCACCACGCTGCTATCGGCCATCGATCGCTGCCAGACCGTCGGGGGCTCCCGGCGGCTTAGGGAATGGCTGGTGCGCCCGTTACAGGACAATGCCGTACTTCGGGAGCGCCAGTTGGCGATTGCCTGGCTGGCTGGGGATGGTCAACCCGACAGCCAACGGGTCGCCGAACTGCAGGCGGCCCTGCGCCCTATCTCCGACCTCGCGCGCCTGTCGGGAAGGCTGGCCATGCGCCAGTCACGACCCCGAGAGCTAATCGCGATTGCCCAGTCTTGTCAGGCGATTGACCAGGTGACAGCACTGCTGCGCCAATGGGCAGGCCCGTCGGGGCAAGACGGGTCACTATCGCGCCTGCCCAAGATCCTCTCGCAGACAATCACACACCTTTCCCACCCGGCCGGGAGCACCTGCCAAAGGGCCATTGTCGAGGCGCTCACAGAGGACCCCGCACCCCAGATCCGCGATGGCGGGGTAATCCGCGATGGCTTTGATGCAGACCTCGATGCCCTGCGGTCACTGCGAACCGAAGGCAACAGCTTCCTGCTGGCCTTAGAGGCCGAAGAAAAGGCCCGCACAGGCATCAGCACTCTGCGCGTGGGATTTAATGCCGTGCATGGCTATTACATCGAAGTCACCGCAGGCCAGAAAGACAAGGTACCCGAAGACTACCAGCGGCGCCAGACGCTGAAGAACGCCGAGCGGTACATCACGCCAGCCTTAAAGGCCTATGAGGAAAAGGCACTCTCCGCCCAAGAGCGGGCGCTTGCCCGGGAAAAGCTGCTCTACGATGATCTGCTCACGCGCCTTGGCTCGGAGGTATCTGGGCTGCAGCAAATGGCCCATGCCATTGCCCAGTGCGATGCCTTGCTTAGCCTCGCAAGCCTTATGGTGCACGAAGACTGGGTTCTGCCCGAGCTCAGTGATGCGCCCGCCATTACGATCACCGATGGCAGGCACCCTGTGCTCGCGCCAAGGGCCGGGGCCTTTACCCCCAATTCGGTATCGCTGCACCCAGCCCAGCGCATGCTGGTAATAACGGGCCCCAATATGGGCGGGAAGTCCACCTTTATGCGACAGGTGGCCTTAATCACCATCCTTGCCCGTATGGGCGCTCCGGTGCCTGCACAGAATGCCAGCATTGGCCGGATTGACCGTATCTTTACCCGCATCGGTGCCTCTGACGACCTTGCCGGTGGGCGGTCTACCTTTATGGTCGAAATGACCGAAGCCGCCCTGATACTCAACCGCGCAGGCCCACACAGTCTGGTGCTGATGGACGAGATTGGACGCGGCACCTCCACCCAGGATGGGCTTGCCCTTGCCTGGGCCATTGCCGAACACCTCGCGGCTACAAACCAGGCCTTATGCCTATTCGCAACCCACTATTTTGAACTTACGGCCTTGGCCGACCAGGTGCCAGCGGCTGCCAATGCCCATGTCTCGGCGGTGGAACACAACCATGGCATTGTCTTTCTGCATCAGATTGCCCCAGGGGCGGCGAGCCAGAGCTTTGGCCTGCAGGTTGCCCGGCTTGCTGGGCTGCCAGAGGCAGTGATTGCCTCTGCCCGGAAGCGCAGCCCTGAGGCCGCACTGCGTGAAATTGCCGCCCTGCCCAGGCCCGCCAGACCCCGCAAGACCAAGGGCACCGAGCCCCCGGTGGATCAGCCCGACCGGCCGCAACTCGGGCTTTTCTCATGACCAGTCACACCGCAACCCCGGTGCTCCCTCTGCCGCCAGACGCGCCGGTTGCCTGGCTGGGGGGCTTAAGCCCAAGGCAGTTCATGCGCCGGTACTGGCAGAAAAAGCCCCTGTTGGTTCGGGGCGCCTTTAGCAGCTGGGCCCAGTCGCCAGAGGCGCTCCCGGTATCAGTTCAGTCGGTGCTGCAACTGGCCCGCACCGATAGGCTGCCCAGCAGGCTGGTCAACGCTGCCTATGAGGTATATGTAGGCCCGTTTCGAGCGCGCCAGATTCCTTCCCTCAAGACCCCCAACTGGACTATCCTCG
Source organism: Burkholderiaceae bacterium (assembly GCA_049426285.1). Classification (GTDB taxonomy): domain Bacteria; phylum Pseudomonadota; class Gammaproteobacteria; order Burkholderiales; family Burkholderiaceae_A; genus Hahnella. The sequence goes on from JBMSYB010000043.1 coordinate 3,711, forward strand.
TGCAACAGGTCAATAGCATTGATCCGGCTGCCGACCGGTTCCTCGACCATTTCCGGTTCCTGCCCGAAGGCCGACTCGATGACCTGATGATCAGCGTCGCAGGCGATCGTGGGGGAATCGGCGCCCATGTCGATAGCTACGATGTCTTTCTGGTGCAGGCCCAGGGGCAACGCCGTTGGGAGACTGCCGAGGCCTTTGACCCGACCCTGGTGGACGGCCTCGACTTAAAGATTCTCAAGCGTTTTCAGCCGGAGCAGACCATGGTGCTTGGGCCGGGCGACCTGCTCTACCTTCCCCCGGGCGTTGCCCACCGCGGCACAGCGATAGGCAGTCATTGCATGACCTACTCGGTGGGATTTCGGGTGCCCAATGCCGCCGAGATAGCGGACATGGCCTTGGGCCAGTACCTTGATCAGAGCAGCCAACAGACAGCCTGGTCTGACCCCTGGCTTGAGGCGACCGATCAGTGCGGGCGGCTACCCGATCGGCTGGTACTCGGGCTCACCCAGCAGGCCATGGCCTGTCTTCCCACACGGCGAGAAATCGCCCGTGAGGTGGTGGTGGCACTCTCGGCACCCCATCCCAGTGTCTACTTCGATTCCCCGTCGCACACCACGCTGCGGGGGTTTCATGCCATGGTGAAGAAGAGCCACGCGATCCGCCTTGGCCCTGCCACCCGCCTGCTGCTCTGGAATGACTGCATTGCCATCAACGGCGAGCCTGTTGATCTGGACGCTCTGTCCGCTATGTCCGGACTATCTGGTCTCTCCCTGGCCCCAAAGGCACTGACCGAACTGCGACTGGCCATTGCAGAGCTTGCCAATACCCGCTGCCTGAATGCCCACCGCATTGCGCGGCTAGCCGCTAACCATGCGTTGGTTACGCTGCTCTGGCACTGGTACTGCCAGGGGTTTCTTCTGTTATCGAAAGCCTGAAAGCGTGATCCAGTCCGACCCGGTTTCCTGCGAGGCGATCTCAAACCGGGTTGCGCCGAGGCTCACCTGAGACACGGCCTGGCGCACCAGATTGGGATGGTTGTTGTTCTGGCTCAGATGGGCCGCCACCACCACCTCCAGGCCGCCATGCAGACAGTCGGCAAGTAGCCCACCTGCCTGCTCGTTTGAAAGGTGGCCGAAGTCTCCGCCAACGCGCGATTTCAGGCTCGGAGGGTAGTCCCCCTGCTCGAGAAGCGAACGATCGTGGTTGAATTCCAGAAAGAGCCCAGAGAGCCCCTGCAGGGCCTCTCGTAGAAACACCGTCGGGCTGCCAAGGTCGGTCACTATGGCAAACCGGGCCTGGGCATCGGCAAAGACAAGCGACACCGGTTCACGGGCATCATGCGGCACCGGCACGGGCTTAATCTGCATTCCCTGGTATTCAAATGCCTGATGGGCGGAGACCGCAACGGTGGTCACGCCGTCAAATGCCCCCGCGCCGGCGGCAAGCAGCGTGCCGTGCGTGGCAAAAACGGGAATGGCCGCATGGCGGGCGAGTCGGGCAACGCCACCAATATGGTCGGCATGCTCGTGGGTCACAAAGACCATGTCAATGTCGCTGGCTGAAAGCCCTCGCTCGGCCAGCCGATCGAGTGCCAGCCTAAGCCCCAGCCCGCAGTCGACTAGCACCCGGGTCGGTGGTCCTAGGCTGGCCTGGCCCTCAACCAGTAGCGCGTTGCCCTGACTCCCACTGCCAAGGCTGGTAAACCGCATCGATGCTAGCGCAGTTGCTCAAAGAGCACATCAAGCATCTGCCGGGCATTGGCGTCGGTGGCTGCAGCACCGGACTCGGTAAGTACCCGCACCACAGACCGGCTGCCCTCTGACCGCACCTGAACCTGGTATTGGACAGCAGACTCCCGCCCCGTGCTAGAGCCACCCGAGAAGATGCGGCCCAGAAAACCCTGCGACTTCTCGCGTGTCTCTGCCGTGGGGTCGCGATACCGGACAAAGAAAACACCCTGCGAACGGTCTCTGTCTTCCACCGTAAAACCCAGCCGGTCTATCGCCACGCCAACCCGGCGCCAGGCGCGGTCAAAGCCTTCGGCAAGGTCGATCTGTGACCGATCAGCAGTCTTGATCAGCTGGGCAATCGCCCCGGAGGCTGCCGATGCCGCGGCAATTGCGCCACCGGCCCGCTCCTCGGTCTCGCCAAGCCGCACCATAATCCGCCGCAGGAAGTCGCCCTCGAGCTGACGGTCTACGGGTCGGTTGGTCCAGGTGGTCTCACCGCTGCTTGCGCCCCCACGATAGACCTCGAGCAGGCCGCGGTGGCTGACAGAGACCTCGGTCTTTTCTGCACTGATGCGTTCTAGGCGCATGCGAAAACGATCCCGCTGACCGGAGTCGTAGACCCGCTCAAACACGCGGCCTATCGTTCGACGAATCAGGTCGTCGGGAATCTTAGAGCGGTCCTCTGCCCAGTCGGTTTCTAACACCCCTGTTGCGGGATTTTCGGTGGCGATGACAAATCCCGAATCGAGCCAAAACTGGCGCAAGACCGGCCAGAGTTTCTCAGCGGGCCGATCCACGATAAGCACCAGCTGCCCGGCCGACTGCTCAAGCCGCATACCAGGAAGCTCGGGAAGAACGCCACTGGCCGCCGCGGTAGGCCGAGCCCCAGGCGCCTGCTGGCGCTCGAACGCAGACCGGCTGGCACTGCCCGAGGCAGGCACGGAGAACCGATCATCGCGGGCTGGTCCCAAGAGGTCTGGTGGCACCTCAAGCGGCTTTTCGACGCGCACCGCCGACTGATAACCCGTGTCGCTAGAGGAAAAGACGCCGCAGCCTGACAGGACCAGGCAGGCAGCAAGAACAGACAGACGGCGCATCATGAGCAGACCCCTAGAGATACCAATACCGATTCAAGCTCTTTTTGCCTGGGCTCTGAGAGGCCCACCAAGGGAAGGCGGATGCCTGGACCAATCAGGCCCATGCGCCACAGCGCCCATTTCACCGGAACCGGATTGGGCTCGGAGAACATAAGACGATGCAGCGGCAGCAGCCAGCGATTCAAGGCCGCCGCCTCGGGTACACGCCCCTCGATGGCGAGCTTGCAGAGTTCGGCCATGGTCTTGGGCATGACATTGGCCGTGACTGAGATGTTGCCCTTACCCCCAAGCAGCATCACGGCCACGGCGGTGGCATCGTCCCCACTGTAGACACAGAAGTCGTCAGGTAGCTCGCGGATCAGCCACTGGGCCCGTTCGATATTGCCCGTGGCATCTTTAATACCCACGATGTTTGAAATCTCGGCAAGCCGAATCGTGGTCTCTTCCTGCAGGTCCGCCACCGTGCGGCCCGGAACGTTGTAGAGAATAATCGGCAGCCCGCAGGACTCGGCAATTGCCCTGAAGTGATGGTAGAGGCCCTCTTGGGTGGGCTTGTTGTAATAGGGAACCACCTGCAGGCTTGCCTGCGCCCCAAGCCGCTCGGCCTCCCGGGTGAGCTCCACCGCCTCAGCGGTAGAGTTGGCCCCGGTTCCCGCAATAACCGGAATGCGACCACCGGCCTTAACAACGGCTGCCTCGATCAGCTGCAGATGTTCTTCGACATCTACTGTGGGCGACTCGCCACTGGTGCCAACCACCACCAAGGCATTGGTACCCTGCCCCACATGCCAGTCCACCAGCCTCTCAAAGGCCGGCATATCCAGTTCACCGGTCTCGGTCATTGGCGTAACCAGCGCCACCAGACTCCCGGTTATAGAGAAAGACATATCAGCCCACCTATGGTTTGCAATTCAGTTGACTAAAAGTTCAGGCCCATGGCCTCGCGGACATCACGCATGGTCTGCCGCGCCAACTCACGCGCCTTCTCGCAGCCATCGGCCACCAGCCCTTTCACCAGGTCTGGGTCTTCATGATACGGACGGGCGCGGTCGATAAACACTTTTTGTTCGGCCAGAATGGCATCGATCACGGGCTGCTTACACTCCAGACAGCCAATGCCCGCCGACTTACAGCCCTCTTGAACCCACTGTCTCTGCTCGGAGGAAGAATAAGTCTGGTGCAGCGACCATACCGGGCAGTTTTCAGGATCGCCAGGGTCGTTGCGCCGCACTCGGGCGGGGTCGGTGGGCATGGTACGAATTTTTTTGACCACCGAGTCGGCATTTTCGCGCAGGCTGATGGTGTTGTTATAGCTCTTACTCATCTTCTGGCCATCAAGCCCGGGCATGCGGGATGCCTCGGTAAGCAGCGCCTGAGGCTCCACCAGAATGAGTCTGCGGGCTCCTTCCAGGTAGCCAAACAGACGCTCGCGGTCATCCAGGGTAAGGTTCTGCGACTCCTGCAAAAGGGCCTGCGCCTGCTCCAAAGCCGAGGCATCGCCCTGCTCCTGGTACCGGGTACGCAGCTCTAGGATAAGCCGGGCGCGCTTGGCCCCGAGCTTCTTGGCCGCTTCCTGGGCTTTTTCTTCGAAGTCTGGTTCCCGGCCATAGAGATGATTAAAACGCCGTGCCACCTCGCGGGTGAGCTCCACATGGGGCACCTGGTCTTCGCCTACCGGTACGAACCCTGCGCGATAGATAAGAATGTCGGCTGACTGCAGCAGGGGGTAGCCCAGAAAGCCATAGGTGGACAGGTCTTTTTCAGAAAGCCGTTCCTGCTGGTCTTTATAGGTGGGAACCCTCTCGAGCCATCCCAGCGGGGTGCACATGGACAACAGCAGGTGCAGCTCGGCATGTTCGGGAACCCGCGACTGTATAAAGAGCGTGGCCTGCGAGGGGTCGATTCCGGCGGCAAGCCAGTCGATCACCATCTCCCAGACGTTCTCGCCAATCGACTGTGGGGAGTCGTAGTGGGTAGTCAGGGCATGCCAGTCGGCAACAAAAAACAGGCATTCGTACTCAGACTGCAGACGAACCCAGTTCTTTAAAACTCCATGGTAATGGCCCAGGTGCAGGGCACCCGTAGGCCGCATGCCAGACAGAACGCGCTGTGGATACATAAGCGTGGAAGTTTACCAGTAGGCCCAGACAGGGTCGCAGCCATCGGGAAGGGGCGGCGCCCGCCCGACATCGCAGCGGCTCTCTGTTGGGCTGTGGAAGTCGCTTCCCCGGGAGGCCCGCATTCCCCATTGCAGCGCAATCTGCTGGTAGCGCCGCGTGTCTTCTTTGGTATGACTACCCGTGGACACCTCAATGGCCCGCCCGCCCAGGGTGCGAAACTCCTGCAACAAGGCCCAGCGGGCCGTCTCGGAGAGCCGGTAGCGGGCGGGATGGGCCAAGACCGGGGTTCCACCTGCTTCTTGGATCCAGGCCATAGCCTCTGACAGACGCGCCCAGTGGTGCACCACGTATCCTGGCTTTCCAGGCGTTAAGTAGCGGTCGAAGACCTCCTGAATTTGGCCACAGACCCCGCGCGCCACCAGGGCCCGGGCAAAATGGGTGCGGCCCACCAGCAAGGGGTTTCCGGCATAGCCCAGGGCCTGCGACAAGACCGAGGGCAGGCCCGCAGCAACCAGGGCATCGTCCATCTGCTGGGCCCGCTGACCGCGGCTGCGCTGCATTTCGCGCAGCGCACCGGCCAGCGAGGGGGCCTTGGGATTCACCCCCAGCCCCAGCACGTGCAGGGTCTCACCGGCCCAGGTTACCGAGACCTCCACCCCCGGCACGAACCGAATCCCCAGGTCTGATGCGGCCTCAGCAGCCTCAGAAAGACCGTCAAGGGTGTCGTGGTCGGTTAGGGCCATGACCTCAAGGCCATTGGCCACGCCGCGGGCGACAAGATCGCGCGGCGAGAGCACGCCGTCGGAGGCGCTCGAGTGCATATGCAGGTCAACATTACGGTCGTGTGGCACCATGGGGTTCTCTAGCCGCAGCGCTCTTCTACGGGACAGCAGACATGCCAGCCTACCAACTCGGTAACCGAATTCCCCAGATCGACCCGACCGCCTATATTGCCCCCGGGGCACAGGTCATTGGAAATGTGATTCTGAAGCCGGCAAGCAGTATCTGGTTTAACGCCAGCCTGCGCGGAGACAACGAGCCCATCGAAATCGGAGAAGGCAGCAATGTGCAGGAGTCTGCTGTGCTGCACACCGACCCGGGCTGTCCGCTGACCATCGGACGGCAGGTAACGGTAGGCCATCAGGCAATGCTGCACGGATGCGTCATTGCAGACGAGTCGCTGATTGGAATGCAGGCGATTGTTCTGAATGGCGCGCAGATTGGAAGACACTGCATCATTGGCGCGGGTGCCTTGGTGACCGGCAACATGGTGGTTCCTGAGGGCAGCCTGGTGATGGGAAGCCCGGGCAAAGTTATTAGACCGCTGCGGGCCGAGGAAATAGCCAAGGTTATTGAAGGGGCGGCTCACTATAGTGCGCGCGCCATACGGTTTCGCGAGACGCTTCAAGAACTGGAACGCTAGTACTGCAGAAACCGCTCGCCGGGCTTCAGAAGCCCAAGCTCAAACCGTGCCCGTTCTTCGGCCGCAAGATGCCCCGATCTCAGGTCGCGCAGTTCGGCCTCAAGCTCTGCAATCATGAGTTCCTTGTCTTCCACCTGGCTGGTAAGCGAGGCCACCTGGGCTTCTTTTTTCCAGACCTCTAGCCAGCCGCCGGAGCTAAACCAGAGCGGAAGCTGAATCACCACCAGACTAGTCACAAGAAGAAGACGCAGAGAAGGAAGCTTCACAACACCTATTATGACCGACTATGCAGCTGATAGAAAGCATCCAGCCCGGGGTACTGGGCCGATGCGCCCAGGTCTTCTTCAATTCGCAGCAGCTGGTTGTACTTGGCCATACGGTCTGATCGCGACAGAGACCCGGTCTTGATCTGCAGGGCATTGGTACCCACGGCAATATCGGCAATCGTGCTGTCCTCGGTCTCCCCCGAGCGGTGCGAGACCACTGCGGTATAGCCCGCCCGCTTGGCCATCTCAATGGCTGCAAAGGTTTCTGTCAGGGTTCCGATCTGGTTGATCTTGATCAGAATGGAGTTTGCAATGCCCTTGGATATGCCTTCTTTCAGAATTTTGGTGTTCGTCACAAAAAGGTCGTCGCCCACCAGCTGCACATTCTTACCCAGCACCTTCGTGAGCTCAGCCCAGCCCGTCCAGTCGTCTTCGGCGCAGCCATCTTCAATTGAGATAATCGGGTACTTGTCGCACCAGGTGGCCAGCAGATCGACAAATCCGGTGGCCGACAGCGACAGGCCCTCGCCCGCCATCTCGTACTTACCATTTTTATAGAACTCGGAACTCGCACAGTCGAGCCCCAGGGCAATCTGTCTGCCAGGGGTATAGCCCGCCTTTTCGATGGCCTGCAGAATCATTTGAATCGCCGCCTCGTGGCTCTGCACACTGGGCGCAAACCCGCCTTCATCGCCCACCGCCACCGACAGCCCTTTGTCATGCAAAATTTTCTTCAGCGCGTGGAACACCTCGGCACCGTAGCGCAGGGCCTCGCGAAAGCTTGGGGCCCCCACCGGAATGATCATGAGCTCCTGCAGGTCGAGGTTGTTATTGGCATGGGCTCCACCGTTTACCACGTTCATCATTGGAACCGGCATGGCCATCGAGCCAGAGCCCCCAAAATAACGATACAAAGGCAGGCGCGACTCTTCTGCCGCAGCCCGGGCCACGGCCATAGACACGGCCAGCACCGCATTGGCCCCCAGCCGCGACTTGTTCTCGGTGCCATCGAGGCTAATGAGCGTCTGATCAATGGCAGACTGCTGCAGGGCATCGAGCCCCATGAGCGCCTCTGCCATCTCGGTATTAATATGCTCTACCGCCTTACGTACGCCCTTACCCAGGTAGCGAGAGGGGTCCGCGTCGCGCAGCTCCACTGCCTCACGGCTGCCGGTCGATGCGCCACTCGGAACCGCCGCGCGGCCCATGGTTCCCGACTCCAGCAAGACGTCGCATTCCACCGTGGGATTGCCCCGGCTATCCAGAATCTCGCGGCCTATCAGGTCGACGATTACGGTCATTCGGTCCTCTCCTTCTACTTCTCTTGGTCTTTTAGAAATCGTTTTCCATCAGGGGTGCGGACTTCACCACTCGGTCGATGGCAAGCAGCTGCGCAAGCAGGGGGCGCATTTTGGCAAGAGGCACCGCATTGGGTCCGTCTGAAAGGGCCTTTGCAGGGTTGGGATGGGTCTCCATAAAAAGGCCCGCAATCCCCACGCCAACGGCTGCCCGGGCGAGCACAGGCACGAACTCGCGCTGGCCGCCACTGGAGCTGCCCTGGCCTCCGGGCAGCTGCACCGAATGGGTGGCATCAAAGACCACGGGACAGCCCGTCTCACGCATGATTGCCAGGCTGCGCATATCGTTGACCAGGTTGTTATAGCCAAAGCTCACCCCGCGCTCGCAGGCCATAAACCGATCGGTCGACAGGCCTTTTTCTGCAGCCGCTTCTCGCGCCTTGTCGATCACGTTTTTCATGTCATGGGGCGCCAGAAACTGCCCCTTTTTAATGTTCACCGGCAGGCCACTCTGGGCCACCGCCCGGATGAAGTCGGTCTGCCGGCAGAGAAATGCCGGGGTCTGCAGAACATCCACCACGGCAGCAACCTCGGACACTTCTTCTTCGGAATGGACGTCGGTGAGCACCGGAAGACCGAGTTGGTCTTTGACTGCCTGCAGAATCTTCAGGCCCGCATCCCGGCCCAGACCCCGAAAAGAGCGGCCCGAGGACCGGTTGGCCTTGTCATAGCTCGACTTAAAAATAAAGTGTATGCCCAGGGCACGGCAGACCTCTTGAAGATGTCCTGCTGTCTCCACCTGCAGGGTCTCAGACTCCACCACACAAGGACCAGCAATCAGGAAAATCGGCCGGTCCAGGCCCACGGTCTGTCCACACAGGTTCATGCGCCTGTCCCCACGGGCCGGGCAAGCGCCGCCTGCACGTACGAGATGAACAAGGGATGCCCCTGCCTTGGGGTTGAGGTGAACTCCGGATGGAACTGCACCGCCATAAACCAGGGATGTACCGAGGGCGCAAGCTCTACCATTTCCACCAGCGCCTCGGTTGGTGTCTCGGAGCTGATTACCAGCCCGGCCTGGGCCAGCCGCGCCTTGAAAAGATTGTTCACCTCGTAGCGGTGGCGATGCCGCTCGTACACCTCAGCACCGTAAATCGCATGGGCGCGGGTGCCGGGCTTCACCGGGCAGCGCTGCGCCCCCAGCCGCATGGTGCCCCCCAGATCGGACTGCTGCGAACGGCTCTGCAGTGAGCCATCGGAGGAGGTCCATTCGGTAATCAAGGCAATCACCGGTTCGGCGCATGAGGGAAAGAACTCGGTGGAATTGGCCTGAGTCAGGCCAGCCACATGCCGGGCAAACTCAATGACCGCGAGCTGCAGCCCCAGGCAGATTCCCAGATAGGGAACACGGTGCTCGCGGGCATAGCGTATGGCGAGAATTTTTCCCTCCACCCCCCGCTTACCAAAGCCCCCGGGCACCAGAATGCCCTGATAGGGCGCAAGCATATCGGTGCCGTGGGCCTCGAGCTCCTCTGAGTCGATATAGTCGATCTGCACCCGCGACCGGGTATGCAGTCCGGCATGAACCAGGGCCTCGGTCAGCGACTTATACGACTCGGTAAGGTCGACATACTTGCCCACCATGGCAATCCGCACCACCGCCTGCGGATGCTCCAGGCGATCGACCAGGTCGTCCCAGACCGCAAGATTGGCCGGTGGCCGTGGCGCCAGGGCCAGCGAGTCAAAGATCTGCTGGTCTACCGCCTGCTCCCAGAGCATGCGCGGAATCCGATAAATGCTATCGACATCGGCCACCGAGATCACCGCCTCAGGCGGCACATTCGAGAACAAGGAGATCTTGTCGCGCTCGTCTTCGGGTATAGGGCGGTCGGCGCGGCAGAGTAGGAGGTGCGGACTGACCCCAATCTCGCGCAGCTTTTGCACCGAATGCTGGGTGGGCTTGGTCTTGAGTTCCCCTGCGGAGGGAATAAAGGGAACCAGGGTAAGGTGAATAAAGCAGCTGCTGCTGCGGCCCTGGCGCAGGCTGAGCTGACGAATGGCCTCTAAAAAGGGCAAGGACTCAATATCGCCTACGGTACCGCCCACCTCGACAATTGCCACATCAACCTCATCGGGGGATCCCGTCCGGGCCCCGCGCAGAATAAAGTCTTGAATCTCGTTGGTGATATGGGGAATGACCTGCACGGTCTTTCCCAGATATTCGCCACGGCGTTCTTTGCGCAGCACCGAGTCATAGATCTGACCCGTGGTGAAGTTATTCACCTTACGCATACGGGCCTCTAAGAATCGCTCGTAATGGCCCAGGTCAAGGTCGGTCTCGGCGCCATCTTCGGTGACGAACACCTCGCCATGCTGAAAGGGGCTCATGGTGCCAGGATCCACATTAAGGTAGGGATCCATCTTGATAATGGTTACCTTCAGCCCGCGCGACTCCAACAGGGCCCCGATGGAGGCGGCGGCAATCCCCTTACCCAGAGAGGAGACCACACCACCGGTGACAAACACAAACTTGGGCATAAAAAAGCTTAAATGTGTACGGGGCAGGCGGTGTGCTCTCGAATCTCTTGGATGGTGACCCCGGGGGCCATCTCAAGCACGGTAAGCCCCTGGCGCTTAATTTCAAAGACCCCCAAATTAGTAATCACCATATCAACAACGCCCACACCGGTCAGTGGCAGGGTGCACTCTTTTAAGAGCTTAAAGTCCATAGACCCGTCGGCCTTTTTGGCAGTGTGCTCCATGATCACAATCACCCGGGAGACACCGGCCACCAGATCCATGGCGCCCCCCATGCCCTTGACCATCTTGCCGGGAATCATCCAGTTGGCAAGGTCGCCCTTTTCGGAGACCTGCATCGCGCCCAGAATGGCAAGATCGATATGGCCACCCCGAATCATGGCAAACGAGTCTGCGCTGGGAAAGATTGCCGAGCCCGGCAGGGTGGTAACCGTTTGCTTGCCCGCATTGATAATGTCGGCATCCACCTCAGACTCTAAGGGATAGGGCCCAATACCTAGCAGGCCGTTTTCCGACTGCAGCCAGACCTCCATGCCCTCAGGCACATGGTTGGCCACATGCCCGGGAATACCAATTCCCAGGTTCACATAAAAGCCATCGCGCAGTTCTTGGGCTGCACGGGCAGCCATCTGTTCACGGGTCCAGTGGTTCATGATCTCTTCTCCAAAACAATGCGGTCAGTAGGTCTGGCGTCTTACGAGGCGCTGCGTGTGGTGACCTTCTCGATGGTCTTCTCTGGGCTGGCATTAATCACAATCCGCTTAACAAAGATTCCGGGGGTATGAATCTGGTCGGGGTGAAGCGCCCCGTTCTCAACCACCTCTTCCACCTCGGCAATGGTCATATGGCTGGCCATCGCAACATTGGGATTAAAGTTGCGCGCCGTGTAGCGATAAATCAGGTTGCCCGAGCGGTCGGCCTTCCAGGCCTTCACCAGCGATATATCGGCAAACAGGCTGCGCTCCATGACGTACTTGTGGCCGTCGAACTCACGGATCTCTTTACCCTCGGAGACCACCGTGCCCACCCCGGTTTTGGTAAAGAAGGCAGGAATGCCCGCACCACCGGCCCGCAGCTTTTCGGCCAGCGTTCCCTGGGGCGTAAACTCGAGCTCGAGTTCTCCGGCCAGGTACTGTCGCT
>JBMSYB010000044.1:0-15291 GCA_049426285.1 Burkholderiaceae bacterium
CGAGGCCACCGCCAGTCTCTCGCCCGCAGATCACCCCACGGTTGGGCGGGCGCTGGCCGAGCGGGTAAAGACCCTCGTGGGCGTTACCACCAAGGTTACGGTGCTGCCGGTCGACAGCCTGCCTCGAACCGAGGTGGGTAAGGCAAAACGCGTTTTTGATGAACGGCCCAAGCTGGTGTAGTCAGAGCCCCTGAGCAATCCCAGATAACTCCCGATAGGACGGCCTGGCCGCCCTTATAAAGAAAGAACAACTATGTCTGATGCTTTTCTCTGTGATGCCATTCGAACCCCGATCGGGCGGTATGGCGGCAGCCTTGCCACCGTGCGGGCCGACGACCTTGCCGCTCTTCCCTTAAAGGCCCTTATGGAGCGCAACCCAGGGGTGGACTGGGAGCAGGTGGACGACATTATTTTTGGCTGCGCCAACCAGGCAGGCGAAGACAACCGTAACGTGGCCCGCATGGCCGGCCTGCTGGCCGGACTGCCCTTGGCAGTGCCCGGCACCACGGTAAACCGTCTCTGTGGCTCGGGCATGGATGCGATTGGTCTGGCCGCCCGGTCGATCAAATCGGGCGAGACCAGCCTCATGATTGCCGGGGGCGTAGAGAGCATGTCGCGCGCGCCCTTTGTTATGGGCAAGGCCGATGCTGCCTGGTCTCGGCAGGCCGCCATCTATGACACCACCATTGGCTGGCGGTTTCCAAACCCCGAGATGAAAAAGCGCTACGAGACCCATTCCATGCCCCAGACGGCAGACAATGTGGCAGCAGACTTTCATGTCAGTCGGCAAGACCAAGACGCCTTTGCCCTGCGGTCCCAGCAGCGCTGGGCGGCGGCCCAGGCAGCAGGCCGGTTTCGCGAAGAGATCGTTCCTGTCACCCTGCCGCGTAAGAAGGGCGACCCGCTGGTCTTCGACACCGATGAGCATCCCCGGCCCGAGACCACGCTGGAAATGCTGGCAAAACTTAAGGGCGTAAATGGTCCTGAGCTCACGGTAACAGCAGGTAATGCCTCGGGCGTGAACGATGGTGCCAGCGCTCTTGTTGTGGCCTCGGAGGCTGCGGCACGGCGTCATGGCCTGACCCCCCGCGCCCGTATTGTGGGCATGGCCACGGCAGGGGTTGCCCCCCGTGTCATGGGCATCGGCCCAGCGCCGGCCGTGCGCAAGGTTTTAGCCCAGACCGGTCTGCGGCTGGATCAGATGGATATCATCGAACTCAACGAGGCCTTTGCCGCGCAGGCCTTGGCCGTGCTGCGTGACCTTGGGCTTGCCGATGATGCAGCCCATGTCAACCCCAATGGTGGGGCCATTGCCCTGGGCCACCCTCTTGGCATGAGTGGGGCGCGCCTCGTGACAACCGCCAACATTGAACTTGCCCGTCGCAACGGCCGTTATGCCCTGTGCACCATGTGCATTGGCGTGGGCCAGGGTATTGCCATGGTAATCGAGCGGGTTTAATGCCCTGGTTTTTCTTCAGCTCTACGATTTCAACTGTCTCCCCCTGTCAAAAAAGGAAATTCACCCATGTCGGATGTTGTGCTTACCGAAGTCCACGGAAAAGTCGGTCTCATTCGAATTAACCGCCCCGATGCGCTTAATGCCCTGAACAACGAGGTGGTCGATGGCATTGGCCGCGCCGTAGACCAGTTTGAAGCCGATGAGAATATTGGCTGCATCGTACTTACCGGCAATGAAAAGGCCTTTGCCGCAGGCGCCGATATCGGCCTGATGAAGTCCTACGGCTATATGGACACCTACAAGACCGACTTCATTACCCGTAACTGGGAACGCATTCGGTCCGCGCGTAAGCCTGTGATTGCGGCGGTCTCGGGATTTGCCTTGGGCGGTGGCTGCGAAGTGGCCATGATGTGCGACATGATCTATGCCAGTGACACCGCCAAGTTTGGCCAGCCCGAAATTAAGCTCGGCATCATTCCTGGCGCAGGGGGTACGCAACGACTGCCGCGTGCCGTCGGAAAGGCCAAGGCCATGGACATGTGCCTCACCGCCCGCATGATCGATGCGGCCGAGGCCGAGCGTATAGGCCTGGTAGCGCGGGTGTTTCCAGTAGACCAACTCCTCGACGAGACACTTAAGGCAGCAGCCACGATCGCGGGCTTTTCGCTACCGGTGGTCATGATGGTCAAAGAGTCGGTCAATCGTGCCTATGAGTCTTCGCTCAACGAAGGGCTGCTCTTTGAGCGGCGTACCTTCCATGCCTGTTTCGCCATCGAAGACCAGAAAGAAGGCATGGCCGCTTTTGTTGAGAAACGCAAGCCCGCATTTAAGAATCGTTAGGCCCTCGGTCCTATAGCCTCTAGCCCGCCATATTGCCCCGGAGCCCGCATATGTCTCAGTACCAGACCCTGGAGATCGAACATCACAACGGCGTTGCCACCCTTTGGATGAATCGTCCCGAGGTCTTCAATGCCTTTAATGAGCAGCTGATCGATGAGCTCGGCGCGGCCTGTCAGGCACTGGATGCAGATGCCTCGGTACGGGTGGTGGTGCTTGCCGGAAGAGGCAAGAACTTTTCTGCCGGGGCCGACCTCAACTGGATGCAGCGCGCGGCAGAGTCTTCCCAGGAAGACAACTATGCCGATGCCATGAAGTTTTCCGGCATGCTGCGGGGGCTCTCGGAGATGTCAAAGCCCACGATTGCCCGGGTACAGGGGGCTGCCTTAGGGGGGGGAACTGGCCTTACCGCCGCCTGCGATATGGCAGTGGCGGCAGACAACGCTTTTTTTGCCACCTCTGAGGTGAAGTTCGGCATCATGCCCTCGGTCATCAGCCCGTATGTGCTGCGTGCCATTGGTCCTCGGCAGGCCTATCGCTATTTCCAAACTGCGGAGCGCATTTCTGCCGAGCGTGCCCGTGAGATCGGGCTTGTGCACGAGGTGGCGAGCTTAGATGCTCTCGACTCCAAGATTAACGAAATTGTTCAGGCGATTCTCATCGGAGGGCCCCTTGCGCAAAAGGCATCTAAAGACCTGATTCGCGCGGTGGTGGGGCAGCCAATTGCCGATGCGGTCAGTGCCGAAACCGCCCGCCGAATCGCTGCACTGCGGGCCACCCCCGAGGCCAAGGAGGGCTTTGCCGCTTTCCTGGCGAAACGCCCTGCCGCCTGGATTCCTTAAGACAACCAAAAGGCACATCGATTTACCCGTGGTTTGATTCAGCGCAAAGTGACACCGCCGTTAACTTTTTATCCTTTTAAGAAAGGACCTAGCCCATGTACACACAGTCATTCACCACAGATACCACCGCGCTTAAGTCAGTCGAGCGCGCTTCTGCAGAAGACACCGCCCAAATGGCGGCATTCGATGCCAAGATCGATGCCGATGGCCGCATCGAGCCGCAAGACTTTATGCCAGAGGCCTATCGCAAAACGCTGGTTCGCCAGATCAGTCAGCATGCCCATAGCGAGATCGTTGGCATGCTGCCCGAGGGAAACTGGATTCTTCGGGCACCTTCGCTCAAGCGCAAGGCCATTCTTATAGCCAAGGTGCAAGACGAGGGCGGCCACGGGCTCTATCTCTATTCGGCAGCCGAGACCCTTGGCACCAGTCGCGATGAGCTGCTGGATGCCCTGCATACGGGCAAGGCCAAATACAGTTCCATCTTTAACTACCCCACCCTTACCTGGGCCGATATCGGCGTTATTGGCTGGCTGGTCGATGGGGCTGCCATCATGAACCAGATTCCGCTGTGTCGCTGCTCCTATGGCCCCTATGCCCGGGCCATGGTGCGCATCTGCAAAGAGGAATCCTTCCATCAACGCCAAGGCTATGAGGCCCTGCTCACCATGATGAAGGGCACCCAGGCCCAGCGCGATATGGTGCAGGATGCGGTAAACCGTTGGTGGTGGAAGTGCCTCGCCATGTTTGGCCCCCCCGATAGCGACAGCCCGCACAGTGCCCAGGGCATGCGCTGGGGCATTAAGCGCATTAGTAACGACGACCTGCGCCAGAAGTTTGTCGATGCCACGGTTCCCCAGGCCGAAGTATTGGGCGTCTCGCTGCCCGACCCCGACCTTAAATGGAATGAGACCCGGGGCCACTACGACTACGGCCAGATCGACTGGGACGAGTTCTGGCAGACGGTCAATGGCCATGGCCCCTGCAACCGCGAGCGCCTGGCCACCCGCGTGCGTGCCCATAACAACGGGCAGTGGGTGCGCGATGCCGCCGTGGCCTATGCCGAAAAACAACGCCAACGTGCCATGAAGGAGGCCGCATGAACGAACCAACAAAGCAGCTCAAAGACTGGCCCTTGTGGGAGGTTTTTGTTCGCAGTAAGCAGGGCCTGGAGCACAAGCATTGCGGCAGCCTGCATGCTGCTGATGCCCACCAGGCCCTCGATATGGCCCGCGATGTCTATACCCGCCGCCAAGAAGGGGTGAGCATCTGGGTGGTGCAGTCCTCGCAGATTGTGGCTAACCGGCCCGATGAGAAAGAAGAGCTCTTTGAGCCCAGTGCCGACAAGATCTATCGGCACCCCACCTTTTACGACATTCCCGAAGAAGTGGGGCATATGTAATGGACCGAACCCCCTACCTTCTGCACCTTGCAGACAATGCCCTGATTCTTGGGCAGCGCAATGCCGAGTGGTGTGGTCATGGGCCTGTCCTTGAAGAGGACATCGCCCTGGCCAATATGAGCCTCGACCTGATTGGCCAGGCCCGTCTGCTCTATCAAGAAGTCGCCAAAGACCGTGGCCAGGACTGCACCGAAGACAGTCTGGCCTATTTCCGGGATACGGCAGCCTTTCGAAACTACACGCTTCTGGAGCTTCCTCACTCCAGCCCGGTTGTTGGCTACGGTCATGCAGAGCGCGACTATGGGGTCACGATCGTGCGCAACTTCTTATACAGCGCACTCATGGTCCTGGCCTGGGAGGCGCTGCAGCAGTCCAAAGACAAGGCCCTTGCCGCGATTGCCGAGAAGTCGCTCAAAGAAACCCGCTATCACCTGCGGCATTCCCGTGACTGGCTCGTGCGTCTCGGCGATGGCACTGCTGAATCCCACCGCCGTATGCAGGAGGCGGTCGACTATCTCTTTGGCTTTACCCAGGAGTTCTGGACGCGCAGTCCGGTAGAAGAAGAGGCAGTGCGGGCTGGCATTGGGGTCGATGTCTCTGGCCTGCGTGTCGACTGGGACGAGATCATTGATGCGGCAATTGCGGCAGCCACGCTGCAGAAGCCTGCCGAAGGCGGCTATGTGAGTCAGGGCAAGTTCGGGCAGCACTCCGAGCATCTCGACTATGTGCTGCATGAGATGCAGAGCCTGGCCAGGGCCCACCCTGGCGCCACCTGGTAGAGCAGTTTGACCACCGAATCGACGATGTCTGAACACTTCGCCGCTGTTGCCGCCGGCCCGCTCGTTCACGACACTGTGGCGCGCGCATGGCAGGTACTCGATGCGGTAACCGACCCCGAGATACCGGTGGTCTCTCTCAGAGAGCTGGGGGTGCTGCGCGACATTCGCCAGGATGACAATGGCATCTTGGTGGTAATCACACCCACCTACAGTGGCTGTCCGGCCATGCATCAGATGGAAGAAGATATTCAGGCCGCGCTGGTTCGTGAAGGAATAGCAGCAAGAGTAGTCACGCAGTTGGCACCCGTCTGGACTACCGACTGGATCACCGAGGCGGCAAAGCAGAAGCTGCTCGACTACGGTATTGCGCCTCCCCATGCCCGTTTACCAGGGCAATCACGGGCAAGCCCCGACCATACCGAAGATGGCCCACGGGCCGGCTCGGCTGTACCCATTACGCTGAAGCCCCGGTGGCAGTCCTTGCTCGAACGAGACGCGGCCCCGGTGGTCTGCCCGCACTGTGGGTCAGAGAACACCACAGAGACATCCCACTTTGGCTCAACGGCCTGCAAGGCGCTCTACCGGTGCCTCGACTGTCGCGAGCCCTTTGACTATTTCAAGCCTTTTTAGCGCGGCAGTTGCTGCACATGCCCCACCAAGGTTACGAACACAAGCAGGAATACGTAAGTACGGAAGTACGCGCGAATACGACAACGCATCAGCAACTAATCATCCTCCGTTGGAGATACCAATATGGCCGTACAGTTTCATTCGCTTGCTGTAAAGCGGGTTAGTCCCGAAGCCGCAGGGTCGGTGGCGATCACGTTTGCCATCCCAGAGGAAAAAAAATCCGACTTCGACTTCGTGCCCGGGCAGTTTCTGACCCTCAAAGCCATGGTGGAAGGGCAGTCTGTGCGACGCACCTATTCCATTAGTAGTCCCCGCAGCCGGTTCGAGTCTGACAACGAACTAGAGATTGGAATACGCCCCGTAGAAGGGGGGCTCTTTTCCAACTGGGCCGTGCGCAGCCTTAAAGAGGGCGACCAGATCGAGGTCATGCCCCCCGATGGCCGGTTTACGGTGAAAAAGCAGCGTGCCATTCACCGCGTGGGTTTTGCTGCCGGGTCTGGCATCACGCCCATTCTCTCGATTGCCGCAACCACTCTCGAAGACCAGCCGGATTCCAAGTTCACCCTGGTCTATGGCAATCGTCAGATGTCTACTGTTATGTTCAATGAGGCCTTACAAGACCTCAAAGACCAGTTTCCGCAGCGGCTCACCCTCATCCATGTTCTGTCCCGACAGGCCCAGGAGGTGGATCTCCTGCAGGGCCGCATCGACGGGCCGAAGGTGCATGCCATTGTTAAGGCCCTGCTGCCTGCTGCCAGCATGGATGAGGTCTTTATCTGTGGCCCGGAGTCGATGATCGTGGCCACCCAGGCGGCCCTTATTGAGGCGGGCGTGCCCGAGAGCCGGGTCTACACCGAGCGGTTTACCAGCGGGGAGGCCCAGGCGGCCAAGGTGCAGTCCGACACCGATGCCAAGGTTACCAAGTCGATCAGCCAGAAGCCCGTGGCCCTTACCGTGCAGGTCGATGGCAAGGCCCACGAGCTGCGCATGGGCCGCGACGAAAAGGTGCTCGATGCTGCCTTGTCTCTGGGCCTCGACCTTCCGTATTCCTGCAAGGCCGGTGTCTGCTGTACCTGTCGGGCGAAGGTGCTAGAGGGCTCAGTGGAGATGGATAAGAACTTTACCCTGGAGAAAGACGAGATGGACCAGGGCTATGTCTTGAGCTGTCAGGCGCGCCCAACCAGCGACCACTTGGTCGTGAGTTTTGACGAACGTTAATCGAGCGTGGGCTCTACAAAGTGCCTATTGATCGACCGAACACGCAGACCACCCCGCTGCGGGTAGAGCCGGCGTAGCGATAAAAGCGCAGACTCTTCGCACTTACCGTAGACCTGCACCGTCTCGGTATCGATAAGCCGCTCGCCAGGCGCCTGCGGATTTTCATACTCATAGAGCACCTGGGCAAAGTGCCAGGTGCGACGTGGCTGCATGGCCACCGTCTGCAGGCGACTGCGCCTGTGCCGGCGCCTGCCGGAGCCGGACTGGGTCTCTGCCATGGCGTCTTCATCGGGCTCTGTAATCCAGAAAAGCCGCAGCACCATGAGCGCAATGAGCACCCACCAGGCGCTGTGATAGACGCTTACAAAGACCACCACGGCCAGGGCAAAGCCAGCAGCAATTTCGAAACCATGAGGTAGGCAACGGACACCGGCAACAGCGCCACGAACCAGGGTACGGAGCGAAAAAGTCTTTGTTGGCTGGGGTGGGTGGGATAGCGAGTTCACAGAGTCTGCCGCAAATGAATGCCGCGATCGTAGTGAATGGCTATGATCGAAACAAGAATTCCCCTAAAACTATGTTCCCCTAGGGTTTCCCCGAAAGACCCTCGATACGCCGAGCCACACGGCTCTCTTGGAGAGACTCTCTATGAGCCTTCGCGGGCGGTCTTTACGGCCGCGGCAGTGCGCGTAACGCGGCGTCGGTGCAGAATGAGCCAGAGCCCAGCCAAGACGATCACCGCCATGCCTGTCAATGCAATGGCATCGGGCAGTTGGCCAAAGAGCAGCCAGCCCAGGGCGATCGCCCAGATCATTTGCAGGTAGACAAAGGGGGTCAGGCTGGCAGGCGGGGCCCGATAAAAGGAGAGAATAATCAAGAGGTGCCCCAGACCGCCAAGGATGCCCGTAGCGCTCAGCAGCGCGGCGCTCTGCACCGGTATCGTCTCGGGAAAGCCTTGGTAGGCAAGCAGCACCGAGGACACTACGGCACCGACCAGGGGGCTAAAAAAGAAAGTTGTGAAGGCAGAATCTTGTGTGAGCTTACGGGTGAGCAGTTGATAAACAGCATTGGCCAGCGCCATGGCCATTACCAGTAAGGCAGCGGGGTGAAAGACATCAGTGCCCGGGCGTACGATCAGCAGCACGCCAGAGAAGCCAATCGCTGCAACCCATTTGTCACTCTTTGCCACTGATTCGCCCAGTACCTTCCAGGACAGCAGGGCCACCCAGATGGGAGCCGTGAAGGCCAGGGCCGAGGCCTCGGCCAAGGGCAGCCACCGCACGGCGGCAAAGAAAAGCAGCGTGGTCAATGCCATGAGCAAAGACCGCACAAGCTGCAGCCCCAGGCGCGCAGACACAAAAAACCGCGGCCCGGCAAAGGCATAGGCAATCGGTATCGACAGCAGCAGATGCCCCACATACCGGGACCAGACCAAAAGCAAGAGGCCCGACTCGGAGAGCACGAGCTTTCCAACGCCATCAAGGCCCGACAGGCAAAGCCCAGAGCCGACGAACAGTAAAAGGGCAAGCCGAAGCTGTTGCGTTTGTGGCACGAAGGGGCTAGGGAGACTAAGGACTGAAACGAGGCGACTAGCGCATCAACGGGCCATCTGGGCGGGCAGCCATTGGACAATACCCGGGAACTGATAAATCAGAAGCACCGCAAAGACCATCAACAAAAACATGGGGAAGGTGACCCGGGCGATATAGCCCAAGGGGCGTCCGGTCATGCCCTGAAGCACGAAAAGATTAAACCCCACAGGTGGGGTGATCTGGGCCATCTCCACCACGATTACGAGAAAAATACCAAACCAGATTAAGTCTATGCCCGCTGCCGAAACGGTGGGAAGAATGACCCCCATGGTGAGCACGATCATGGAAATGCCATCGAGAAAGCAGCCCAGAAGAATATAAAAGGCCATGATCACCAGAATGAGTTCAAACCGTGACAGGCCCATTGCAGCAATGGCCTCTGCCAGAAACCGTGGCAGCCCGATATAGCCCATTGCCAGGGTTAAAAAGGCAGCGCCTGCCAGGATGAAGGCGATCATGCAGTACAAACGCGTGGCCCCCATAAACGAGTCGGCGAGCGTCTTCCAGCCCAGTACGCCTTGGGCTGCCGCAATGATCAGGGCGCCCACCACGCCCACTGCCGCCGCCTCGGTGGCCGTGGCAATTCCAAAATAAATTGTGCCCAGCACGCCTCCAATCAGGGCGATAATCGGGGCTAGCCGCAAGAGTGCGATCAGTTTCTCAAGCAGACGGGCTGACCTGTCTTCCTGTGGAATTTTCGATGGCGATACCAAAGACCAGACCATGATGTAGCCCGAAAATAAGGCTGCAAGCAGCAGCCCGGGCAAGAGCCCCGCGATAAAGAGCTTGGCAATCGATACCTCGGCAGTCACGCCATAGACGATCATGATGATCGATGGCGGAATAAGCAGACCCAGCGTGCCAGCACCGGCAAGGCTGCCGATCACCATGCCTTCGGGGTAGCCCCGGCTCTTGAGTTCGGGCAGTGTGATCTTTCCTATCGTGGCGCAGGTAGCCGCGCTTGAGCCAGACACCGCGGCAAAGATCGTGCAGCCAAGAATGTTGGTGTGTAGCAGCCGGCCAGGAATACTGCCCAGCCAAGGGGCCAGACCTTTAAACATGTCGTCTGACAGGCGGGTGCGAAACAGAATTTCCCCCATCAGAATGAACAAGGGAAGCGCCGTAAGCGTCCAGCTCGAAGACGCGCCCCAGATGGTTACGGCCATGGCGTCGCCCGCCGGACGCGCCGAAAATAAGGTCATGCCAATCCAGGCTACCCCCGCCAGGGTAAGGCCTACCCAGACACCGCTGGCAAGAATCAAGAACAGGCTCAAAACTAAGAGCCCGGCCATGGCAAATTCAGTCATGGCTATACCGCTCCGCGTCTGCAGGCGGCACCTGATAGGTATAGGGCAGGCCGCGCAGGTGGCTGATCAGGCTATCAATAACCGCGATGGCGAATATGCTGGCACCCAAGGCCATGGCAGACTGCGGAATCCACAGTGGCGTGGCATCAAGCGTGGTAGAAATGTCTTTGAACTGGTAGGACTGCAGCACCAGCCGAATACTAAAAAAAGCGAGCAAGGCCGCCAGAAGACTACTGGCCGATAAGGCCCAGACCTCGATCCAGAACCGCAGCCGCCCCGTGGCGCGGCTTAAAAAAAGCGTCACCCGAATATGCTCGTTGCGCTTAAAGGTGTGGGCCATCGCCAGAAAGGCACAGGCGGCCATGCAGTAGCCCGCATAGCCGTCGATGCCTGAGACCCGAAAGTCAAATTCTCTGCTGGCGATGGTGACGAGCACGGTGACCAGCAGAGCAGCCATAAACAGCGCGGCGAGTATGCCCGCGCCGTCATAGACTCGGTCGAGAAAACGCCGCATCAACGCCGGAAGGCGTTAATCATTTCCTGGCCTTCGGCCCCTGCATTTTTCAGCCACTCGTCAAGCAGCGTGGCACCAACCTTCTGCATGTCGGCGCGCAGCTGAGCGGAGGGCGGCTCCACCTTCATGCCATTGGCCTTCAAGGTGTTGGTGGTGTCGGTCATCACCTTTTGGGAATTGGCCCAGCCCTGCTTTTCAGCCTCGGCGGCGGCCTTGAGTACGGCCGCGCGGGTGGCGGCATCCAGCGCATCGAAGGCCTTTTTGTTCACGAGCACGGCATTCTTGGGCAGCCAGGCCTGGACATCGTAGTAGAAGGACATCTGCTCCCACATCTTGGTGTCTACGCCGGTGGCGCCAGAGGTCATGGTGGCCTCAATCACACCAGTGGCCATGGCCTGGCTAAGTTCTGCCTGCTGCACGGTAACCGGCTGTGCGCCCACAAGCTCGGCGATACGGCCCGTAGCGGGGCTGTAGGCGCGCCATTTAATTCCCTTCAGGTCTGCGGCAGAGCCGATTGGCTTTTTGCTGTAGATGCCCTGCGGTGGCCAGGGTACCGAATAGAGCAGCATCACGCCCTGTTCGGCGAGCTTTTTTTCTAACAGCGGCTTTTGCGCGCGATAGAGCTTCTGTGCGGTGTCGTAGCCCGTGGCCAGAAAGGGGATACCGTCGGCACCAAAGATCTGGGCCTCATTCTGAAAGTTCACCAAAAGCACTTCGCCCGCCTGCACCTGGGCGCCCCGCACAGCCCGCAGAATTTCTGGGGCTTTAAACAGGGAGGCGCCAGAGTGCACGGTGATCTGCAGTTTGCCAGCCGAGGCCTTGTTCACCTCAGAGGCAAACTGGTTGAGCAGCTGGGTATGGAAGTTTCCGGGGGGGTAGGCCGAGGCGAGGTCCCATTTGGTCTGAGCGGCGACTGGCAGGGCCGCGGAAAAGAGCGTCGCGGACAGCGCGAGGCCGAAGAGTCTGCGATTCATGGTGGAGTCTCCAAAAAAGAAATTAAGAAAACAAACGGCCAAAGCTTACATGGTTTGAATAGAAATCTTTTTCTGCGCGAGCACTTTGGTCAGCGTCTGGGCGAATGCTACGGCATCAGGCTGATCGCCGTGCAGGCAGATGGTGTCTGCCTGAAGGCGTATAAGGCTGCCATCCACGGCCAGACAGGTGCCGTCTTGCACCATACGCAGCACATGATCAATAGACTCCGCCTCGTCGGTAATGAGCGCCCGAGGGTCTTTGCGAGAAACTAGTGCACCGGAAGGCTCGTAGCGGCGATCGGCAAAGACCTCGCAGGCTACCTTCAGCCCTGCATCGCGGGCCACCTGCTCGGTAATGCTCCCTGAAAGGGCATAGAGCACCAGGTTATCGCCCAGAGACTGCACCGCGGCCACAATCGCCTTGGACAGCCCGAGATCTTTCGCGGCCATGTTGTACAGCGCCCCATGCGGCTTGACATGGTGCAGTCGGGTTCCGGCTGCCACAGCAAACCCGCGCACGGCTGAGGCCTGGTAGACCACCAATTGCCGGGCCTCATCGGCCGTAATGGCCATGGTGCGACGCCCAAAGCCCATGAGGTCGGGCAGGCTTGGGTGGGCGCCAATAGCCACCTGGTGGGCCACCGCAAGGCGCACCGTAGCCTCTATGGTGCCGGGATCCCCGGCATGGAAGCCCGCGGCAATATTAGCGCTCGATAGATAAGGCATCAGCCCGGCATCATCGCCCATGGCCCAGGCGCCAAAGCCTTCGCCGACATCGGCATTGAGGTCAATATGATTCTTCATAGCCGTAATTTTGCGGCAATCCCGGCGCCGATGGCCTCGAACTGGGCTGCCTGGGCCTGCAGGCGCTGCTGGGCTGAGGCAAGGCTTGTGGGAACGAACCGCAGCCGGCAGCCTGGCCCGGCCTGGGCCAGGGCGCAGGCCATGGTGCTGCAGACCTCAAGCACACGCAGATAGCCTCCGGTGGTCTGATGCTCCGCAAGCAGGACATAGGGTATGCCCTCGGGGGGCAGCTGTACCGTGCCGTAGCGCACCGGCTCGCTGGCGATTCCCTGCGGGGCAGGGTCGTTCATTGGCGCGCCTTCAAGCCGCAGTCCCTGTCGGCTGCTCTGGGGGCTGACGCCATACTCGGCCTGCCAGAGCCGCGTCTGCTGCGCCTCGGACAGGCTCTGGTAGTGCCGCCCTTCAAAGGCCTGAAGGCGCATCACCTTTCCCCCTTCGGGCAGTTGCATAGGAATATGCCAGCGGGGCACCGTCACCGCGTCCTTGGCCGAACCGCCCGTGCGCTCGCTGGCCAGTTCTTGCTGAGCGCCCTGAGCTTCATGAGCATCCCGATGGGCCTGTGCCACTGAACCCTGAAACAGCGCATCAAGCCGGGCCACTTGCTCGGAGGCGAGGACCCCAAGGACCAGGGTTTCGCCGCCTGTAAGCCGCCCGGGCCCAAGGGCTGCGGCCAAATGTCCGCTGCGACTGCCCAGCACCACAGGCAGGTCAATTCCCCCGGCAAAGGCGATCCAAGCCCGAAAGCCCCGGCGCGGCGCAGTCCACCGTAGCTGGGCTCCGGCAGGCACCACCACCGGCCGATGCGAGGCCGCCCACTGGCGCGTTGCCTGCGGCGTCCGCACCTCTAGCCCGAAGTCAGCCCCTGTCCAGGCAAGGCCGGTGCGGGCTGTCACCGTGATGGTTGGCCCCATCCCGGTGATCTCAAGCAGTGCTGCCTCCTCGGGATTTCCCACCAGGCGGTTGGCCAGTCGTGCCGCGGTGATGTCCATCGCGCCACCGCGCGACAGGGCCATGCCCAGATAGCCCGGCCGGCCCAGATCCTGCACGCTGGTAAGCAGCCCAGGGCGGACTATTTGAATCGCCGGGCCCATCGTTCCTCAAATTCGCTGCGGGAGATCTCCTGAAAACGCACCCGATCCCCGAGTGCGATGCGCACCGGGGGCTGCTGCTGCGGATCAAACAAGACATCGGGGCAGCGGCCCAGGAGGTTCCAGCCCCCGGGTGTGGCACTGGGATAGACTGCGGCCTGCCCGCCGGCGATGGCCACCGACCCGGCCGGCACAGCGGGCCTGGGCGATGACCGCCTTGGAACCGCCAGGCGGTCTGGCAGGCCGCCGAGATAGGCAAACCCCGGCATAAAGCCCACCACTTCCGCTTGTAGCTCGGCATCAAGCAATGCCTGCACCACGGCCCGAGGGCCCAGACCCGTAGCCTGCCCAACCGCCTCCAGATCGGGCGCCAGGGCTGGGTCAAAGCAGGCATGCAGAGTCACAGTCTTGCCTGGCGGAGACACCACGCCCAGGCACTGACGGGCCAGGCCATCGATCACCGAGACAAAGCCCGCAAAGTCACCCTGGGCCTGATCGCGCTCGTGCAGCCTGACGGCAAGCGTGGTGACACCGGCAACCGCATCGGCGACAAATGCCGGGGGTTGTGCCTGCAGGCGGGCCATCAACGCCCGCACCGCCTGGTTGGCGGCGCCATAGTCTCTGGTGGCAACAGGCGTTGAAAGGCCTTCTGGCTGCACCGAAAATGCCACCAGGATCATGTCATTTCCACAGACCTCTACGGTGTGGCTTGGCCAATGCAGAGATAATTCCGCGCGGGAAGGTTCTTTATCGGCGGGGGCGATGGCAGGCGCTTGGGGCATGGACGCAGTCTAATGAATTTTCAACACGGCCCCATCGCCGATGATGGCCTGTCGGACTGCCCGCAGCTGCTCCCGCCAGGCTGGCTTGTTGGCGGCCATCTTCAGACCATCGTGCCAGCGCTCGTTGGCAGCCGCCTGCTTGGCAGCGCACCAGCCTTTACCCGGGAACGCTGGATAACGCCGGACGACGACTTCATCGACCTGGACTGGCATCGTCAGCCAGAGGCGCAGCCCGCGAGGCCCCTTCTGGTTCTCTTTCATGGCCTGGAGGGCTCGTCTCGCAGCCCCTATGCCCGAGCCTTTGCCCAGGTTGCCGCTGCCAGGCAATGGGATTACGTGGTGGTGCATTTTCGGGGCTGTTCGGGAAGCCTCAACCGGGCCCCACGGGCCTATCACTCGGGTGACAGCGCTGAGATTGACTGGATACTACGCCGGCTGGCCAGTGGGCCGATGGCCCGCAGCCAGATCATGGTCGTGGGCATATCGCTTGGCGGCAACGCGGTAATGCGATGGGCAGGAGAGCAGGGCGCATTGCTACAGGAAAGCCATCCGGCGGTGCGTGCGGTAGCGGCGATTTCATCGCCGCTGGATCTTGCCGCAGCCGGTAAGGCCATTGATCAAGGGATCAACCGCTGGCTCTATGCCCGCCATTTTCTCGCCACAATGACTGCCAAGGCCCAGGCAAAGCATGACCAGTTTCCAGGCTTATTCGCTCTTGACCGGGTGCGCCGGGCAAAGACCCTGCGCGACTTTGACGATGCCTTTACCGCCCCGTTGCATGGCTATCGCGATGTCGATGACTACTGGGAGAGGGCGTCGGCCAAGCCCGTGTTAGGCAGTGTGGTCATCCCAGCGCTGCTTGTGAATGCCCAGAACGACCCGTTTGTACCCGTTGAAAGCCTACCGAGCCACGAGGCGGTGGGTAGGTTCACCACAGTGTGGCGCCCGCGCCTCGGTGGCCATGTGGGGTTTCCGCACCGCGTAACTAATAAGAGACTTAGCCCCACGCCTGCGGTCGATCTCATGGTGATGCCCCAGGCTGTGGGGCTCTGGCTAAGCGCCT
>JBMSYB010000045.1:0-14607 GCA_049426285.1 Burkholderiaceae bacterium
ACCGTGGGCACCATGGTGGCAGCGAGCATGAGATAGGTGTTGCGCAGAACCCTATTCTGAATGCCAGAAGGGGCGCGCTCAGAACGTGTAGCAGGGTTAAATTGAGGAAACATGGCAGTAGATCTCCTTTTGAGGGTAAGCCAAACCGTTATAATCTAGTGTTTATGAAATAAGTCAATTAAAACAGCTGGATCTGCCCTAAATCCTAAGGAACTTAAGGGTTTTCCTGGCCGCCATAGGCCTTTCTCGTTATCTGGAATTGCACGGATCACGTGTTGGCCAAGGCGGCTCGGTATTAGAGTGGGCTGGGTAGAAAAAATTCATTTCCTCTTTGCATAAAGGACCGAAGTTATGTCAGTTGAGCGCACACTTTCCATCATCAAGCCCGATGCCGTTGCGAAGAATGTTATCGGGCAGATCTATAGCCGGTTTGAAAATGCTGGCCTGAAGGTGGTGGCCGCGCGCATGATGCACCTTTCTCGTCGCGAGGCCGAGGGCTTTTACGCGGTGCATGCCCAGCGGCCGTTCTTTAAAGATCTGGTCGACTTCATGATCTCCGGCCCTGTTATGGTGCAGGTGCTCGAAGGCGAGGGCGCGATTGCCAAGAACCGCCAGCTCATGGGCGCCACTGACCCCAAAAAGGCAGACCCCGGAACCATCCGGGCCGATTTTGCCGACAGCATCGATGCCAACGCCGTGCATGGCTCCGATGGCCCCGATACTGCCGTCCAAGAAATCTCCTATTTCTTCCCTTCGTTGGCCGTGTTTGGCCGATAGGGCCGAACACATCGTCGGGTGATTGCGAGGTAAGTGTGATGTCTGCGGGTTCACCCCCGGTGAACCTTTTGGGCTTCTCCCCCCAGGCGCTCGAGGGCTGGGTGGTGGGGCTTGGAGAAAAGCCGTTTCGTAGCCGACAGCTGCTTAAGTGGCTGCACCAGCAGCGCGCTACAGGGTTTGATGAGATGTCTAACCTGGCCAAGGTGTTTCGTGCGCAGCTCAGTGAGAAGGCCTCTATTCAGGCGCCCGAAGTCATTCAAGACCATCTCTCGGCCGATGGCACCCGCAAGTGGCTGCTCGATGCCGGCGCGGGTAACGCAGTCGAGACGGTGTTCATTCCTGAAGACGACCGCGGCACCCTGTGTGTCTCGTCACAGGCAGGCTGCACCGTGGCCTGCCCTTTCTGCTCTACCGGTCGTCAGGGATTTGCCCGCAATCTTTCTACGGCGGAAATTATTGGCCAGCTACATCTTGCCAATCGGCTCTTGGCGCAGCAGGCCCATCGGCTTCAGTCTTCCGTGCAGGCGCATCGGGCGGGTTTAGGTCAGCCGCAGCCTCAGCTTCAGACCCAGCCTCAGCCCTTGGCGCCCGTGTCTAATGTGGTGATGATGGGGATGGGCGAGCCCTTGCTTAACTACGATGCCCTGCTACCGGCCTTGCAGCTCATGCTGCACGACGATGCCTATGGGCTGTCGCGTCGCCGGGTAACCGTGTCTACCTCGGGCGTGGTGCCCATGATCGATCGTCTCGCGCAAGACTGCCCCGTGGCCCTTGCGGTATCGCTGCATGCCCCCAACGATGCGCTGCGCGACCTACTTGTTCCGCTGAATAAAAAATACCCGCTGCGCGAACTCATGGCCGCCTGCCGCCGGTATCTTGCCGTGGCGCCCCGCGACTTCATTACCTTTGAATACGTCATGCTGCGTGGGGTCAACGACTCTGCGGCCCAGGTACGTGAGCTGATTTCCCTGGTAACCAACGCCGAGGTGCAGTGTAAGTTCAACCTCATTCCTTTTAACCCGTTTCCCGATTCCGGCTATCAGCGCTCAGACCATAGGGTGGTCTGTAGCTTTGCAGACCGGCTCACCGAGGCGGGGTTTATTACCACCATTCGCAAAACCCGTGGCCAAGACATCGATGCCGCCTGTGGGCAGCTTGCCGGTGATATTCAAGACCGAACCCAGATTACCCAGCGCATTGCTGTGCAGCGCAGGCAACCTACGTGTGCGAGACCATGACGATTGCTCTTCACAGCCCTAGCCCGGTCGAGCCCTCGGCCGGTATTTCGACGGACAAGCCTTTCGGCTGCGGGCCGGCTCCGCGGCGTGCTTGCCATGGCGTGGTGGTGCGCTGGAACGACACCGAGGTGCAAATGGGAGGCGGCGCCCCGGTGGTGGTGCAGTCCATGACCAATACCGACACGGCCGATGCCATTGGCACAGCCATTCAGGTGCGCGACCTGGCCTTTGCCGGATCCGAGGTGGTACGCATTACCGTCAATACGCTTGAGGCCGCGCGTGCCGTGCCTGCGGTTCGCGAGCAGCTCGACAAGATGAACTGCCCCGTGCCGCTGGTGGGTGACTTTCATTTCAATGGCCACAAGCTCCTGGCCGAGGTACCCGAGTGCGCCGTGGCGCTTTCGAAGTACCGCATCAATCCCGGCAATGTCGGCCGCGGGGCCAAGCGCGACACCCAGTTTGGGGCCATGGTGGAGGCCGCCCTGCGCTATGACCGCCCGGTGCGTATTGGCGTGAACTGGGGCAGTCTCGACCAAGAACTTCTGGCTCGTCTTATGGACGAAAACGCCGCGCGCAAAGACCCCTGGGATGCCGGTGCCGTGATGCGCGAGGCCCTTGTTACCTCTGCCATTCAGAGTGCCGAGCAGGCCGTGGCCTGGGGCATGTCGCGCAACAGAATTATTCTGTCGGCCAAGGTCTCGGCCGTGCAAGACCTTATTAGCGTCTACCGCGAACTCGCCAGACGGTCAGAGTTTGCGCTGCATCTGGGCCTTACCGAGGCCGGTATGGGTACCAAGGGTATTGTCTCTTCAACGGCCGCTATGGGGGTCTTACTGCAGGAAGGTATTGGCGACACCATTCGCGTATCGCTTACGCCCGAGCCCGGTGGCGACCGGCGTCGCGAGGTGGTCGTAGCCCAAGAGATGCTGCAGGTCTTAGGCCTTCGGGCCTTCACACCGCTGGTGATCGCCTGCCCAGGATGTGGCCGCACCACATCCACCTTCTTTCAAGAACTCGCCAATAAAGTACAGGCCTATCTGCGTGACCAGATGCCTGTCTGGAAAACCCGCTATCCCGGCGTGGAGTCGATGAACGTGGCGGTGATGGGCTGTGTGGTAAACGGGCCCGGTGAGAGCAAGCACGCCAACATTGGTATTAGCCTGCCCGGCACCGGCGAGAGCCCTGTGGCACCGGTTTATATTGATGGCGAGCGCGGTCCAACGCTGAAGGGCGATCGCATTGCCGAGGAGTTTCAGGCCTTGGTGGCCCAGTATGTCGAAGACCACTACGGCGCCGCGGCCCGCACCAAGGACGCCTCGCATGTCTAGCCTGTCGGTAAGGTCCGCGTCGGCCGACGCTTCAGAGCCCACCCCTGTGCGCGTGCCACAGGCAGCCGCACTGTCTGCGGTAAAGGGCATGAATGACCTTCTGCCCGACGATATGGCCGTCTGGGAGCAGGTGGAGTCTAGTGTGGCCTATGTCTTTCGCCAGTATGGCTATAGGGCCATTCGCACGCCGATTGTGGAACAAACCGCGGTCTTCGTGCGGGCGATTGGCGAGGTTACCGATATTGTCGAAAAAGAGATGTACACCTTCACCGATGCGCTCAATGGCGAGCAGCTGACGCTGCGGCCAGAGAACACGGCCGCGGTGGTGCGTGCGGCAATCGAACACAACCTGTTGTATGAAGGCCCGAAGCGGCTCTGGTACTTCGGCCCCATGTTTCGACACGAGCGGCCCCAGAAAGGGCGTTATCGGCAGTTTCATCAGTTTGGAATCGAGGCCCTTGGGCATGGCAGCCCCGAGGTGGATGCCGAGCAGCTGTTGCTGGTCTGGCGGCTATGGGAGGCCTTAGGCATCAAGCCCGAGCACCGCCCAGCGCTTGAGATTAATTCGCTGGGGGCCTCTGCCGAACGGGCAGCCCACCGCGAGGCCTTGGTGACCTACTTTTCGGCCCATGCCTCTGCCCTGGATGCCGATAGCCAGCGAAGGCTTGGCACCAACCCGCTGCGCATTCTCGATAGCAAGAACCCCGCAATGCAGCAGCTGATTGCCGATGCGCCTCAGCTGCCAGACTTTCTCGGTGACGACTCGCGCCGGTTTCAAGACCAGGTGCTAGATATCCTCACCCAGGCGGGGGTGCCGTTTCGCAGTAACCCCAGGCTCGTGCGTGGGCTCGACTACTACAACCTCACCGTTTTTGAATGGGTGACCGATCTTCTGGGCGCCCAGGGAACGGTCTGCGGCGGAGGCCGGTACGATGGACTAATCGAGATGATGGGCGGAAAGCCGGCCCCCGCCTGTGGCTTTGCCATCGGTGCCGAGCGTCTTATTGGCCTGCTGCAGGCCTGTGCGCCTGTCAAAACCGAGCCTCTGCTCGATGTCTACCTAATGCACTGGGGTGAGGGCTCCACGGCCCAGGCCATGGTTATTGCCGAGGCCCTGCGCAGCCGGAGCCTTGCGGTCCAGATGCATGCAGGGGGCGGCAGTGTAAAGTCGCAAATGAAAAAGGCCGATGCCAGTGGTGCCCCGGTGGCTGTCATTCTCGGCGATGATGAACGGGCGGCCGGCAAGGTAACCCTAAAGCCCCTGCGCGGGCAGGCTGACCAGAAGACAATTCCGCTGGGCGAACTGGCCGAGGCAGTGCTCTGCCTCAGACGCTAACCTAAGCACAGACTGAGAACAACCCAAGCCAAAAAAGAGGCAGTAACTATTTCATGCGTGAAGATCTAGAACAAGAAGAACAACTGGCCGCGGCCAAGGCCTTTTGGCGGGCAAACCGCCTGTGGATTCTGAGCCTGGGCTGGGCCATTCTGATTGCGGTTGCCGGCTATCAAGGCTGGACGGCCTGGCAGTCCCACCAGGGGCAGAAGGCCTCGGGGCTGCTCTCCGCGCTCGAACAGGCGGTGCAAGACCAGGATCTCGACCAGGCAACGGCCCTGGGCAAAACCCTCGCGGAAAATCATGCCGGCACCGACCAGCATGTTTTGGCTGCCTTTCGTATTGCCAAGGCCTACGCGGCCGGCAGTCAGTTCGAAGAGGCCGCCCAGTGGCTCAGGCCCGCAACCCTGGCACGTGATCCTGGCCTGGCCTGGGTGGCCCGGCTGCGGCTTTCTGCCGTTCTTATTGACCTTGATCAGCTGCCTCAGGCGCTAGCAGCACTTGAGGGCAGTCCGCCCGAGGCATTTCTCGCTCAGGTAGATGATCGCCGTGGGGATATTCATGCCCTGCTTGGCCAGTTTGACCAGGCCGTGGCCTCCTGGAATAAGGCGCTCACAGCATTGGGGGGAGAGCCTCCGAAGTCCGCCCTGGCCGATATCGTGGCCCGTAAAATCGCCAGTACGGATGCATTTAAGGCCCAGTCTGCCGGAAAGACGCCATGACCTTTTCCTTCTCCCCGATTGTTTCCTTCAGAACTACCGCGCTGCGTGGCTTCTTGCTTGCTGCTCTGGCTATGGGCATCGCCGGCTGCTCAGGTCCCAAGCGGCCCAAGCCCGCAGAACTGCCTCCGCTTACCCCACAGCTAGCACTCAAGCCGGTATGGTCGGTTCAAACGGGGCCCACCGCAGCGTCGGCCTCGGGTCAGGGCGCCTTTTCCCCAGCGGTATCGGCCGGGCTGGTGGTGGTCGCCAGCCAGCAGGGCAGGATCACGGGTGTCAGCCTTGCATCCGGCACAGTGCAGTGGTCGGCGGAACTGGGAGCGCGTATTGTCTCGGGCGTAGGCACAGGTGCCGGCACGGCTGAGGGCCTTTTTGCAGTGGTCACCGAGCCAGGCGAGCTGGTGCTTCTCGATCGCGCAGGGGCCGTGCGGTGGCGGGCTGCCCTGGGGGGCGTCTCTCTGGAGCGGCCGGTAATTACGGGCGGCGTGGCAATCGTTCGGCTTATGGACAATCGCCTGACTGGCTGGGACCTTGAAACGGGTGTACGCCGTTGGGTGATACAACGATCAATGCCACCCCTGGTGCTGCATGGCGAGTCGGGCCTTCGGGCCGCATCGCCCCAAGAACTCGAGTCCAGCGCAAACCTGCTGGGTCCCGGCGACCTTCTGGCGAATCTGCCTGGAGGCAGAGCGCTCTGGGTGAACGCGGCCACCGGCGCGGTGCGCGCGGAGTCTCAGGTGGCGACCCCAAGGGGTAGTAACGAGGTCGAGCGGCTTGCCGACCTGCTTGGGGCCCCCGAGGTGCTCGAGGATGCGGTCTGCCTGGCCGTCTATCAAAACTCGGTCACCTGCCTGGCGGCAGACCTCAGCCGCACGCTCTGGCAGCAAAGGCTTGGCGTGGTTGTACCCGTTGCTGCCGACCCAAGGCTGGTCGTTGCGGTCGATGCCAGTGCCCGGGTGGTGGCCTTTGATCGCGCCGCCGGAGGCCGTCTCTGGCAGAACGAGCGGCTGTTTCTGCGTGGCCTGTCTGCGCCCGTTTCGTTCGACCGCGCGGTCTGGGTGTCTGACTATCAGGGCTACCTGCATGGGCTGAGTCGCGAAGATGGCGCCCTTATTGCCCGTAGCCTGCTGCCTGGAGGCAAGGCCTCTGGCCCCATGCTGGCCACCCGCCAGGGTCTGTTGGTTCAGACCCAAGGGGGCTATGTCATGCTCCTGCGGCCCTAAGCGTTTTTTCGTCGCCATGGCCGTAAAGCCCGTGGTCGTCTTGGTCGGGCGGCCCAATGTGGGCAAGTCCACGCTCTTTAATCGGCTCACGCGGTCGCGCGATGCCCTGGTGGCCGATATGCCCGGCCTTACCCGCGACCGCCACTATGGGGAAGGGCGGGTCGGGCCCAGTGCCTATCTCATCGTGGACACCGGCGGGTTCGAGCCGGTGGCCAGAGACGGCATCCTGGCCGAGATGGCCCGGCAGACGCGCCAGGCGGTATCAGAGGCAGATGTAGCGGTCTTTCTGCTTGATGGCCGGCACGGACTTGCTCCCCAAGACCACCAAATTGCCGAGATCCTGCGCCGCTCCGGGCGGCCGGTGGTTCTGGCCGTAAACAAGCTTGAGGGGCTTACGGGGGAGGGCCGCACTGCTGAGTTTTATGAACTTGGGCTCGGGGAGCCCCTGCCCATATCGGGGGCCCACGGCGATGGGGTCTACACCTTGATGGAAACAGCGCTTGCGGCTGCCCACCAGTTTCTCGGGTCGGCGCATGGCATGGAAGAAGAGCCCGACGAAGACGATCTGCCATTGCCATTACCCGAAGGGCTTTCTGATGCCCCCCTCGCGCACGGTGCCCAGAGGATTCCTTCTAAAGGCCTGCGCGTTGCCATTGTGGGACGCCCCAATGTGGGGAAGTCTACTTTGGTGAATGCCCTTTTGGGTGAAGAGCGCATGATCGCCTTTGACATGCCCGGAACCACGCGGGATGCCATTGAGATTCCCTTTGTCCGCAACGATATTCCCTTTCGGCTGATCGACACCGCCGGCCTGCGGCGCCGGGGTAAGGTCTTTGAGGCGATTGAAAAGTTCTCAGTAATTAAGACCCTGCAGGCCATTGAATCTGCGCATGTAGCAGTGCTGCTGCTCGATGCCCAGCAAGATATTTCCGACCAAGATGCCCATATTGCCGGCTTTGTGACCGAATCGGGCCGGGCCCTGGTGGTGGGCGTGAACAAATGGGATGGACTTGATACGGTGGCACGCGATGAGGCCAAGCGGCTCTTGGCCCGCAAGCTGCCTTTTTTGTACTGGGCCAAGACCCATTTCATATCGGCCCGAACCGGCCAGGGAATTGACGCCCTGATGCGGTCGGTGCTTGATGCCTACGGGGCGGCCACCCGCAAACTTTCCACGCCAAAGCTCACCCGGGCCCTGCGCGACGCCGTGGAGCGACAGCAACCCCCGCGCCGCGGCGGGCAGCGGCCAAAGCTGCGTTATGCTCACCAGGGCGGGCAGAACCCCCCTATCGTGGTTGTCCACGGAACCTCGCTGGACCAGGTCTCGGAGGTCTACAAACGTTACCTTGAGGCCCAGTTTCGGCAGAAGTTTGCCCTTGAGGGAACCCCGTTACGGATAGAATGGAAGACTTCCAAAAATCCCTACGTTCAGAGGGCATGACCGGATCATGGCCAGGCGTTATAGTGATGTGATTACAACTAATAAAGAAAGACCGGAGCCAGACCATGTCGATGAATAAAGGCCAAGCCCTCCAAGACCCTTTTTTGAATGCGCTTCGCAAGGAGCATGTCTCGGTCTCTGTCTATCTCGTCAACGGCATTAAGCTGCAGGGGCATATAGAGTCTTTTGACCAGTACGTGGTGCTCTTAAAAAACACGGTCACCCAGATGGTCTACAAGCACGCGATCTCTACGATTGTTCCGGCGCGTGCGGTGCACTTCTCGATTGAAGGCGAATCCAGCTGATCAGCTCGTGCCCGTAGGCCTGGCCGAGCTTGGCAGTTTTGCCGGCAAGGGCCAGTCCGAGGCGCAGTTCTCCCGGTGTCCCCGAACCCTGGTGGTTGCCTTGCAGCTCGGCAGGGCCGGGGCGTCTGTCGGCGCACCCAATACTCAGGAAATCGCCGAACTCGTTGCCTCTGCAGGGGCGCAGGTAGTTGCCACAGTAACCGGAAGGCGCGACCGCCCCGATCCCGCCTTGTTTGTCGGGTCTGGCAAGGCAGAGGAAATCCGGCTGCTCAGCGCCGACCAGGGCGTTGAGCTGGTGGTCTTTGACCATGAACTCTCGCCGGCGCAGCAGCGCAATCTTCAGAATGCTCTTGGTCGTCGGGTGATAGACCGGGTGGCCCTTATTCTCGATATCTTTGCCCTGCGAGCCCAGAGCCATGAGGGCAAGCTGCAGGTGGAACTCGCCCAGTTGAACTACCTTTCCGCCCGGCTGGTACGTGGCTGGACTCACTTGGAGCGGCAGCGCGGCGGTATCGGGCTGCGCGGCCCCGGAGAAACCCAGCTCGAGACCGACCGTCGTCTGCTCGGTCAGCGCGTGAAGTATCTTAAGCAGCGCCTGGCGGGGCTCGATCGGCAGCGGTTGAACCGCCGTCGGGGCCGTGGCCGTGACGGTAGCCTGAAGGTGTCGCTCGTTGGGTACACCAATGCGGGAAAGTCGACTATTTTTAATGGCCTCACCCACGCCGGTGTGCTGGCTATGAATCAGCTATTTGCCACTTTAGACACCACGAGCCGACGGGTCTTTCTGGCCCCCGGGCAGTTCATGGTGCTCTCCGATACCGTCGGTTTTATTCGGGCTCTTCCGCACAGCCTTATCCAGGCTTTTAAGTCCACGCTGCAAGAGGCTGCCGATGCCGACCTGTTGCTCCATGTGATTGACGCTGCCGATCCCGAGCGGCATGCCCACGAGGACGCGGTAAACCAGGTGCTCTCGGAAATTGGTGCCGCCGACGTTCCACGAATTCAGATTCTGAATAAGGCCGATCTCTTGCAACTGCCGTGCCGACTTGAGCAGGGTGCCTGTGGTAGCATCAGTCGCGTTTGGATCAGCGCGGCACAAGGCCAAGGGCTTGATCTGGTGCGGCGCGCTGTGTCTTCTTTTGGCTGGCCATCGCCCGCTCCCGACGCTATGGAGCATGATGCCCTCGACGGACTGGCTGCCGGCGCTCCCATTCATCCTCATTCTCTGCTGTAAAGGCGTGTAGCTCTCTCATGATCAGAAGACTAAGGCGTATTTTTTCGATTGGTGACCCCCGGTGGGGCCGCGGATCCTCTTCCGAAGACGAAGGGGGTTCGTCGGGTCGCCCTGCGCAAGGTTCCCAAGACGACAGCGACAGCAACCGACCTGATCCCGATGGTCCTCGGCCCTCGGGAGGCGGTCGTCGGCCTTCCTCTGATGGCCCTCCCGACCTCGACGAGGTCTGGCGCGACTTCAACCGCCGTCTCAGCGGTCTTTTTGGCAACAAACGCGGCGGGGGTGGAGGCGGCCCGCGCAACCCTTGGGGGGGCAATCGCGGCGGGGGCGGTGGGTCTGGTCAAGGCCCGTCCATGCCCTCCATGAAGTTTAGTGCCGGGCTGCTTGGTGTGATTGTCGGTGGCATGTTGCTGCTCTGGTTGGCATCGGGCTTCTATATCGTGCAAGAGGGGCGCGCGAGTCTGGTCTTGCGCTTTGGGGAATACAAATACTCCACAGGGGCAGGCTTTAAATGGCGTATGCCCTATCCCATTGAAAGCCATGAACTTGTCGACATCGCCCAGCTGCGTCAGGCCACCATTGGCTATCGTGGCGAGCGGGCGGGCGGCCAGGGCCGCGACTCACTCATGCTAACCCGCGACGAAAATATGATCGACCTGCAGTTTGCGGTCCAGTACCGTGTGGGTCGCCCCGAAGACTATCTCTTTAACAATGTCCGGCCCGACGACATCGTTACCCAGGCTGCCGAAACCGCCATGCGAGAGGTCGTTGGCCGTAGTGCTGCAGACGCCGTGCTCTATGAGAACAAAGAGGCGATTGGCCGGGAGGTGCTCGAGATCACCCAGCGTATCGCCGACCGATACGAATCGGGGCTCACCATTGTCAATGTCACTATTCAAAATGTGCAGCCGCCCGAAGAGGTCCAGGCCGCCTTTAGCGACGCTATTAAGGCCGCGCAAGATGCAGAGCGGGTAAAGAATGAAGGCCAGGCCTATGCCAACGATGTAATTCCGCGCGCCCGTGGTGCGGCCGATAGGCTGATTGAAGAGGCCGAGGGCTACCGCGAACGCGTGGTTGCACAGGCCCAGGGTGATGCCGAACGGTTTAATCGGGTGGTTGCCGAGTACTCTAAGGCGCCGGCTGTCACCCGAGAGCGTCTGTATCTTGAGACCATGCAGGAGGTCTTTACCAATGTCAGTAAGGTCATGATCGACTCGCGTGCCAATAGCAATCTTTTGTATCTACCCCTCGATAAGATTCTGCAGCAGACGTCCA
Organism: Burkholderiaceae bacterium; assembly: GCA_049426285.1. Taxonomy (GTDB): domain Bacteria; phylum Pseudomonadota; class Gammaproteobacteria; order Burkholderiales; family Burkholderiaceae_A; genus Hahnella. Next base: position 10,874 of record JBMSYB010000045.1, read on the forward strand.
CTGAGGCGCAGCGTGCGGCCCAGGCCGCAGTGGGCCAGCCCGGCGGCACAGCATCGGCGGGTGATGCGTCAGCGGCTGGCAACCCCTCTGCTGCATCCGCGGCAACCAACCGTAATGCGCCTGCCCCGAGCCTCAGAGACCGTTTTAGGGAGACCCGCTAAATGAATCGTATTGTTGCCGTTGTCGCGGGCCTGCTGCTGGTGGTGCTGGTTGGCAGCACCATGGTCTTTGTGGTCGATCAGCGTCAGCACGGCCTGGTCTTTGCCCTGGGTGAGATCCGTCGGGTTGTCTCCGAGCCGGGTCTGTACTTCAAGCTCCCCCCGCCCTTTCAAAATGTTGTGTTTGTTGAAAAGCGTACGCTGACCATCGACAACCCCGATGCAGACCGGTTCATTACCCGTGAAAAGCAAAACGTGGTGGTCGATACCTATGTGAAGTGGCGGGTCGCCGATCCGCGCGTCTTCTTCACCAGCGTGGCGGGCCGTGCGGCCAGTGCTGAAGACCGTATTTCTCGGGCCCTGCGCGATGGCCTGAACAACGAGATTGCCACCCGTACCGTGAATGAGGTGATCTCGGGTGCCCGTGAGCAGGTGATGGCGGGAGTCTTTCGGCGGGTAACAGAAGACGCCAAGCAGATCGGTGTGCAGATTATCGACGTACGCCTGCGGCGGGTGGATTTTGCCGAAGAGATTCGCGACTCCGTCTTCCGACGTATGGAGTCTGAGCGCAAGGCTATTGCCAGCGAGCGCCGGTCTACCGGTGCGGCCGAGGCCGAAAAGATCCGCGCCAATGCCGACCGTCAGCGTGAAGGAATTCTGGCCCAGGCCTACCGCCGGGCCCAGGGAATTCGAGGGGATGGTGATGCGCGATCGGCTGCGGCCTATGCCTCTGCCTTTGGCCAAAATCCAGAGTTCGCCTCTTTCTACCGAAGCCTGCAGGCCTACCGTGAGAGCTTTAATAAGAGTTCCGACTTTATCGTTGCCGATCCGCAGTCAGACTTCTTTAAGTACTTCAGGGCACCGAACCGCCGGTAGTTGTTCTGATGGAAAAACGGTTTTTCCAGGGTAGGGCCGGATGATGCCTGCCTGGCTGCTGCCAGACCATGTCTCCGATATGCTGCCCAGCGAGGCCGCGCGGGTAGAGCGGCTGCGGCGCAGGCTACTCGATCTCTTTGCAACTTATGGCTATGGCCTGATCCAGCCGCCGCTGATCGAGTACGCCGATGCTATGAACCTCTCGGGCGCGGCTGACCTCGATGCCCGTAGCTTTAAGCTGCTCGACCCCCTCTGCGGCAGGCTGCTGGCCATTCGGCCTGACCTCACACCGCAGGCCGCCCGGATTGATGCGCATTTGATCAATAGCGATGGCGTCTCGCGTCTCTGCTATGCCGCATCTGTGCTGCATGCCCAGCCCACAGGGCTGCTCGCGAGTCGTGAACCCATTCAGGTGGGCTGTGAACTCTATGGCCATGCGGGGCTAGAGGCAGACCTCGAGATTCAGGAGCTGGTACTGGCAAGCCTCACCGTTGCGGGCGTGGAAGAGACCCATCTAGACCTCACCGACCGAGGCATTTTTCTTGCCCTGCGTGCAGCAGACCCAGGCCTGCCTGCTGTCGAGGCGCAGGTGCTCGCTGCCTTGCAGGCAAAAGAGACAGGCTATTTTGATCAACTGACCAGTCTCATGCCTGCAACACGGGCGGCCTTGGTGAGCCTGGTGGGTCTGTATGGCCCGGCAAAGGGCGAACAGGGCGTGGTTGCCCGGGCGCGCGTAGCGCTTGGCCAGGTGCCTAATGCAGCGGCCGTCCATCAGGCCTTAGACCGGCTTGAGGCCGTGGCCGATTCCGCCTTGTTTGTGCAGCATCCCCGTTGTCAGCTCACGATAGATCTTGCCGATCTGCAGGGCTGGCAGTACCACAATGGCATTATGTTTTCGGCCTACTGCAAGGGTTCGCCAGACGCCCTGGTGCGTGGGGGGCGATACGATGGCGTTGGTGCTGCGTTTGGCCGGGCCCGTCCGGCTACCGGGTTTAGCCTGGAGCTGCGGGCGCTCGCGGCATTGACATCTGATATGCAGTCACAGAGCGGGGCCGATTCGCAAGATCTCATTGCCGCCAACTGGGCTGCGCGCGAGCAGCCAGGCTATCTACGAGAGGTTGCGCAACTTAGGGCCTCTGGCCGCCACGTTGCCTTTCTGCCGCATGTCGAATGGCAGGCCTATTCAGGCCAGCGACTCGAACCCACTGCCTCTGGTACCCAGTTGCTGGCCGCGCGCACAACCTAGCCTTGCTCGCTGTTGCTATTGCCACTGCTCACTGCCATTGCTCATTACCCTATATCTGCTCCTTGACGCCCCATTTCCCTAACCCCTGCAACTGAACCATTGCTCACAAAGAGAGACTCTTCCATGACAACGCCAAGCCCCGCTCACGGAACGCGTCCTCGCCGCAACGTCGTGATTGTGGGTACTCAGTGGGGCGATGAAGGCAAAGGCAAAATCGTGGACTGGCTTACCGAAGAGGTGGCCGGCGTAGTGCGGTTTCAGGGCGGCCACAATGCCGGACACACGCTGGTTGTTAATGGCAAAAAGACCGTGTTGCGTCTCATTCCCTCAGGAATATTGCATCCGCATGTCACCTGCTATATCGGTAATGGTGTGGTCTTATCGCCCCAGGCGCTGCTCTCTGAAATAGACGAGCTTCAGGCCAGTGGGCTCTCGGTGGAATCGCGGCTCAAAATTAGCTGGGCCTGTCCGCTTATTTTGCCTGTGCATGTCGCGCTAGACCAGGCCCGCGAGGCGGCCCGTGGTGAGGCCAAGATAGGCACCACCGGCCGTGGTATTGGCCCGGCCTATGAAGACAAGGTCGCCAGGCGGGCCATTCGGCTCATCGATCTGCGCACACCAGAGCTTCTGCGTGCGCGCCTAGAAGAACTCCTGCGGCTGCATAACCATGTGCTTACGGGGTTTCTGAATGCCGAGCCTGTCTCGGTAGAAGACACCTTCGCACTGCTGATGCAGCTTGCCCCGCGGCTGTTGTCGATGGCGGCCGATGTGCCTGATCTTCTTGACCGTGAGATGCGGGCGGGCCATAAGCTTTTGTTTGAAGGGGCACAGGGTTCGCTGCTCGATATCGACCACGGAACCTATCCTTTTGTCACCAGCAGCAACTGCGTTGCCGGAGCGGTGGGCCCTGGGGCCGGCGTTGGCCCGGGGCAGATCGACTATGTCTTGGGCCTCACCAAGGCCTACGCCACACGCGTGGGCTCGGGCCCTTTTCCCACGGAACAGACCAACGACATTGGAGCGCACCTGGCCCAGCGGGGCAATGAGTTTGGTTCGGTCACCGGGCGTCCGCGTCGCTGTGGCTGGTTCGATGCGGCAGCGTTGCGTCGGTCGATTCAAATTAATGGCGTTTCAGGGCTATGTATTACCAAGCTTGATGTGCTTGATGGTCTGGTGGAAATCAAGCTCTGCGTGGGCTACGACACACCGTCTGGCCGGCTCGATGTTCTGCCCTTCGGGGCTGATCAGGTGGCCGAATGCACACCCGTTTATGAATCGTGGCCAGGCTGGCAGGGTTCTACCGCTGGCGTGAAGCACTGGGATGCGCTTCCGCAAGAAGCCCAGAAATACCTGCTGCGTTTGTCGGAGGTTACCGGCGCGCCCATTGCCATGGTGTCCACCGGCCCCGAGCGGGACGAAACCATTCTGCTGGAACACCCGTTTCGATAACTACG
>JBMSYB010000046.1:0-14571 GCA_049426285.1 Burkholderiaceae bacterium
GACTCATCCATCGCCAAGAGGCAGACTCGTTGCGCGTCGATGGCCTGGGTAATAGGTGCGAGAAGTGCTACCGGCGCGCGCTCGGCCATCGCCAAGACCAACAGACCCCCTTCTAGGTTCTCTATCAGCCCCGCACGCCGCACCATACGGCCCGCCCGAAGAGTTTCAGAGAGTTCTATGCCCGTAATAAGCTGTTCCGGATCGGTATGGGGTGCAATACGGTGAGTGCGCACTACGAGCGTTCGGGCAAAGTGGTCCACCAGCTGCAGAAAGGCATCACGCCGCGGGCCGTGCCAGCCTCGTAGCCAGAGTCCCCCGAGGGCAGGCCCTGCTGCCACAACAGCGGCAGCCGCCAGAATCGCGTCGCTAGACCAAGACCTCATCAACGAGTCGCTGCACGCGCATGGTGGCATCGGTGTCATCAAGAGGATCGCGCCGCAGACGATGGCGCAGCGCCATCGGAGCCACCTCGCGCACGAGTTCAAGTGACACCTTCTTCGCCCCCCGCAGCGCGGCCGCGGCCTTCGCAGCCCGCATGAGGCTCAACTCGCCACGCAGCCCATCGGTACCGAGCCGCATGCAGAGGTCGGCCATTTTCCGCAACAACTCCTCTGCAAGAACAACCTTCGAAAGTGCCTTCTTGGCAGACACGATCTGCGCCCGCAATTGGGTCTGGGCCTTTGCATATTCCTCGATAAAGCCCTGTGGGTCGCGCTCAAAGGCCTCTCGCCGCAGAACAACCTGCATGCGTTGATCAAGGTCTTTGGGTGTTCGCACCTCTACAGCAAGCCCAAATCGGTCGAGAAGCTGCGGCCGAAGCTCTCCTTCTTCGGGGTTGCCACTGCCCACCAAGACAAAACGGGCCGGGTGCACCACGCTCAAGCCCTCACGCTCAATCCGGTTCTCGCCAGAGGCGGCGACATCGATCAAGAGATCAACAAGATGGTCTTCTAAAAGGTTGATCTCATCGATATACAGAAACCCGCGATTGGCCTTGGCCAATAGCCCTGGCTCGAAAGCCTTCTGCGACTGCGTCATAAGCTTCTCAAGATCCAGCGACCCGAGAATGCGATCCTCCGTGGCCCCGAGCGGAAGGTCTACTACGGGCACAGGAGCGAACAAAGTCTTCTTCTTGGTCTTCGTACCGGTCTTTTCAGTACCCGCTCCTCTAGTAGGCGATGTGGATGGCGCCGATGCTCCGCAGGCAGCACAAAGACCGGCGGTAGCACCCGGCGCACAGCGATAGGGGCAGCCCTCTAAGGTTTCTAGATCAGGCAGCACCGAGGCTAAAGCGCGCACGGCGGTACTCTTGCCCGTACCCCGATCACCGAGAATTAAAACGCCACCGACCAAGGGGTCCACCGTGGCAATCAGCAGCCCAAGCTGCATTTCCTGCTGCCCCACAAGGGCCGAGAAGGGATAGTTCATTCGTAGAATCGTACCGAAGTTCGGGGCTACTAGTTCGATCGGCCCCGTTCAGTGAGCCCTGTTCAGTGAGCCCTGTTCAGTGAGCCCTGTTCAGTGAGCCCTGTTCAGCGGGCCCTGTTCAGCGGGCCCTTCTCAGTACGCCTTGTTCAAACGCCCCGGTAACGACGCGATAAATCCCAGGCATGCACCAGCCCGGCGAGAGCAAGACATGCCACCGCCGGCCATGGAAGCTGCGCGTCGTCATAAGATAGCCAGAAAGCCAAGACAAGAAAAAAGCCCGGCGCCAGAGACACGAAAAGCTGCCAGGGGGTGAGGCCATGTTGCCGCCGCCGATGCAGCGCCGAGAGCAAGACCCACTCGACGACCGTTAGCCCCATAATGAGCGGGAGAAGCTCTACAGGCACGGAATTCGTGTCATCGTGCTATGGCGATGATGTCGTTTAAAAGCGCCAAGACCTCTCTAAAGGCGCGGTCAGAGAGTCTGCCCATAGCATGCGGCTTCGCGCCTCTTGCGCGCCAGTCAAAAGACTTCGGCTGGTGACAAAGTACATAACTCATTACCGCCTTGCCAGATTTCTGAACGGCACCTTCCCCCACCGCGAAGGGATTGTCACGGTTGTAGTCGGCCGTGGTCATGGGGCAACCAATCACCAACGAGGTTCGGTCATTAAAAGCAGCGGGGGACAACACAAGAAAAGGATGAATATCCTTCATCTCGCGCCCTGATTGAGGGTTGCAGTCGATCCAGATGACGTCCTGCCGATCAGGCAGGAACTGAGATTTCGATGACGGCCGACCTACCAACGCTCTGCACCAATGCGATCGTCGGCCACCATGGCCTCACCACCATGCCGACTGGGGTCGAAACGGGCAAGCCGTTGCGCTAATGTCTCAGCGTTGTCGTGAAGAGGCTCAATGAAAACCCCCCCATCACGCACCACCAAAGCAACGCGTTGATCTGCCGACAGACTCGCCTCTTTGGCAATTGGAGCAGGAAGGCGAACTCCGAGGCCATTGCCCCAATGCTTTATCTCTAAAACTATTTTTCCCATAGAACACCCCGTTGAGAATTGGCCACAGAAAATCGGTCACAGATATTCCATCAATCGGCGAAAGTTTAAACAAAGTTTAAACATTAGTCAAGCGTGCTTTCTTACTGGCTACGCACTACCGCCCCAGCATTTCATCCATGGCCTGCAATACGCGGCGCAGCCGCTCCTTCGGGCGCATCTCCTCAAGCAATGACTGTTTTACCGAAGCACCCAGAGGCAGCATTTCTGCCCACCGGTTGGCCACCCAGCCGCACTCGTCTAACCGATAAGGGCGCAAGATCGGCATCTGCTCATCCACCACGCCCTGCTTCTGCAGGCCTGCGATAACCTGGCCGAGCTTATCGGCCGCCGACTGGAGTTCCCAAGGAATTTCTTCGGCAGCATCTGCCTCTATGGTCTCCACCTCGGCCGTCCAGAGGCCATACTTTCCCGGCGCGCTCGAGACCACCCGAAATCGCTGCGCCCCCCGGCAACGCAGCAGAAACAATGCCGGCTGCAGCGCGTCAGCCTCCATAATTTCCGCGAGCGTGCCGATGTCCGAGAATTTCTCGGTCACGCCCGGCTTTCGTACCTCGCTACCGTCTTCCAAACGCACCACCCCGAAGGGCGCCTTCTCCTTCAGACAACGCTTCACCATATCGAGGTAACGCACCTCAAAAATTCGCAAGGCCAGCAGTCCATCAGGAAAGAGGCCCGCCCCTAGCGGGAAAAGCGGTATCGACATACGAGTTTGAGCCATGCGGCATTATGCCTCCGGACCAAAAATCGTTTGTCGCCATATGCCGCAGCAAATGATACCTTTACACCTATGTCTCTAGAACGCCACGTCCGACTTTTTCACATTCGGGGCTATCTCGAGCAAAGAGGTACACCCATCGGGCCAAACGACCTTCTAATTGCGGCCAGCGCCTTACTCAACCACTGTATTCTCGTGACCCGCAACCATCGGGAGTTTTCACGGGTTCCGGGCCTTGTTGTGGAAAACTGGGTACCCTAGTCGTACCCTGATGTACGCAGCCAATTAGATACAAGCCACAGATGAAGAACCGAGAGCACCCATGAAGAAAGCACTCATCCCCGTCATCCTCTCGGGAGGGTCGGGCTCACGGCTCTGGCCACTATCGCGGGCTATGCGGCCCAAGCAGTTCTTAGGGGTTACCGAGGAGCGCAGCCTGTTCCAAAACACCCTTATAAGACTTACCGGCCTCATGCCCAAGGTGTCCCCAATCGTGGTGGCCAATACCGAGCATCGATTTCTGGTGGCCGATCAATGCCTGCAGATGGGTATCACACCGCATACACTTATTCTCGAACCCTTGGCACGCAATACCGCTCCAGCCATTGCCGCCGCCGCCCTTCAGGCCCTCGCATTCAGACCGACCAAAGCCGCTTCAGCGCAGGTGGAAGATGCAGGATTGGTAGCCGATGGGGAATCCGATCTAGACCCCGTGCTTTTGGTACTGCCCTCGGACCATGTCATTACCGATACCGAAAGCTTCCACCAAGCCGTACGAGAAGGCTATGCCTGCGCCCAGGCCGGCGCGCTGGTCACCTTCGGCATCGTGCCGACCCATGCCGAAACAGGCTATGGCTATGTGAAGGCGGGCGACCCTTCCCCGGCAACGGGGGGCACGGCCAGCACGCCCATTACACCCAGCACCGCGGGTACATCGGCCCGCCCCGTCTCCGCCTTTATCGAGAAGCCCAATCGAGAGACGGCAGAGCGTTACCTGCGCGATGGCGGCTACTACTGGAATAGCGGCATGTTCCTATTTCGGGCCGATGTTTATCTTAAGGAATTGCAGCAGCACAACCCGGCAATGGCCGTGGCCTGTGAGGCGGCCCATGCCCAGGCGACAAAAGACATGGATTTCCTTCGGCTTAATGCTGAGGCCTTTGCACAGTCGCCCTCAGACTCCATCGACTATGCCGTGATGGAAAAAACCAACAAGGCTATGGTGATCCCGCTGAATGCGGGCTGGAACGACGTAGGGGCCTGGCCGGCGGTCTGGCAGTTGCAGCCCCAAGACCAAGACGGAAACGCAACCCGCGGTGATGCCCTCCTCCACGACACGCGGAATTGTTACGTGCATGCCGACCATCGACTAGTCGCCCTTGTCGGTACCCAAGACCTTGTGGTTGTCGAAACCTCCGACGCGGTGTTAGTGGCCCACAAAGACAAAGCACAGGACGTAAAGAAAATCGTTGAGGCACTCAAAGCCAAAGGAAGGCCCGAGGCAGACCTACACCGCGAAGTCTTTCGCCCCTGGGGGGCCTACGACTCTATTGACCACGGTGATCGCTATCAGGTGAAGCGCATTTCGGTAAAGCCAGGGGCACGCCTCTCACTGCAGATGCACCATCATCGAGCCGAGCATTGGATTGTTGTGAGTGGTACCGCCAAGGTGACCATCGGCGAGAAGGAACAACTCGTGGCAGAGAACCAGTCGGTCTATATTCCGATTGGCGAGAAGCACTGCCTGGAGAACCCAGGCAAGCTCCCGCTAGAACTCATTGAGGTACAGTCGGGCAGTTACCTCGGAGAAGACGACATTGTGCGGTTTGAAGACCGCTACGGGCGGGCTTAAAACCTAGGCGACAGTCTGAAACCGAAGAAGCCTACGACGTCGCTTCTAAACGCATCAAGGATAAGACAATAGTTTCCGATTAAAGCGGGCAATACCTGCCGCATCTAGGGCGCGCTGGTCCACGATGCTTTTTTCTTTGGCGGTTTTCACCTCCTGGCGCTCCACCAGAGACTCCATCTTGCGTTTCTGTAACTGTGCCTCTATCAGAGCCTCCTGGGCCACCGCCTTCTTCTCAAGAAGGCTCTGGGTCTCCAGGTCAAGCCGCTCCTCAAGTGCCAGCAGGTTCTGAATAAACCGCCTGAGTCCCTGCGCCTGCACAAGACCCTTATCAATCGTCAGAGCCGCAAGCTGCTGGCTGTAGTCGTTCTTCAGCTTCAGGAGATGCTCTCGCTGGGCATCGATCTTCGCCTGCGCCTTTTGCAGTTCGGTCATTCGGTGCATGCTGGCCTGTACTTTGTTTTCCGCCAGGCGGGCAAGCAGCCCCAGAGACCGGGCCGACCCCTTGGCATTGGCAGCATCTTTTGCGTCGTTCATCTAGCGCCTCCGCCACCCATAGCGCCAGCGCCGAGGCCAAACCCCATACCCGCCCCCGCGGGCTGCTGCTGCGGCCTGGCTGCGCCCATGGGCGGCACGGCCATCCCGGGGGCTTTGCCCATAGCACGTCCCCCCGGATTGGCAGCAGCCGATTGGGCGGCAGGCTCGGCTACCGAGCGGTCATAAAGCGTCATTAGTGCGTCTTTGGTTTCGTCGTAGCTTGCCGGGCTGTGCATGTCTTGACAAAGAAAGCTTGCAAGATCAGGGCGCAGACGAATCGCAGCATCAAGGTCGGGGTTGGTTCCTGCCTGATAGGCGCCCACTTGAATTAAATCTTGGTTCTGCTGGTATAAAGACCATAGCCGCCGCAGCCGGTTCGCGGCCTTCTGAGCGGCAGGGTCCACCAGGTTTTGCATAACGCGCGAGATCGACCCGTTCAGATCAATTGCGGGATAGTGCGCCGCATCGGCCAGAGCCCGAGACAACATCACCTGGCCATCGAGTGAGGCCCGCGAGATATCCACCACCGGGTCAGAGGCATCATCATTTTCCGCAAGCACGGTATAGACGGCGGTAATTGCGCCATGGCCATGACGACCCACCCCAGCCCGCTCAATGAGGGTAGGCAAGAGGCTAAATACCGAGGGCGGATAGCCCTTGGCGGTGGGGGGCTCACCAACGGCCAGACCAATCTCACGCTGGGCATGGGCCACGCGGGTGAGGCTATCCACCAACAGCAGAACATTCATACCCTGATCGCGAAAGTATTCGGCAATCAGATGGGCGTACTGTGCGGCCTTAAGCCGCAAGACGGCCGAAACGTTCGCAGGGGCAGCCACCACCACGCTCTTGGCCAATCCCTCAGGCCCCAGAGACTCTTGAATAAAGGCCTGCACCTCGCGCCCACGTTCTCCAATCAGGCCAATGACCACCAGGTCTGCCTTGGTGTACCGGGTGAGCATACCCAAGAGGCTACTCTTGCCCACACCAGAGCCTGCAATGAGCCCAATACGCTGGCCCCTGCCCATGGTGAGCATGCCGTTAATTGCCTTCACCCCGACATCGAGCACTTGATCAATAGGGCCCCTTTCCATCGGGTTTACCGACAGGCCCAAGAGCGAAAGCTTGTCCTTGCAGTCGGGGTCGGGCAGACCATCTAAGGCCTCACCCCGCGGGCCCACGACCCGCCCCAGTAGTTCCGGGCCAAGTCGGGCATGGGCGGTCTGTTCGATCACGCGCACCAGGTCGCCTGGCCCCACGCCTTTGGGCTCTACAAATGGCATTAAAAAAAGGGTCTGGTCTTGAAAGCCCACCACCTCGGCCTCAATGCGATGTCCACCCTCTCCCACCACCTCGCAGACCGCACCGAGCGGCGCCATAATGCCCCGGGCTTCAAGCGTGAGTCCCACCAGACGCGCAAGGCTCCCGGTGCGCGCCGGCGAAGGCGCCCGGGCTCGGGCAATGGCCTTTTCGGCAAGGGTGTCAAAGCTCACCGGGTTCCTCCAGTACCACTGCAGAGGCCCCATCGATTACCTCTTTCTGTTCTCTGCGCGCTGGCATCACGGCCGGCTCCACCTGGTCCAGGGCTTCCTTAATGAGCGCCACATTCTGCAGGAATGACGGCGGCGGACCCCCAGCATCCAGCCCCTTTGTCAGCGAGGCCCACAGAGCGTCTGCCCGGTGCTCGATCAGATCCTCGATCAAGGCACCATTCATTTGTACCCGCACGCTGCCTAAGGTAAGTGTGGGGTCGGCACGCAGGGTCATGTTGCCTGGAAGGGCTGCGCCGTGGCTCTTGAGGCGCTCGAGGTCTTCGGGATTGATACGCACCAGCACGGGCGCAGTCGGATCCTGATCGAATTCCTCTAGAGCGGTTTGAATTAATCGTTCAATGGCCTGCGAGGAGACACGCAGGTCTCCGCGTACCAGCTGCTCTGCCAGGTGCAGCGAGAGCTTTAATAAAGGGGCGAAAAAAGCTTCCGTGTCTCGCGCGGCTGTGGCTAGGCGGCCGGTGAGGTCTTTGAGGTCTTCGACCGCAAGCTGAACTTCGGCCTCCATCTCGTCACGCGTACTGGCCTGACCCTTGGCATAGCCTTCCTCATAGCCCTGTTGAAAAGACTCTTCCTGTAGCGGCTTGGCCTCGGCAATGCCTGCCTCACGGCCCTGGGCATAGGCCTCATCAAAGACCTGCTGAATCTCCTCGGCTGAGACGAGCTGCATGCCTTGCGGAACCTCGAGATCTTTTGGCTCTGCAACTTCGGCCTCTGCGCTCGCCACGGGCTCTATCTCTGCGCCCTCAGCCAACCCCGCCGCATCGTCGGCCTCGGCCTCAGAACCCTTAGGTAATCCGGCCTCGCTGTCTGCCGAGGCAGAAACCTGCTGGGCCGCTGGCTCGGCATCCGCATTCGCCTGGGCTTCCTGTGGCTGCCTGGCCTCTTCTTCCCGCTGGGCCTCTTCTTCTTTTTGTGCCTGTTGGGCTTCCTGAAGGGCCAGCGCCGCCGCCTGCTCCGCCTCCAGGGCCTTGCGTGCGTCCTCCGCCTCGCGAGCCTCCTGAGCCGCTTGTGCCTGCCTGGCCTCTTCGGCTGCCCGGGCCTCTGCAGCTGCCTGCGCCTCTTCGGCCGCCCGAGCCTCTGCCGCCTGTTTCTCCTGAGCCGCCAAGGCCTCGGCCTTCGACCGAGGCGCTGTCTTGGCAATCTCAGCCACTGTGGCCATGGTCTTCGGCGTTAATGCCTGAAACCCTGTGCTACTCACACCCGCCAGGGTTCTCGCAATGGCCTGCTGCACCATCGGATCGGGCAATGAAATTTCTTTCTCCGGAAGGCCTGGCATAAACGACAGCCTGGGCTCTTTGGCCGGGATCTGCTGGGCTTCCTTAAAGAGCTGGTCACCAGGCGGAGGGTCATAGAGCACCCCCTCGGGCTTTACCAGGGTAAGAACGCGGCGCCCATCCGGATCTGCCGAATGGGTAAACCGGGAGTCGTTTCTAAACAAAATCTTCCCCGCGGCCGGCAAGCATTATTTCGCCCTTATCGGAGAGCTTCTTGGCCAGACGCATGATCGACTTCTGGGCGTCTTCCACGTCGGTGAGGCGCAAGGGACCCTTGGCCTCCATCTCGTCGATAAACATCACCCGCGCACGGCCAGACATATTGCCAAAGAATTTCTCTTTGACCGGCTCGGTGGCCCCTTTGAGCGCCACCATGAGCATATCCTGCTCCACGTTGCGCATGAGGGTTTGAATACTGCGGTTGTCCACACCCACCAGGTTCTCAAAGGAGAACATGTTGTCCTGCACCTTCATGGCTATGTCTGGGTCAAGTGCATTAAGGCCCCCAAGAATCGACGATTCCAGGTCGGCCTTGGTGAAGTTCATAATCTTGGCCGCCGCCTTCACCCCACCAAAGCTTGAAGACTTGGCCGAAGAGCTCTTAGAGAACTGCTCCTTCATGATCTTCTCAAGTTCCTGCATGGCCGCAGGCTGAACGGTCTCTAGCGAAGCAACCCGACGCAGTACCTCTGGCCGAATATCGGGCGTGAGAAACGCCAAGACATCGGCCGCCACGTCAAAGTCGCAGACCGACAAGATAATCGCGATCACCTGCGGGTGCTCAGAACGAATCATGTCGGCAATCGACCGGGCATCCATCCAGCGCAGAATCTCCAGGCCCTTGCTCGAGGCCCCAGGCATGATGCGGCTTAATACCGAGGCTGCCTTGTCTTCCCCCAGGGCGCGCTTTAAGACATTCTCCACATAGTCTGAGCTGCCCAACCCCAGGCTGGTTTGTTTCTTAATGGTGTTAATAAACTCATCGAGTACGGCGCTTACTGCCTCTTGGGAAAGATCTTGTACGGAGGTCATTGCAGCACCCAGGGCCTGAACCTCTTTGGGGTTCATATACCGAATAATGTCAGCCGCCTGCTGCTCACCAAGCAGCAGCATTAGTACAGCCGCGCGCTGGGTGCTCGTTAGCTCCGCAAGCTCTTGCTGTACTGCCTCCGACAGCGGCTCTGGCCCGGCAACAACCGCCGGCACCGGCGCGGGCAGTTTGGCGACTTCGTCTTTTTCAGCCATCTCAGACTCCTTATTCCCTACTGGCCGCGATTAGGCTGGCCGAATCAAGTTCTTCATTACCGTCGCTACACGCCCCGAGTCTTCCGAGACCAAGAACCGAATCAATGCCACCTTGTCGTCGTACGAATTGGCGGTGTTAAGCATATCAATCGAGATCGATGACTTCTTGGGCTTGAGCTTGGCCTTAATATCTTCCAAGGTCTCTCCTTCTTCAAGTTCTATCATGCCCATTTCTGCCTCACTAAGTTCGGTAGGGGGTAGCGCGGAGGCAACCGACAGAGGCTGACCATCTGCACCAATCAAAGGCCTGCCATCGGGGCTCGCCAGAATCGGCTTGCCGTCAGGGCCCAACAGGGGTTTGCCGTCGGGGCCCAGCACCACAGGCATCGGCTGGCCATCGGGGCCCAGCGGGATCATGGCCTGAATAGCGGCGTCCTGGGCGGCCTGCTGCTCGCTATCGGCCTGCTCGGCCGCCAGCCTCGCCTCTTCCTCGAGCTTGGCAGCCTGTTCGGCAGCCAGTGCCGCCTCTGCCTCGGCCTTAGCCCGCTTGGCCGCCTCACGCTCCAAGGCCGCAATCTCTCTGGGAGACATGGTACGGCCTGAGAGCATATTGATTACCGGACGCACAATAGTGACCAGAACAATCAGGAAAATAAGCGTGGTAATGCCAATCTTAATGGCGGTCATCAGTTCATCGTCGTTGTACCAGTACTGAGGCACCTCTTCGGAGGCGAACTTGGCCGGCACCAGGGTAATCACATCGCCCCGGCCTTCCTGATAGCCCACCACGCCGCGTACCAGATTAGTGAGTCGGTCTAGCTCTGCCTGGGTATAGCCATAAAGGGCCGAATCGACCGGTGCCTGGCTGTTTGCCTCTGTGGAAGAGCCATTTGCCCCATTTGCCCCATTCGCCCCATTGGCGCCATTGGCTGCACCAGCGCCGTTACCTGCAGCATCGCCGTTGCGGCTCAGGCTCGTTCCGGCCGAGGCGCCCGGCTTTCCATTAATCACCACCGCAACCGAAACCCGCGTGATGTTGCCCAAGGGATTCTTAATGTACCGAACCGTTTTGTCGATCTCATAGTTTCGCGTGGCTCGCTTGCTCAGGGTCGTGTTCTCTTGTAAGGCATCATCAGCACTCGCACCTGTCTGGTCAGTATTGACCACTGGAGGCGGAGGCGTGTTGGTGATCGACCCCGGAATACCCTCTGCAGTCAGCCGCTGCGAGCGATCTTCGGCCAAGACCTCTGACCGCGTCTTCGGGCCTGTCTTGGTGTTGTCAAAGTCTTCTACTGCCACCTCGCTCTCGGTGAAGTCCATCACCACATCGACCTGCGAGCGCACATTCTCTTCGCCCAAGACCGGCACCAAAATCTCCATAATCCGCGCGCGATAGGTTTCTTCTACCTTTTGCTTGTGGGCCAGTTGGGCATCGGTCAGGCCCATGGGCACGTTCTCGGGCCGCTGGGTAAGCAGGTTTCCGAAGTTATCCACCACAGACACATTGGTGGCGGCCAGATAGGGCACACTTGAAGACACCAAGTGCACAATGGCATCCACCTGCGGACGCGAGACAATGCGCCCCTGCTGAGGCGTTACCACCACCGAGGCCTTGGGCTCTGCCCTATCGCGCACAAAGACACTCTGCTTAGGCAGGGCCAGGTGCACCCGTGCTGCCTGAATCGTGGCGATCTCGGTAATGGTCATTGCCAGTTCGGTTTCCATCGCCTTGATGTAGCGCACCTGCTCCATAAACTGACTGGTGGTCATGGCGTTTTGTGATCCCAAGGCATCAATGCCCGTGGGCACCGGTGCCTTCGGAATACCTTTTGAGGCCAGAAAGATCCGGGCCTCATAGAACTTGCGTGAGTCCACCGTAATGCTGCCGGTGGACGGGTCCACTTTCGGGTCAAAGGCCGCTGCCCGTAGGGCATCGAGGGCCAGCTGCTGGTCCGCATCCGACAGGCCGGGCATCACGGCACGCTGATAGGGTTTCTCCTGCTCGGAAGACGACGACGAGACCATGCTAAAGATCACGTTAAAGAGCCCCACAAACGCGATCAATAAGAACAAGACCATCAAGATCGGAACGGCTTTTTTAATGGCCGGGTTCTGTAAGCCATCTCGCAGAAACTGCGCAAGGTTGAGGTTTTGCAGGGCAGGAATGGCCACCTGGGCCCCGCGCTGCAGGGTGCTGCTCGCGGCCTCAGCGGCCTCTGCTGCGGCCGCCTTAGCCTTGGCTGCAGCGTCACTAGCCGCCTGTGCCAGTTCCTGAGACTTCGCCTTGGCCGCAGAGGCTGCCGCCGAGGCTACGGCCGGCAGATTTGACTTTGCACCGTCTTGACCATCGGCGTTAGCGCCCGGCCCCATGGGCACTGGGGAAGGCATCGCGGGGTTGTCAGAAGCCATGGCTGTATCCGTTTTCTAAAAAATGTCTGTCAAAAATTTGTCTTGCGTAAGGTTTAAAGCGCGTTTTAGACCGGCATATTCATAATGTCGTCGTAGGCCTTCATCACCTTGTTGCGTATCTGCAAGGTGGCCTCAAAGGCAAGCGACGCTTTCTGCATCCCCAGCACCACGTCGGTTAGGGGAATGTTTTCGCCCTTCTCATAGGCCGTACGCTGGGCAGAAGAGAACTGCTGCAGAGTGTTTACCGACTGCAGCGAACCCCGCACCACCTCACCAAAGCCAGGCTTGGGCAGGGCCTCGGTCAGGTCGTTTTTCTGCAACTGCTCCAGAACAAATGGGGGCTTCTGTACGCCCTGCTTGGCAAAGGCACCTTCGGCTGGGCCCACAGGCAGGTTGAACTTGTTGGCCACCTGTACCGGTGGCTGGGGCGTAACCATGGGCTGCTGCTGCGACTTTGCCTGCACCTGTGCCTGGTACTGCCGAATCTGGGCGAGCACATTGGCCACGCCCGCGGAGTTCACGCCCGAGGTAATCATGCGGCACCTGCCATTTTTAGCTGGGCCATCTTGTAGCGCAGGGTGCGCGGGCTAATGCCCAGGCGGCGTGCTGCCTCAGCGCGGGTGGGTGAGGCCTCAATGGCAGCCAAGATCATTTTCTTCTCGTTGGTCTTTACCAGATCGGGTAGGCGAATCGGGTCGCTGCCCGAGAAGACCGCTGCCGAAATATCATGCACCTCCGCTAAGGCACGCGGCGCATCGGTGGCAGGTTCGTGCAGGTGATGCTCTGCCGCACTGCAGGCCACCGCCGACTCTGAGGCCAGGGCGTCCGGGGCGGCTTGTGTCTGCTTGCGTGGGTCAGTATCTCTGCCTAGATGCGCTAGCGAGGTATGGCTATGCTCCGCATAGGCAGGTGTCATCGGGGCTGCATTATGGTCTTGGGCATAGTGGCCGTTACAACCGCTGTCACCGTTCAGACCGTTAAGACCGTTCATGCCGCCAGCACCAACAGCACCAGCAGCACCGCCAGCACCACTCGAACCAGCAGCACCATTTACTGGGGCAAAAGAAGATACAAAAGAATACGGGGCCGCTGCTGCAGGGGATTCGCGCTCCGCCTGAAACTCCAGGTCGTCAAATACGAGGTGGTCTGCCTCTATGGTGTCCCCCATACAGAAGACCAGCGCCCGCTGAATTACATTCTCCAATTCCCGCACATTGCCTGGCCAGTGGTAGGCCAGCAGCGCCTGCTGGGCCGAAAGGCTGAGCCTTTTTAGGTCATCGTCCGCGCAATGCCGCGACAGAATATGGGCCACCAGGGGCAGGATGTCTCCGGGCCTCTGACGCAAGGCCGGAATCGATAGCCGAAAGGTGCTGATCCGAAAATACAGGTCTTCACGAAACTCGCGGTCAACCATAGCCTTTTTTAGGTCTCGGTTGGTCGCAGCCACCAGACGAAAATCCAGGGCAATCTCTTGGCTTCCGCCCAGGCGGGTTACCTTACGCTCTTGTAGCACGCGCAGTAGCTTTGCCTGAAGGCCCAGGGGCAGTTCACCAATCTCATCAAGAAACACTGTGCCGCCCTGTGCCTGCTCAAAGATGCCCTTGTGCTCACGCACCGCACCCGTATAGGCCCCTTTTTCATGGCCAAAGAGCATGTCTTCCATGAGCTGCTCGGGAATCGCGCCGCAGTTCAGGCTTACAAAGGGCCCCGCCGCGCGGGCCGAGGCCTCATGAATGACGGTTGCCAACACCTCCTTGCCTGACCCCGTGGGCCCGGTTACTAGGGTGGTGACCTGGGCCTGGGCCACGCGCTGGGCTAAGGCCACGAGCTTCTGGCTTAAGGGGTCAACAAAGACAAAGGTTTTGGGCTGCAGACTGTTTGCCTGCGCAGATGCCAGGCTGCCTGCGTCTTGTTCGTTCCTCGAGCCGCACCGGGCAGACTCGCAGGAGGCTACGTCACTGGCATTAGCGGAATGCGCCGCCTTATCGGCATGGCCAAACGATGCGGAAAGGGCGGTCTGGGCGGCCTGGGCTTTTTCGAGATAGGCCTGGGCCAGGCGCCACGACTCTTCAGAGAAGTCATCAAAGGCCAGCACATGGCAGGCACCAAGCTGCATGGCCTCAATGCCCAGGTCGAAGGCCTGTCGGTCGGTGCGACAGAAGACCGGAATATTGGGCTTAAAGGCCTGGATCAGCTGCTTGACGTCGGTGAGCAGGCTGGTGTCTCCGACCAGGCGCACCACCACTACATGGGCAGTCTTTAGGGCCTGACGCAGGTCATCGAGGGTACGAACGGGCAGGAGCTTGAGCCCAGCGTCTGCCAGACAGTCGCGCTCACGTTCTCCAGCGGGCTGAAAAGGGTCAAGCCACAGGGCATTGCACGGGGCAGTAATCGGTGTTGTCACCACAGAACTCCTTATCCATAACGGGTCTGGGGGGACAAAAGCAACCGCTATGCCAAAAGCGGCGACGTTTTTCCGACGGCAAGA
>JBMSYB010000047.1:0-14404 GCA_049426285.1 Burkholderiaceae bacterium
CAGCCCGAGGACATTGCGGACTTGGCCGACGAGCGCTTGCGCAAGCCGCGCGAGGCGACAAGCCCGCTGGCCGAGGGCGTGAGCCCGTCTGCAACGCTGGCCGAGGGCGCCAGCCCGCCAGCAACGCTGACCGAGGGCGTTGAAAAGGCGAGCCCGCTGGCCGAGGGCGTGAGCCCGTCTGCAACGCTGGCCGAGGGCGTTCATGGGGCAGCCGCTGTGGATGGTGGCGCATCCTGTGTATCCGGCAAAGACCGCATGCTGGCCTCCGCCCAGGCCTCCGGTAAATCTGAGCTGCTTACCCAGTACGCTAAAGACTATCCCAAAGGACCGCACGACCAGCCCCAGAGCATGTGCCCTGCCTTTGGCTCATTGCGTGTTGGTCTGCGTATGCGCCGCACCGCCACCATTTTGTCGGGCAGCGCCTGCTGTGTCTATGGCCTTACCTTCACCTCGCATTTTTACGGGGCTCGCAGGCCCGTGGGCTATGTGCCCTTCAACTCTGAAACGCTCGTCACGGGCAAGCTCTTCGAGGATATCCGCGAGGCAGTCTATGCGCAGGCCGACCCCGCGCAGCTCGATGCCCTGGTGATCATCAACCTCTGCGTGCCTACCGCCAGTGGTGTGCCACTGCAGCTGCTGCCCAAAGAAATCAACGGGGTACGGGTGATTGGTATTGATGTCCCTGGCTTTGGTGTTCCTACTCATGCAGAGGCCAAAGATGTACTGGCGGGCGCCATGCTGCAGTACGCGATGCAAGAGGTACAGGCTGGCCCCGTGGCCGCGCCCCGAACGGGCAAGAGCGCTTTGCCCACCGTCACGCTCTTGGGCGAGATGTTTCCTGCCGATCCCATGGTGATTGGCCAGATGCTGGCGCCCATGCAGCTTGCTGCGGGGCCCGTGGTGCCCACCCGCGAATGGCGTGAACTCTACGCCGCCTTGGACTGTGCTGCGGTAGCCGCGATTCACCCTTTCTACACCGCCAGCATGCGTGTCTTTCATGCCGCCGGCAGGCCCATCGTGGGCTCCGCCCCAATTGGCTACGAAGGAACGGCCGCCTGGCTTGATGCCATAGGCAAGGCAACCAATACGCCTGAAGACAAAATTGCAGCCGCCAAGCAGGCCGTGCTGCCCGGTATCAAAGGAATCCTTGATCGGGCGCTCATTAAAGGGCGCATCACCGTCAGCGGGTATGAAGGCTCAGAGCTTCTGGTTGCCCGTATGCTGATTGAAAGCGGTGCCGATGTACGTTACGTGGGCACTGCCTGCCCGCGCACCGACATGAGCGCACACGATCGTGACTGGCTTGAGGCCAGAGGCGTGCAGGTGCAGTATCGGGCTTCGCTCGAGCAAGACCTCGCCGCAGTCGACGAGTATCAGCCCGATCTCGCCATAGGCACCACGCCGGTGGTACAGAAGGCTAAAGAAAAAACCATTCCATCGCTGTATTTCACGAATCTCATCTCTGCGCGCCCGCTCATGGGCGCAGCCGGTGCGGGCTCTCTGGCCCAGGTGGTCAATGCCGCGCTTGCCAACAAAGACCGGTTTGACACCATGAAGGCCTTCTTCGGTGAGACCGGAATCGGCGACAACGCAGGCATCTGGCAAGGGGTTCCGGTACACCGGCCTGAGTTCAAGGCCCAGGTGCGTCGGCAGCAAGAAAAGCGGGCTGCCAAGCGCGCCCAAGAGGCGATAGGAACCTAGCGCCATGCTCGTACTCGACCATGATCGTGCAGGCGGCTACTGGGGCGCTGTTTATGTTTTCACCGCTATTAAGGGCCTTCAGGTGGTGATTGATGGCCCGGTGGGCTGCGAGAACCTGCCGGTGACCTCGGTGCTGCACTACACCGATGCCTTGCCGCCACACGAGCTACCCATTGTTGTGACCGGCCTTGCCGAAGAGCAGCTGGGCCGTGAAGGCACTGAAGGCGCCATGAAGCGCGCCCATGCGGTGCTGGACCCCGACCTCCCCGCAGTGGTGGTCACGGGTTCGATTGCCGAGATGATCGGCGGCGGCGTTACGCCCGAAGGTATGAACATCGCGCGGTTTCTGCCGCGCACGATTGACGAAGACCAGTGGCAGTCGGCCAACCGCGCCATGACCTGGCTCTGGACCGAGTACGGCATGAAGAAGGTGCCTGCGGTGAAGCCCCGTAAAGAGGGGCAGCGGCCCAAGGTGAACATCATTGGCCCCGCCTATGGCATGTTCAATATGCCCAGCGACTTAGCCGAAGTGCGACGTCTCATCGAAGGCATTGGGGCCGAAGTGCATATGACCTTTCCCTTGGCCAGTCACTTAAGCGATGTGCCGCGCCTGGCCGAAGCCGAAGTTAATGTCTGCTTATACCGTGAGTTTGGCCGCATGCTCTGTGAAACGCTGGAGCGCCCTTACTTGCAGGCACCCATTGGCCTGCACAGCACCACCGCCTTTCTGCGTAGCCTTGGCGAGTTGTTGGGACTCGACCCTGAGCCCTTTATCGAAAAAGAAAAGCACACCACGATTAAGCCTATCTGGGATCTCTGGCGCTCGGTCACGCAAGACTTTTTTGGCACGGCGAGCTTTGCCATTGTGGCCAACGAAACCTACACCCGCGGCGTGCGCCACTACCTGCAAGACGAACTGGGTCTGCCCTGCAATTTCGCAGTAGCCAGAAAGCCTGGCGAGAAAACAGCCAATGAGAACGTGCGTGACTTCTGCAAGAAGAAGGCCCCATTGATCATGTTTGGCAGCTATAACGAGCGCATGTATCTGGCCGAGGCCGGCAGCCGTGCGAGCTTTATTCCCGCCTCATTTCCGGGGGCGATTATTCGTCGCCATACGGGCACGCCCTTTATGGGCTATGCGGGCGCGGTCTACCTTTTGCAAGAAGTCTGTAACGGGCTCTTTGATGCGCTCTTTCATATTCTGCCGCTAGGCACCGACATGGATAAGGTCGATGCCACGCCCATCGGCGCCGCGGGGGTTGCGGGCGCATCGGGTGTACCCGCGCGCAGCCTGCCTTGGCAGGCCGACGCCCAGACGCTGCTCGAGGAACTCGTCGCGGCCCAGCCCGTGCTGATCCAGATCTCTGTGGCCAAGCGTCTGCGCGACCGCGCTGAGCGTGAGGCACGTGAGGCCGGTGAAGACGAGATCACCGTTACCCGCCTCTTGCATGCGCAAGAGTCACTACATACCGGAGTTACCGCATGACTGCCGTGACTTCCTGTTTCCAACACAGGGCAGCACACCGCTGGTCTGCAGACGCTGTAAGCAGCAGTCTCGGGTCTATGCGGTGCGGTGTTGCCCAGACCGAATGTCGTGGCATGGTGCCGCGGCTGCCTTCGCCACGCGGGCCCAGCGTGGAACTGGCCGATTGGCCAGCTCTAAGGAGAACCTCCCATGAGTAATAACACAAGCGTCTCCGGCATGACCGACGAGGAAGCCCAAGAGTTTCATACGTATTACATGCAGGGCTTGGTTGGTTTCACGGCAATTGCTGTGATCGCCCACATTCTCGTCTGGGCCTGGCGTCCCTGGTTCTATTAATTCTTTGATGCGTTTGGATGGAGGAATGGCCATGTCTCATGTAGCCGAAACCAGTTCACGACATACCCTTCGGGGTGACTCGTGGGCATTGATGGGCATCTTTGCGGTGCTCTTTGCTGCATTTTTGGCAATCGCCCTGGTGGCCCAACTGCTCACGCTGCAGTGGCGTTCCTGGCTTCCGGGCGCAGAGGAGAGCAGAACCTTGTTTGGCGGCGTACGGGCTGCAGCTTATACCGTGATGTCGCATTTAACCTAGATAGGAGTAATCAATATGTGGCGAGTATGGAAACTCTACGATCCGCTGCGTGCCATGGTGGTACAAGGCGTTTTTCTGTTTGGTCTGGCAGCAATGATTCATCTCATTCTGCTGAGCACCGTTCGTTTCAACTGGATGGATGGAATGAGTCAAGCCGAGTACAAGGCGTCGATTCAAAACTCATCTATGCCAGCGAAGTAAGAAGTAGCAAGACCCGCAGGCAATGGCCGGTTACCAGTCTCTGGTGCCCGTTGCCTGCCCAAATTTCCGGAGGGCGCCGATATGGCTATGCTGAGTTTTGAGAGAAAGTACCGGGTTCGCGGAGGAACCCTGTTAGGGGGTGACCTTTTCGATTTCTGGATCGGCCCTTTCTATGTGGGATTCTTTGGAATCACCACGATCTTTTTTGCCTTTCTTGGCACCGCTCTCATTCTCTGGGGCGCCTCGCAAGGGCCCACCTGGAACCTCTGGCAGATCAATATTGCACCGCCCGATCTTAAGTACGGGCTGGGGCTCGCCCCACTTGCCGAAGGGGGGCTCTGGCAGATCATTACCGTCTGCGCTATTGGGGCCTTTGGGTCTTGGGCGCTACGAGAGGTAGAGATCTGCCGCAAGCTGGGCATGGGCTATCACGTGCCGGTGGCCTTTAGCTTTGCGGTGTTTGCCTATGTCACGCTGGTGGTGATTCGCCCGGTGTTGCTCGGTGCCTGGGGCCATGGCTTTCCGTATGGCATCTTGAGCCATCTCGACTGGGTGTCGAATGTGGGCTATCAGTTTCTGCACTTTCACTACAACCCCGCCCATATGCTGGCGGTGACCCTGTTCTTCACAACTACATTTGCCCTGGCCCTGCATGGCGCGCTCATTCTGTCGGCCACCAACCCGGCAAAGGGCGAACTGGTGAAGTCTCCCGAATACGAAGACACCTTCTTTCGCGACACGATTGGCTACTCGATTGGCACGCTGGGCATCCACCGTCTTGGCCTCTTCCTCGCCCTGGCCGCGGGCTTCTTCAGTGCGGTCTGCATTGTGATCAGCGGCCCCTTCTGGACCCGTGGCTGGCCCGAATGGTGGGGCTGGTGGCTGCGTCTGCCGATCTGGTCATAGGTAAAGCCATAGAACAAGGAGAAGATCATGGCTGAGTATCAAAACCTCTTCACCCAGGTGCAGGTTACCGCGCCCCCCGAGATGGGCATTCCTCTAGACCGGGCACGGGACAACACGGAACGTATGGGTGGCCCGTGGCATATCCACCTGCTTGGGCGTCTGGGCAATGCGCAGATTGGTCCTATCTACCTGGGCTTTCTGGGTGTGGCAGCCTTGTTCTCGTTTCTGATTGGATTCACCGCAATCGGCTGGAACTATCTGGTTCAGGTGAACTACAGCCCCATTGAGTTTGTACGCCAGCTGTTCTGGCTTTCTGTAGACCCTCCGCCCCCAAGCTACGGGCTGAGTATTCCCCCGTTAAACCAAGGCGGATGGTGGCTCTTCTCGGGCTTCTTTATCACGCTATCGATTCTGCTCTGGTGGGCGCGTATGTATCGGCGTGCGCGTGCGCTCAAGATGGGCACGCATGTGCCTTGGGCTTTTGCGGCCGCGATATGGCTGTATCTGGTCTTGGGCTTCTTCCGTCCTGTGCTGATGGGCAGCTGGGGTGAGGCGGTTCCCTTTGGCATCTTCTCGCACCTAGACTGGACAGCGGCCTTCTCGCTGCGGTATGGCAACCTGTTCTACAACCCGTTTCATATGCTGTCGATCGTCTTCTTATACGGATCGGTGCTGCTCTTTGCCATGCATGGGGCCACCATTTTGGCGGTCAGCCGTTTTGGCGGCGAGCGTGAGATTGAGCAGATCGTTGATCGTGGCACGGCCTCGGAGCGTGCAGCGCTCTTCTGGCGCTGGACGATGGGCTTTAACGCCACCATGGAATCGATCCACCGCTGGGCCTGGTGGTTTGCTGTGCTTACCTGCATCACAGGTGGCATCGGCATATTGCTTACCGGTACGGTGGTAGATAACTGGTATCTCTGGGCCGTGAAGCATGGTGTTGCCCCTGCCTATCCCGAGGTATGGGCGCCTGTAGCGGATCCCGCAATCACCCCCGCAGCCACGCCCGCCTCGGCACAGTGATAAGGAGAATGACAATGATCGTGCGACCAAGCTTCTGGATCGCTGCCGCAAGCCTCTTTGCGGTCGTCGGCCTGACCGGTTGTGAGCGACTGCCTGTGGACACCGTGCAGGTAGGCTATCGGGGTACCGGTATGGAACAGGTAACCAATCCGCGTATTGCAAAGTCTCTTGAGGCGGCCAACACGGCCCCCGAGGCCTTAGATCCTGCGGACTCCAGCGGACCGAAGGCAAGGCAGGTCTACCAGAACGTGAAGGTTCTGGGCGACCTGAGCGTGGCCGAGTTTAACCGCCTGATGGTGGCCATGACCCAGTGGGTAGCACCTGAGCAGGGCTGCGCCTATTGCCACAATGTGGCCAACTTTGCAGACGATTCGCTCTATACCAAAGTGGTCGCTCGATCAATGACTCAGATGACCCAGACCATTAATGCCAAATGGCAGGTGCATGTGGGGGCTACGGGTGTTACCTGTTACACCTGCCATCGTGGCCAGAACCTGCCCACCAAGCTCTGGTTTACCGAGCCGGATGCCAAGGTGGCCGGTCGGCTTCTGGGCAATAACTTTGGTGCCAATCGCGCCGGGGTGGAGGCCAATGCAAACTCCTCTCTGCCGATCGATCCCTACACGCCGTTTCTTTTGGAAGACAAGCCCATTCGGGTGATTGGTGACACGGCGCTGCCAACAGGAAATCGGATGTCGATCATGCAGGGTGAATGGACCTATGCACTGATGATGCACATGAGCCAGAGCCTGGGGGTGAACTGCACCTTCTGCCACAACTCCCGCGCCTTTGCCGAGTGGGAGCAGAGTCCTCCGGCGCGGGCCACCGCCTGGCACGGCATTCGGATGGTGCGGGAGGTAAACAACGAGTTCATTACCCCGCTTACGCCGATTCAGCCCGCGAACCGGCTCGGGCCGACCGGGGACATCGGCAAGGTGAACTGCGCCACCTGCCACCAGGGAGTTGGAAAGCCCCTGTATGGTCAGAGCATGCTGAAGAATCACCCGGAACTCTCTGGCCCAGACCATCTGCTAAAGACGACTGTTGCCGCGCCGCCGGGGCAGGCGAAGGCGAACTAAGCGGGCGGACCTGAACTAAGCAGGCGTGCCGAAAGAAAAAGACGAGAGAAGCCAGCCGAAGAAATTTATTCTAAGAAACGCAGTTTGCACCGATTAGGCAAGTCCTCCGCCGGTGCCTTCAACGCCCTCGGCCCCCTTCGAGGGCGTTTTTTTGTGTGCCCTTATTTGGCTGCCCCCACTTTTAGCCGCCAGACCTATTTAGCTGGCCGCGCCAAAGGGGCCATTAAGAAGCACTACTCCAAGGTTTACGGCGGCAGCAAAGCAGACCCAGGCCAGATAGGGCACAAGAAGCCAAGCCGCGCGGGGGCTGTAGGGCCGTAGATGGACGATGAGCAGGCCAACAGAGGCGGCGAGAAAGACCACCTCTACGAGCGCCCAGTCGGGCCGCTGCAGGAAAAAGAAGAGCAGGCTCCAGACGAGGTTGCAGACAATATTTAGTGTCCAGAGTGCGAGCAGTCGCACACGCTGCGCCTGGTCGGCGGCCGCACGCCAGCCCATGACGCCCGAGATCGCCATGAGAATAAATAGGATGGTCCAAGCAGGCCCAAAGGCCCAGTCAGGGGGCTTGAAGCTGGGCTGCACAAGGCTGAAATACCATTCATCAAGAATGGTGAGTGCACCGCCAGATGCCGCTACCGATAGGGCGATGCCGGCAGCGATAAGGCTCTGTCGCCGCAGAGAACCCTGATGCATGGCGCTCATGGACGCACCAGGGGCGTGGGGCCCATGGGGCACCACAAGCACGCGTCTGTAAGAGCGAGGGTATGGGGGAAGAGATTCGTTAAAGGCGCGGGCATTTGCCCATTATGCACGGGCAAAGCCCAACAGATGGGCAAGATCCTTAAAGAAAATTCGCACATGGGCCATGGGCTTGCGACGCACCAGCTTCTTGTTCATATACGACTCAAAGGTGAGCTGCTGCACGTCTTTGTCTCTGCAGATTTTCACAAACTGCTCGCGGCGCTTGTCGTTTCCGTACCAGAACCGTTGCAGCAGCCCCAGCACCCAAAAGACTCTGCCATGCTCCTTCATGAACCTTTTGCGGGCCATGGCAAGGGCCCGGGTGTTTCCAGTTTCAAGCACCTCAAGGCAGGCTTCGGCCGCAAGCCGTCCACCCAAGAGCGCATAGTAAATCCCCTCGCCAGAGGCTGGCGCCACCACCCCAGAGGCGTCTCCCGCAAGCACAACATTACGTCCGTTATCCCAAATGGGAAGTGGCTTTAGGGGAATGGGAGCCCCCTCGCGCCGCAGTGTCTCTGCTTCATCGAGGCCCGCCATACGACGCAATAGGCTTGTGGCTGACCTTAGCGAAAACCCCTTGTCCATGCTGCCCGTACCCACGCTCACGCTATTGCCATGGGGGAAGACCCAGCCGTAGAAGTCTGGCGAGACGCTACCGTTGTAGATTACGTCGCAGCGGTCTGGTTCATAGCCGGTAGACCGTGGCTGCGCCTCCCCGTTACCCGCGCTAAGGCTGCGTCGGTGCAATCCGCCGATCGATAGGGGTTCCGCGTCTGCGGCCGATGCAGCCAATGCGGGTGCGGTGTCTGGCGCCTTTAATATCTCGTGGTAGGCAAAGACAAAGACCCCTTCGTTGGACCGCGGAATAAGCTGGCTGGCAACCTGAGACCGCGCGCCATCGGCGCCAATGAGCAGGCGTGTGGTGACCCGCATCTTTCTGAAGGCCGAGCAGCCTGGGCTATCGCGCACCTCTAGGTCTATGCATAAGGGGCCGGAAGGATCGGAGGCATCGACTGGCTCAGCCCCAACATAGCTGCCGATCAGCCGCTTTGCCCCGTGTTCCTGGGCACGGCAGCGCAGCCATTCATCAAAGCTTGCCCGGTCCACCATTCCCACGTAGCCATTCTCGATAGGGATATCCACGCGGGTGTTCGAGGGCGCGACCATGCGCGCGCAGGAGATCTTGGCTACCAGCATCTCCTCGGGGATGTCAAAGTCGCGAATGGCCCGGGGGGGGATTGCGCCACCGCAGGGCTTGATGCGCCCGGCCTTGTCCACGAGCAGCACGGACACCCCCGCACGGGCGAGGTCATCTGCTGCAGTGGCTCCCGCAGGGCCTCCCCCAATAACAACAACATCGTAGTTGATCACGTTTGGACTCCTTGCGTGGATATGGGACCGGGGGGGTTGGTGGGGCTGCTGGCTGGGCTGCCGCCCAGGCTGTTCCGCTCGGCCCTCGGCCGGGCTGCGGGCGTCTGGGGTGCGCCTTCTCTGATCTGGCTGGCAAGCCGGGCAGCAACGATAAAGAGGATGGCCTCTAGGCCAAAGACCAGCGCATAGGCGGCAGCGGGAGTTTCCATGACCAGTCTGGCAATGTCTGAGAGGCTGGTTCCCAGAATGCCCCCAGCGCCAAAGGCCAGCGCTTGGGCAGCGCCCCAGAGGCCCATGCGGGTTCCCTCCCGCCGCGCCCGTCCTTCTCCTGCCAGTCGCATCATCGAGGCGATGGCGGCAATAGAGAAGGCGCCATTGGCGGCCCCGAGCAGCATGACATTGGCATCAAGCGGCCAGCCAGGCCCAACCATGCCCGCTGCGACGAGCCCGGCTAAGGCAATGCCGGAGGCGAGGCATCCGGAGATCGTCCAGAACTTCAGCGAGCCAAACCGTCTGCCAAAAATCTTACCGCTACCGGCAAAGGCTACCAGCAGCATGCCCACCAATATGCCGCTGTGCTGCAGGCCGGAGAGCTTGGTGGACTCGCCTGGCGTATAGCCGAACACGATTCCGGCAAAGGGCTCGAGAATCAGGTCTTGGGCGCTGAAGGCCAGCATCGAGACAAATACAAAGATGGTGAAATGGCGTGCCTCGGGTTCTTTCCAGACCTGTCGTAAGGCCTCGAGAAATGGGGTGTCCCGCTCTTGCTCTGGCTGCTCGCATGGGGCCCTTCCTTCCAGACCCCAGAGCAGTAGGGCTGTGGCAGCGACTGCCCCGGTGGTAATCACCGCCGCCACCAGCAGCAGCCGCTCCTCGGAATAAGGATCGAGGTAGTGTCCGGCCGTGCCGGCTGTTATGGCAAAGCCGGCGATCATAAAGAGCCAGACCATGGTGGCAGCACCGGCCCGTCGGTCAGGCGCGACGCGCTTGGCAAGTAGCACTAATACCGCCGTGCCGCAGGCGCTTACGCCAAGCCCAATGAGGAAAAAGGCCAGGGTCATCAGACTTAGGCCCCAGGCCAGGCCTTGTGGAATCTGCACTACGGCCCAGGCTCCCAGCATGCCGCCACTGGCGAGTACAGCCATGCCCCCAATGATAAACGGCGTACAACGACCAGCCTGGTCAGACCCAAAGCCCATGCGGGGCCGCAGAATCTGCACGGCATAGTGCAGGGCCACGAGAAGCCCCGGAATTACGGCTGCGAGGGCAAGTTCCACCACCAGAATGCGGTTGAGGGTAGAGGTGGCGAGCACCACAACGCCACCGAGACAGGCCTGAATTAGTCCCAGCCGGGCGATGGCGGCCCAGCCAAAGCCAGATGATGCGGGCGTAGTCATGCGATAACCCCCTGCAGGCTGCGCAGGGCAAAGGCAGAGACCATCATGCCGATGACAAAGAGGGGCACGCCAAAGCCGCTGTAATACAGGGCCCGTTCAATGGGTTTTTTTAGGAACCAGGCCATGAGGACGGCCTGGCCAATGACAAGTGCGAAGACCGCTGTCGCATGCCAGGGCATCTGCCAGAAGGCCAGTAGCACCACGACTGCCATCTGGGGAAAGGCCATTACTAGGCAGGCGGTGAAGGCTGCGCGATTGGGCCCGAGTTGCACCGGAAGCGACCGCACGCCCATCTGGGCATCGCCCTTTATCGACTTGAAGTCGTTTAAGGTCATGATGCCGTGGGCGCCGAGGCTATAGAGCAGGGCAAGCACCACCGAACGGACCTCGGGGAAGGCGCCGCCCGCCATTACCGCAGCACCCGTAATCCAGGCAAGCCCTTCGTAGGACAGCCCACAGGCGAGGTTCCCCCACCAGCCGTTTTCCTTCAGGCGAATGGGCGGCATGCTGTAGGCCCAGGCAAGCGCCAGCCCAATGGCGGCAGCCCCAAATCCCCAGGGCCCGAGGGCGAGCGCCACGACTAGAGAGATTGCTGTCCAGAGGACGGCCAGATACAGCCCCCATCGCCCGGGCATACGCCCCGATGGAATCGGTCGTTGGGGCTCGTTAATGGCATCGACGTGGCGGTCGAACCAGTCGTTTACGGCCTGACTGGTTGCGCAGACCAGGGGGCCAGCCAGAAGAATACCGAGAAGGGCCAGGACCCAGTTCTCGCGAATGCTCACGCCTGAGGCGATGACTCCGCAGGCAAAGGCCCACATGGGCGGGAACCAGGTGATCGGCTTAAAAAGCTCCCGAACTGCCGACAGGCGAGGCAGGGCGGTCGCAGGGGAGAGTTCGGAGGCATGGGCCATTTCGGCATTTTGTACTTGACAAATTAAACCGTCAATTGCAATTTACAGTTTCCGCCATCCTCTGTATGCTCCAAAGACGGTTCACAGGCTTTTCCTAAGGCGGGCATTGACCCGCGGGTATTGCCCGGTCTTTGGCTCTGAAGGGTTTTGTCATGTCTGCTCCTGCCACGCTTCGTCAGTCTTCGGTTCCCTTGGACTATTCCTCGGAAAGCCCCGGTATGGGTCAGGCCACGGCAGGAAGTCAGAGAAGGCCAGGCGCCCAGGCGCCGCATGCTGTGGTGATTGGCAGTGGATTCGGCGGCCTGGCGGCAGCCTTACGGCTTCGGGTGAAGGGCTATCAGGTGACGGTGCTGGAGCGTCTTGAGGGTCTTGGCGGCCGGGCCTTCGTGCACCGGCAAGATGGCTTTACCTTCGATGCCGGGCCGACCATCATCACCGCGCCGTTTCTTCTGGAAGAACTCTGGGCCTTGTGTGGCCGCCGGTTTGCCGACGATGTCGACCTTCGACCGATGATGCCCTTCTACCGGATCCGTTTCCACGACGGCAGCCATTTTGATTATTTTGGTGAGACCCAGGCCATGCGGGCTGAGGTGGCGCGAGTGGGAGGTGCGAATGCGGTTGCGGGCTATGACGCCTTCATGCGTGAGGCCATGGTCTGCCTGAAACTGGGCTATGAGGAACTCGGAACCACGAGCTTTGGCTCGCTTGCAGACCTGCTTGCTGCCGTGCCCGCGATGATTCGCATGCAGGCCTGGAAGACGATTCACAGCATGGCCGCGCGGCATTTCAAGAGTGAGAAGCTCCAGCAGGTGTTTAGCTTTCACCCGCTATTGATCGGGGGGAATCCGTTTGCCGTCACCCAGGTCTATAGCCTGATTACCGCACTAGAGCGTGAATACGGGGTGCACTCTGCGATGGGCGGTACGGGGGCGATTGTGGCGGCGCTTGCGAAGCTCTTGGAAGACCAGGGCGGCGAGATCTTCTGCAATACCGATGTAAAAGAAATTCTTCTTGAGGGTCGAAGGGCGGTGGGGGTGCGGCTGTCTAACGGTCGGGTGATTCCTGCAGACATCGTGGTCTCTAACGCCGATGCAGCCCATACCTATCGGAATATGCTCCCGGCCTCTGCGCGGCGCGTCTGGACTGATGCCAAGGTGGAGCGCAGCAACTATTCGATGGGGCTCTTTGTTTGGTACTTCGGAACCAAGCGCCGCTACGAGAACCTGCCCCATCACATGATCCTGCTGGGGCCCCGGTACAAGGGGCTGCTCACCGATATCTTTACGCGCAAGGTTCTCAGCAACGACTTTAGTCTCTACCTGCACCGGCCCACGGCCACCGACCCGTCGCTTGCGCCTTTTGGATGCGACACCTTCTATGTGCTGTCTCCCGTGCCGCATCTCGATGCCGATGTCGACTGGCGCACGCAGGCGGAGCCCTACCGTCAGCGCATTGCCAAGTATCTTTCGGACTCGGTGCTGCCAGGGCTTGAGGCCGAACTGGTGACCTCCAAGGTGGTCACGCCTATCGACTTTGCATCGCGGCTACTGGCCTATAAGGGCGCCGCCTTTGGCATGGAGCCCCGGTTGCTGCAAAGCGCCTGGTTTCGGCCGCACAATGCCAGCGAAGATATCGAGGGGCTTTATATGGTGGGGGCAGGAACCCACCCCGGGGCGGGCGTGCCGGGTGTGCTGAGTTCGGCCAAGGCCTTTGACAGTCTGATCGCGCCGGTGGGGGCTGCTGCCCGATGAAGCAAGAGGTTTTTCTTCAGGCGTCTTTGAATGCCTCCCAAGCCCGCCCGGCTGCAGTAGCTTTGCAGGGCTTGCAATTTCCTGCAGAAGTCAGTCGTGACGATGGAGTATCTGAAGAAGAGGCCTTAATGCGTGGCGGGTCGAAGTCTTTTTTTGCGGCCTCTCGACTCTTGCCCGCGTCGATTCGCGCTGCGGCGGTAGACCTCTACGCTTTTTGTCGTGTGACCGATGATGCGGTTGATAACTCGGGGGCGAGTCCGCGCGTAATGGCAGAACTCCATGACCGGCTCGATGCCATCTATGCGGTTGCCTCACCGGTTTCGCCGGACGAGACGCGAACGCCTTTAGCGGCTTCACAGAAGTTTTCCGACCAACTCCAGGCGCTGCCGCAAATCGCCGACCGGGCCTTTGCCCGAGTGGTGCGCGCCCATCGCCTGCCGAAGAAGATTCCCTTAGCCCTGCTCGAGGGGTTTCAGTGGGACGCCCAGGGCCGACGCTACGAGACCATCGATGACGTCTACGATTACAGCGCGCGGGTGGCCGGCACGGTGGGTGCCATGATGGCGCTTGTTATGGGCGTGCGTGAGGCCCGACCCATGGCCCGGGCCTGCGAACTGGGGGTGGCGATGCAGCTTACCAATATCGCCCGCGATGTTGGCGAAGACGCCCGCATGGGCAGGCTTTATCTACCGCGACAATGGATGCGAGAAGAGGGGCTTGACCCTGATGCCTGGTTGGCCCAGCCCTCTTTTGGGCCGGCACTCGGAAGGGTGGTGGCGCGCGTGCTGGATGCGGCCGACAGCCTGTATCGGCGCGCGGAGGAAGGGGTGGGCTTTCTGCCGCGGCGCTGCCGTCCCGCGATTCTGGCTGCGCGGCATATCTACGCCGATATTGGTCGGGTGATCACTAGGGCGGGCTACAACTCGTTTGACCATCGGGCGGTGGTCTCTGGTCGCGCTAAGCTGCAGCGACTGATGCTCTGCATGCCGGCGGCAGTTATGGCCCCGCGTATGGCTCGGGGGCATAAGCCGCTACCGGCCATTGCGTTTCTGGTGGAGGCCGCGGGCATCTCGATGCAGCATCGACCGCCGCGGTCGGTAGCGGAGAAGGCAGGATGGATGGTCGATCTCATCATTCGACTCGAAGAACGCGAGCGACAGTCCCGGTCGTCTATGGGCTAGAAGAATTACGGAATTACGGGCATTACGGTGACAGTTCACTTAATTCCCTTCGGGAATTAAG
>JBMSYB010000048.1:0-14104 GCA_049426285.1 Burkholderiaceae bacterium
TTGATCGAGGATTTGGCCATGTTTAGCGTAGGAATTTTCTGGTGAAAGAGTGAAAACAAAAAATTTTACTCCTGCGCTTAGCGTCGGCGTTTGGTGCGGCCGCAGGAGTAACGCGGAATTACGGTGACAGTTTACTTAATTCCCTGCGGGAATTAAGTAAACTGTCACCGTAATTCGTAATTCGGTGATTCTATTTCCGCGGAGTCCGATCAAGTCGGGTTTAGTGACACATCACGAAATCTTCATCTTTCATTCATCGGTGAGTCACACTTCGCCGTGACCATCGCGCATGGGGAACTGTCATCCCCCTCTTTTTATTCTGAATCTAGATCGGAGAAAAAATGTCGCGCGAGTTACTTGAAGAAGATGTTCTTGATCGAAACGAGTCCAAAAATAAACACTTTACCGAAGTTTTGGAGGCAGGCTTGCAGAGCCCCTCGCGCCGACAGATTCTTCGCGGTGGAGTTGGTCTTGCTGCAGTGTCTTCCCTTCCTGCGCTCTCAGGCTGTGCTGGTGGTTCAGAGGCCGCTCTCCCCGCCCTAGCGCCTGCTACAAGACCGCTTGGCTTTACGGCTCTCAACAAGAGCCTCGCAGACGCCGTCGTTGTCCCCCCAGGCTATACAGTGCGGGTTTTGCATGCAACAGGGGACACCATTGATCCGTCTGTTCCAGCTTACTCAAACCAGGGAACCGAAACTGACGACTGGTCACGACGCATCGGTGATCACCATGATGGGATGGATATTTTCTACATCGGTACCAATGGCAGGTATTCCCCAACCGCCACTGAGCGGGCTGTACTTGCGGTAAACCATGAAAGCTCGGCAGACGCCCATTTCTTTCACCCGCAGGGCCAGACTTCTGGGGGGCAGACCGGCAAAAAGTTCACGCAGTTTGGGGATTGGGATGTCTGGGCGCGGCCAGGGCTTTAGGGCCTAAAAGAAATGAACCACCATGGCTTTGCGGTTGTTGTGTTAGCTAGAGACGACCGGGGCATCTTCTCTCAGGTCAACCTCACTTCGGGTTTGAATCGTAGGGTTACGGCCCAGACGCCCTGCCGCATCGCAGGCCCTGCTGCCCACTTACCTCAGATCCGCCAGCTTATGGTCACGCGTTATGACACCACTGGCGCTACTGCCCGCGGCACCCTTAACAACTGTGGTCATGGGATTACGCCATGGGGAACCTACATTGGCTGCGAGGAGAATTGGGCGTTCTACTTCAACATGCCTTCAGGTACTGCTAGCCCTGATGCCAAGGTTTCTGAAGGCAGGCGTCGGTATGGTGTTGCAAGAACCGCACTGTCGGCGACCGCGACAAGCGCGACGAGTCAAGGTTGGTTTACGCCCACAGACTTACCGGACTCCGGTTCTTCTTTGTCGGCCGATGAGCAATTCCGGTTTAGTCGTTGGAACTGTGCTGCACTTGGCGCTGGGCCCGAGAACGATTTCCGAAATGAGCCCCACACCTTCGGATATAACGTCGAGATAGATCCTCTGGACCCAAGTTCGGTGCCGGTAAAACGAACCGCCTTGGGCCGCAGGGCAAATGAGGGGTGTTGGTCGTCTATACCGGTGGCGGGTCAGCCACTAGCCTTCTATATTGGTTGCGACAGCCGTAATGAATACATCTACAAATTTGTTACCAGTGCTGCCTGGGATCCTGCAGACATTGGTCGTGGGCTGGCTGCTGGGGACAAATACCTGAACGAGGGCAAGCTTTATGCCGCGAAGTTCAATAGCGACGGGACAGGGGAGTGGCTAGAACTCACTATTGCCGATCCCCGAATCGCAAATTACTCCAGTAATGGCTTTACATTCGCAAGCCAGGCGGATGTCTATGTCTTCTCGCGTCTTGCCGCGGATGCAGTGGGCGCCACGCCGATGGACCGTCCTGAGTGGGGAGCGGTCAATCCCAGTAACGGCGAGGTCTACTTTACGTTGACGAATAACAATGCTTCCAACCGCTCACCGGATCGCACCGACGCCGCCAATCCACGTTCTTATGCGGATCCTGCAGGCAGGCGCGGTACCGGCAACCCTTACGGACATATCATCCGTTTCAAAGAAAATGGAAGTTTTGCAACAGGCACCATGGCGGCCGCAACTCGGTTCCAGTGGGATATCTTCCTTTTTGGTGCTGAGGCCGATGCTGGTTCTCAAGTAAATGTGTCCGGGTTATCCCCGCGCAACTCATTTGCCTCCCCAGATGGCTTGTGGTTCAGCAAGGCATCGGGGATTCTCTGGATCGAGACCGATGATGGCTCTATGACTGACAAGACCAATAATCAGCTACTTGCAGCCATTCCTGGGCAAGTCGGTGACGGTGGTCGGCTAACCATCTACAACAGCCTAAATAACGTGGAGAGGGCGCAGACTACTTTTGTTGGTGGGCTTCTTGGAGAGGGTCGATTAAGACGCTTTCTCGTCGGTGTTCCCGGGTCAGAAATCACAGGCATTACGGAAACAGCAGACGGTAGAACGCTGTATGTGAATATTCAGCATCCCGGCGAGAATACACGGGCGAAGGGTGCATCATCTGACTGGACATTTGAATCGAACTGGCCCGCTAATGGGGGAGGGCTCTCTAGCGCTCACGGAACCGGATCACGTCCGCGATCCGCAACTCTGGTAATAACGAAGGATGATGGTGGGGTTGTCGGTCGCTAGCGCGTTTCGATGCTGAGGTGGGAAGCCGAAGCTGGGTTTGTTTCGTACGATCCCAGCTCGCGGCTTCAACTGCGGAATTACGGTGACAGTTTACTTAACTCCCTACGGGAGTTAAGTAAACTGTCACCGTAATTTCGCAGGGAATTAAGTAAACTGTCACCGTAATTCAACTAAGCCACCTTCTTCATCTTCTCGATGCGTACCTTCCACTCCGCCGGCCCCATTTCGTGTACCGACTGGCCAAGGCTGTCAACGCCCACGGTGACCGGCATGTCTTGCACCTCAAACTCGTAGATCGCCTCCATGCCCAAGTCTTCAAAGCCTACCACGCGGGCAGAACGGATGGCCTTGCTAACTAAGTAGGCCGCTCCGCCAACCGCCATAAGGTAGGCAGACTTGTGCTTGCGAATGGCCTCGATGGCCACTGGCCCGCGCTCTGCCTTTCCTACCATTGCAATAAGGCCGGTCTGGGCGAGCATGGTCTCGGTGAACTTATCCATGCGGGTGGCAGTGGTGGGGCCTGCCGGGCCTACCGCCTCGTTGCCTACGGGGTCGACCGGACCCACGTAATAGATCACTCGGTTCTTAAAGCTCACCGGAAGCGACTCGCCCTTGGCCAGCATGTCGCAGATGCGTTTGTGGGCCGCATCGCGACCGGTGAGCAGTTTGCCGTTGAGTAAGAGCGTCTGCCCGGGTTTCCATGCTGCGACCTGCTCCGGGGTGAGGCTGTCAAGGTTCACACGCTGCGACTTCTGGGTGTCTGCCGTCCACGAGACATCGGGCCAGTCTTCGAGCCGTGGCGGCTGCAGATGGGCGGGGCCGGATCCATCGAGTGTGAAGTGGATATGCCGCGTGGCTGCGCAGTTAGGAATAAGGGCCACCGGCAGGTTTGCCGCATGGGTGGGGTAGTCCATGATCTTGACATCCAGTACCGTGGTAAGCCCCCCGAGACCCTGGGCCCCGATGCCCAGCGCGTTGACCTTTTCATAGATTTCCACCCGGAGTTTCTCCAACTCGGTCTGCGGCCCGCGGGCAAGGAGCTCTGGCATATCCACCGCATCCATGAGCGACTCTTTGGCCAGAAGCGCGGCCTTTTCGGGGGTTCCGCCAATACCCACACCCAGAATGCCAGGGGGGCACCAGCCCGCCCCCATACTGGGCACCGTTTTGACGATCCAATCGACAATGGAATCGCTGGGGTTGAGCATACCCAGCTTAGCCTTGGCCTCGCTACCGCCGCCCTTTGCGGCACAGATGACATCGACTGTATCGCCCGCCACGATCTCCATATGAATTACCGCAGGGGTGTTGTCCTTGGTGTTCTTGCGGCCTCCTGCGGGGCTGGCAAGTACCGAGGCCCTGAGTGGATTGGCCTTGTCCATGTAGGCGCGGCGCACTCCTTCATTGACCATGTCTGCGAGGCTCATGGTGGCATCGGCCCACTGCACCTGCATTCCCACCTTCAAAAATACTGTTGCAATGCCGGTGTCTTGACAGATCGGCCGATGGCCCTCGGCGCTCATGCGGCTGTTGGCCAGAATCTGGGCGATGGCATCCCGGGCGGCCGGGTTCTGCTCGCGGTCGTAGGCCGCCCCGAGCGCCTTTACAAAATCGAGCGGGTGGTAATAGCTAATGAACTGAAAGGCATCGGCAACACTCTGGATAAGGTCGGCTTGGCGAATCTGGCGCATGACGGCTCCTTTTTTGATCAAAGTCATTCCTAACGAAGGACAGTGATCGAAATTTGGCGTAAATTAGCCCCGAGAAGAGTGGCCCAGAGGCTACCCGCGGGCTTTTGTCTTAAAAAGCAACCGCGACTGAGATTCAGTCACCCACTTATTATCCAACAGGAGGAGGCCTGTATGTCGTCGAGTCAGATCGAATCGGTTATGCACGAGAAGCGTGTCTTTGATCCCCCCAAAGAGTTTGCCGCAAAGGCACGTATTCCCAGCATGGCCGCTTACAACGCCATGTGCAAAGAGGCGGATACCGACTACGCCGCGTATTGGGCGAAGTTTGCCCGCAGTGAGATCGTCTGGAAAAAGCCCTTTACCCGGGCGCTCGACGAATCCAATGCCCCCTTCTACAAATGGTTCGACGATGGCCTGTTAAATGCCTCGTACAACTGTCTGGACAAGAACCTCGAGAATGGCAACGCCGACAAGGTTGCCATTATCTTTGAGGCCGATGACGGCTCTGTGGTGAAGGCCACCTATCGCCAGCTGCACGCCCAGGTCTGTCAGCTTGCCAATGCCATCAAGGGCATGGGCTACAAAAAGGGCGATCGGGCACTTATTTATATGCCGATGTCTATCGAGGGCGTGGTGGCCATGCAGGCCTGTGCCCGGCTCGGCGTTATTCACTCGGTGGTCTTTGGCGGCTTTTCTGCTAAGAGCCTGCAGGAGCGCGTTATTGACGCAGGGGCCACACTAATTATTGCGGCCGATGAGCAGTGCCGGGGCGGCAAAAAGATTCCGCTAAAGCCTGCTGTTGATGAAGCCTTTGGCATGGGCGGCTGCGACCATGTCCGTCACGTCATTGTCTACCGCCGCACGGGCGGAGCCATTCTCATGAAGGCTGGCCGTGACATTTACATGGATGAGGCCATGAAGGGCCAGGCCGCTACCTGTGAGCCCGAATGGGTAGAGGCCGAGCATCCGCTGTTCATCCTTTACACCTCGGGCTCCACCGGTAAGCCCAAGGGTGTGCAGCACTCCACCGGGGGCTATCTGTTGCACGCGATTCTCACTATGCAGTTCACCTTCGACTTACGGGCCGAAGATGTCTATTGGTGTACCGCCGATATCGGCTGGGTTACCGGTCACACCTACATTGCCTATGGCCCCTTAGCCTGCGGTGGCACTCAGATTGTCTTTGAAGGCATTCCCACTTATCCCGATGCGGGCCGGTTCTGGAAGATGATTCAAGACCACAAGGTCACTATCTTTTACACCGCACCCACCGCCATTCGGTCTCTTATTAAGTCTGCCGAAACAACCCCGCAGACCCATCCTAAAAACTACGACCTCAGTTCGCTGCGTCTGCTTGGGTCGGTGGGTGAGCCTATCAACCCTGAGGCCTGGATGTGGTACCACAACAATATTGGTGGGGGGCGCTGCCCTATTGTTGATACCTTCTGGCAGACAGAAACAGGTGGTCATGTGATCACCCCCATGCCGGGCGCCACACCGTTGGTGCCGGGGTCGTGCACCCTGCCGTTTCCGGGTATTCAGGCTGCGATTGTTGATGAAACCGGTAACGACCTGCCCAATGGACAGGGCGGTATTCTGGTGATCAAAAAGCCCTGGCCCTCAATGATTCGCACGATTTGGGGGGACCCCGATCGGTTCAAGAAGGCCTATTACCCCGTCGAACTCGGAGGTCGACTGTACCTTGCCGGCGATGGCTCCATTCGCGATAAAGACACGGGCTATTTCACCATCATGGGCCGCATCGACGATGTGCTCAATGTATCGGGCCATCGCATGGGCACCATGGAAATTGAATCGGCACTGGTGTCAAATTCTCTGGTGGCAGAGGCAGCTGTCGTGGGCCGCCCCGACGACACGACCGGCGAGGCAATTGTGGCCTTCGTGGTGCTCAAGCAGGCACGCCCCTCAGGCGATCAGGCCAAGGCCCTTGCCACGGAGCTGCGCAACTGGGTGGGCAAAGAAATTGGCCCGATCGCCAAGCCCAAGGAGATTCGGTTTGGCGATAACCTGCCCAAGACCCGATCTGGCAAGATCATGCGTAGGCTCTTGCGCACCCTGGCCAAAGGCGAAGAAATAACCCAGGATGTGTCCACGCTCGAAAACCCCGCAATTCTGGAGCAGCTCAAGCAGGCCTCCTAAGGGGGATATTTCTGGGGGCATCGCTTTTGCCCCCAGGCGATGTGACTGTTACACTTGCCCAGCTTTGTCGGCTTGCCCGTTGGCCCTTGGTGGGTTTTCGGGGGCCGGCTCTGCGGAGAGATGGATGAGTGGTTTAAGTCGCACGCCTGGAAAGCGTGTATAGGTTAATAGCCTATCGGGGGTTCGAATCCCCCTCTCTCCGCCAAACCCGCCACACCCCGTAGCGAGACATGAACACGGCTCAAGCAAAAAAAGTGCTCGAGGCCGCTTTGCTCACCAGCGCAGATCCATTACCTATTGCGGTGCTCAAACGGCTTTTTGCAGAAGACCTCGATGACGAGACCATTCGATTGCTTCTCGACGACCTGCGTCGTGACTGGAGCGATCGTGGTCTTGAACTATTGCCCTTGGCCTCCGGTTGGCGGTTTCAGTCTCGCCCCGAACTGCACGAGTACCTCGATAGGCTGCGTTCAGAAAAGCCACCGAAATACTCCCGTGCGGCACTCGAAACGCTGGCGATTGTGGCCTATCGACAGCCAGTCACGCGCAATGACATCGAAGATATTCGCGGTGTTGTGGTGGCCTCCACCGTAATGAAGACCCTGGAAGAACGCGGCTGGGTTGAGGTGATTGGTCATCGCGATGCCCCCGGACGCCCAGCGCTGTATGGCACCACCCGTCAGTTTCTCGATGACCTTGGACTGCGGTCACTCGAAGAACTCCCCCCGCTTGAAGAGGGATGGTCAGAGGCCGCATCCCATATGCTCTTACAGGCCTCACAGGAAATATGATGCACAGACACGATGCCCCGCCGTTTGATGAGTCCTCTGCCGCAGAGGAGTCCTCTGTAGAAGAAGAGACCCCAACCGAATCCCACCAAGACCTTGCCAGCGAAGATGCGTTTACAGAGCCGGCAGAGCCTATTCCTTTTTTATCAGATGCCGCGATCGCATCGCCGCCTCTGACTCGACGCCCTCCCGGAATTGACTACGACCCCCCGAAGCTGCACAAGGTGTTGGCCGATGCGGGCATAGGCTCGCGGCGCGAAATGGAAGAGATGATTCTTGCGGGCCGCGTTTCTGTGAATGGCATCCCCGCGCACATTGGTCAGCGTATTACCCATTCGGATCAGGTGAAGGTCAATGGCAAGCCTATTCGTGTGCGTGTGGCCCCTCCGCCTGTGCGCGTGCTGGCCTACCACAAGCCTGCCGGAGAGATTGTTACGAAGTCAGACCCTCAGCAGCGCGTTACTGTATTTAAGCGGCTGCCACCTGCCAAGGTGGGTCGTTGGATCACGGTTGGGCGTCTTGATGTCAGCACCGAGGGGCTCTTGCTCTTTACCACTTCCGGCGAACTGGCCAACCGCCTCATGCACCCCCGTTCGGAGGTGGAACGCGAGTATGCGGTTCGGGTGTTTGGCGAGTTTACCCAAGAGACCCTGCAGCCCCTGCTCGAGGGGGTTACCCTGTCTGATGGCGTGGCAAAGTTTGAGCGCATTGAGCCTGCCGGCGGCGAAGGTGCAAACCGCTGGCTGCGGGTTGTTATTCGCGAAGGCCGAAACCGCGAAGTACGGCGCATGTTCGA
The DNA here is from genome assembly GCA_049426285.1 of Burkholderiaceae bacterium. GTDB lineage: Bacteria > Pseudomonadota > Gammaproteobacteria > Burkholderiales > Burkholderiaceae_A > Hahnella. Next base: position 8,105 of record JBMSYB010000048.1, read on the forward strand.
GGCAGTTGGGCTTACGGTGAGCCGCCTGATTCGTATTCGTTATGGGCTGGTAGGCCTGCCGCCCAGCCTTAAGCGCGGTCAGTCTGCCGATCTCGATCCCGCGCTGGTGGAGCAACTCATGGCCTCGGTGGGGCTTAAGCCGCGGTCGGGGGCGCCTGCCAAAAAGGGGCGTGGCAACCGCCAGCGGCCAAAGCCTGGAGGCCAGCAGCCGGGCAGTCCATTGCCAGCAGGCATCGCCGGGCCGATGACCTCCGGCCGTGCCCCCTATGCCCGCCGTGATCCACAGCAGGAGGCGCTTGAAGGCCCCGACGACCTGCACGAAGACCATAGCCATGCCGATGAATGGCAGCCCTCAAGCCCTGATGCCCATCTCTCCCATCTGGCGGGGCCGGTAAAAAAGCGCACCACCAGCAAGAAACCCAATCCGCTGCAGACCACCTGGGGAACCGCCAAACCTTCCGGGCCCTCGCTGTCGGCCCCGCAGCGCCAGGGGGTTCCCAAGGGCCCTCGGCCCGGTGCCCGCCCCTCGGGCCCAGGTGCGAAGTCCAGGCCCGCCCGCAGGCGCGCTCCCTAGCCTTAAGCCCTTGATTTTAGGTCACTAGGCCGATACAATCCTTCTTTTAGTTGTGGCATGGCATCGGCTCATCGCGCATTGCGTTTCCCTGCGTGATCCCCTTGGCGTAATTTGGCTTGGCGGGTCTTATTGTTTGACTGGCTAGGCATCTGCGCTTGACGGTTTAAGGTGGGGTTTCGTTGCGCTGCCACGAGACTTTTTCTCAAAAGAAATGGGCTCACACCGAGCCCATTTTTTTTGGACGTTTGGGGCGATTCATGCTTGAGAAGCACTGGCGGGTTATCGAGGCAACAGCCCGAGACCTTGGACTGGAACTGGTAGACCTGGAGCAGACCGCAGGCGGTCTGCTACGGGTGTACATCGACCTTCCGGGGGCAACGGGCATTGGCCCCGAGTCTGCTGGTGTGTCGGTCGAAGACTGTGAGCGGCTTTCCAACCAGTTGGTGCATGAACTGCCGGTAGAAGGAATTCATTTTGAACGGCTTGAGGTTTCTTCGCCGGGGCTGGATCGGAGGCTATCGCAGCCCGCCCATTTTCTTCGGTTCGCGGGGCACGAGATCAAGCTCAAGCTTCGCCAGCCCGTAGAGGGCCGAAAGAACTTTCAAGGCCGGTATCAAGTGTCGGGAGCTTCTGAGTCTGACCCGACCTGCCAGCTTGTATTTTCGGGGGCCGATGGCGCCCCCTTGGCATTGACGTTTTTGGTTTCTGATGTAGACCAGGCCAGGCTAGTGCCTGAGATTTCGTTTAAGGAGAGAAGGCGATGAGCCGAGAGATTCTGTTGTTGGCCGATGCACTGGCGCGCGAAAAAAACGTCGATCGTGAGATCGTGTTTCAGTCCATTGAGTCAGCCTTGGCCTCAGCCACTAAAAAGCAGTTTTCCGACGAGGTGGATGTCCGTGTGGCCATCGACCGAGAAAGTGGCGACTACGAGGCCTTTCGTCGTTGGCTGGTCGTACCCGATGGCGAACTTGAAGACCATGACCTACAAATTATTCTGTCTGAGGCCAGAAAGCAGATCGACGACATTGAAGTGGGAGACTTCATAGAAGAAGATATGGAGGCCGTTCCCTTTGGCCGCATTGGCGCCCAGGCGGCCAAGCAGGTTATCTTGCAGAAAATTCGTGAGGCCGAGCGCGAGCAGATTCTCAAAGACTTTCTCGAGCGTGGCGAACTGATCATCAACGGCACGGTAAAGCGTCTTGAGCGGGGCGACGTCATTGTCGAGGCCGGCAAGATCGAGGCGCGACTGCCGCGCGACCAGATGATTCCCAAAGAAAACCTGCGCCCAGGAGACCGCGTCCGTGCCTACATGCTGCGGGTAGACCGCACGCCCCGAGGGCCGCAGATCATCCTCTCCCGTACCGCGCCTGAGTTCATCATGAAGCTCTTTGAGCTCGAGGTTCCAGAGATCGAGCAGGGGCTCATGCAGATCAAATCCGCAGCGCGTGATCCCGGAATACGCGCCAAGATTGGCGTGTTCACCTCCGATCGTCGTATCGACCCGATTGGCACCTGCGTGGGTGTGCGGGGAAGCCGCGTTCAGGCAGTCACCCACGAGCTCGCTGGCGAGCGGGTCGATATCGTTTTGTGGTCCGATGACCCAGCGCAATTTGTTATTGGCGCCTTGGCGCCGGCCAATGTCTCTTCCATCCTTGTGGATGAAGAGCGCCATGCCATGGATGTGGTGGTTGATGAGTCAGAACTGGCTGTTGCCATCGGCCGTGGTGGCCAGAACGTGCGACTGGCATCAGAGCTCACGGGCTGGCAGATCAATATCATGACCTCTGACGAATCCACTGCGCGCGCAGAACAAGAGCGTCAGACGCTTCTGGCAACCTTTATGCAGAAACTCGATGTCGATTCCGAGGTGGCAGAGCTCTTGGTGGAAGAGGGATTTTCCAGTCTCGAGGAAGTGGCCTATGTGCCCATTGCCGAGATGATGCAGATTGAGGCGCTCGATGAAGACGCCGTAAACGAGCTTCGCACCCGGGCTCGTAATGCGCTGCTCACCGAGGCTATCGTGAAAGAAGAAAAGCTTGAGACCACGGCATCAGACCTGCTCGAACTTGAGGGCATGAGCCACGATATTGCGGCCAAGCTTGCCGATGCCAAGATTTTTTCTCGCGACGACCTGGCGGAGCTTGCGACCGATGAGCTGACCGAGATTACGGGTCTTGGCGATGCCCAGGCTGCGGAGCTGATAGTCAAGGCCCGCGCCCATTGGTTTGATGACGAGTCAGCCGCCCAGACTTCAGGAGGTGTATCCGTCGATGGCCGCTAATAATGTAGAGAGTTTTGCCGCCGAGCTAAAGCTAACAGTCGATGTCCTGATTGAGCAGCTCAAGGCTGCAGGGGTGAAAAAGTCCTCAGGCGCCGATAGCCTCTCCGAGGCCGATAAGGAGCGGCTGCTTGAGGCGCTGCGTAAGGCGCATGGTGGTACCCAAGACGCACCCCGCAAAAAGATCACCATCACAAAGCGCCAGACCTCTGAGATTCGTCAGGCCGACCCTTCGGGCAAGTCCCGCACGATTCAGGTAGAGGTGCGTAAGAAGCGCGTCTTTGTGAAACGCGAGGAGTCCGAGGCGGTCGAATCGCCAGCAGCTGAAGCGCCGCCGGTTATTTCTGAAGAAGAACTGGCGCGCCGCGAGGCTGAGGCCCGCCGCCAGCAGGAGCTTATTGCCCGTCAGGAAGAGGCCCGGCTCGCACGTCAGCAGGAAGAGGAAGAGGCCGCACAGGCTGCGGCAGCGAATGCTGTTGCTTCCAGTCAGCCCCCAACGCCAGGAGCGCCAGGAGCGCCAGGAGCGCAAGAGGCGCCAGAAGCCCCGATGGAGGCGGGCGTTACATCAACCGAAACCCCTGCGGTGGCTGCAACAGAAGACGCCTCTGAGGCGCCAAAGAAATCGCGCGTCCGCAAGGTTACGGCGGTTGAAGCCGCAGCAGACAAGGCCAGCGACGCCCGCAAGGCGGTGGAAGATGAGGTTGCGGCGATTAACCGCCTCATGACTGCGGCACGCACCGGAAAGCTGGCCGCTACGGCCAAGGCCCCCGAGCCTGCCAAGCCTGAAAAGCCTGCCGAAACCCCAGGCACCATGACCCTGTCAAAGCCGGCCAAAAAGCCAGGCGCAGAACCCGAGTCTGACAAGCCCAAAGACAAGAAGTCTGAAAAATCAGTTAAGTCGTCCCAGCTGTCATCTACCTGGCAAGAAGATGCCCAGAAGCGCCGCGCCCTGAAGACCCGTGGCGACATTACGGGTGGCACAGGAAACTGGCGGGGCGGGCCAAGGTCGAAGCAGCGCGCCAGTAGCAGTGCTGAGCAGTCGGCATCCACCTTTGTGGCTCCTACCGAGCCGATTGTTCGCGAGGTGCATATTCCTGAAACCATCACCGTGGCAGATCTCGCGCACAAGATCTCCGTGAAGGGCGCAGAGGTGGTAAAGACACTCATGCAGATGGGCCAGATGGTCACCATTAATCAGGTGCTCGACCAAGAAACCGCCATGATTGTGGTGGAAGAAATGGGCCACAAGGCCTTTGCCGCCAAGCTCGACGATCCCGAGGCGCTGCTGGTTGAGGCGGCGGTAACGGCTGGCGAAGAAGAAGAGTCGATACCCCGCCCGCCGGTGGTCACCATCATGGGCCACGTCGACCACGGAAAGACCTCCTTGCTCGACACCATTCGTCGCACCAAAGTGGCCGACGCAGAAGCTGGTGGAATAACCCAGCATATCGGTGCCTATCATGTGCAGACGCCGCGCGGTGTGATCACCTTTCTGGATACCCCGGGTCACGAGGCGTTTACGGCCATGCGTGCGCGGGGCGCGAATGCCACCGACATCGTCATTCTGGTCGTGGCCGCCGATGATGGCGTTATGCCGCAGACCAAAGAGGCTATTTCGCATGCCAAGGCCGCGGGCGTGCCCATCGTTGTGGCGCTAAATAAAATCGATAAGCCAGAGGCTAACCCCGATCGTGTCAAGAGCGAACTTGTGGCAGAAGAGGTTATCCCCGAGGAGTTCGGCGGCGAGTCACCCTTCATCCCGGTCTCTGCAAAGACCGGGCAGGGCATCGAGATGCTGCTTGAGAATGTGCTGCTCCAGGCCGAGGTGCTCGAGCTCAAGGCACCGGTTGCTGCCATGGCCAAGGGCCTGGTGATCGAGGCGCGCATTGATAAGGGCCGAGGGCCGGTGGCTACTGTGCTGGTGCAGTCGGGCACGCTGAAGAAGGGCGACATTATTCTGGCGGGAAGCGCCTTCGGAAAGGTGCGTGCCATGCTCAATGAGACCGGGCGACAGATTGATGCGGCCGGTCCGTCCATTCCGGCAGAGATTCTCGGGCTCACCGAGGTTCCGCATGCGGGCGACGAAATGATCGTACTGGGCGATGAGCGTAAGGCCCGCGAGATTGCCCTGTTTCGTCAGGGCAAGTTTCGTGATGTGCGTCTGGCCAAGCAACAGGCGGCCAAGCTCGAGAACATGTTTGAAAACATGGGCGAGGGCGCAAAGGTCTTGTCGCTTATCGTCAAGGCCGATGTGCAGGGCTCCCAAGAGGCCATCTCGGCCGCGATGCAGAAGCTCTCCACCGATGAGGTTCGGGTGAACGTGGTGCACGCGGCGGTGGGGGCCATTACCGAGTCTGATATCAACCTTGCCATTGCCTCTAAGGCGGTTGTTATTGGGTTTAATGTGCGGGCCGATCAGTCGTCGCGCAAGCTTGCCGAGGCCAATGGCATCGACCTGCGTTACTACACCATTATTTACGATGCTGTGGATGATGTGAAGAACGCCATGCAGGGCATGCTGGCGCCCGAAAGACGCGAGCAGGTCTTGGGCCTGGTAGAGATTCGGCAGGTCTTCAAGGTCTCGCGCCTGGGCAATATTGCCGGCTGTATGGTGCTTGAGGGGATTGTCCGTCGGGGAGCACAGGTGCGCCTATTGCGCGATAACGTCGTTATATGGACCGGTGAGCTTGATTCGCTCAAGCGGTTTAAGGACGATGCCAAGGAAGTCAAAGAGGGCTTTGAATGCGGCCTGACCCTGAAGAACTACGATGACATTCAGGAAGGAGATCAGCTTGAAGTCTTCGAGATCCAGGAAATCGCCCGAACGCTCTAGTGCCGCGATCGGCCGTGGGTTTCGCGTGGCCGATCAGATCCAGAAGGACCTTGCTGTCTTGCTAATGACAGAGGTGAAAGATCCGCGCATTGGCATGGTGACCATCACCGAGGTTGAGGTGAGCCCCGACTATTCGCATGCCAAGGTCTTTTATTCGGTTCTGCCCGATTCCGAAGACCAGCGGCAGCGCTCGGCGGCGGGCCTTGCCGCAAGTCGCGGGTTCTTGCGAGGGCGACTCGGGCGCATGCTGCAGATTCACCAGACGCCCGAGCTGCACTTTCTGCTCGACGACTCGGTGGCGCGCGGGGCGGCACT
>JBMSYB010000049.1:0-14036 GCA_049426285.1 Burkholderiaceae bacterium
GAATCCCTTATGATTCAGCAATTCAATGCTGCAATTCGGCTTGCGCAATGCCTGCAATGCCTGCAATGCCGTTAACCGCTAACTATTGTGAGACGAGGGCAACACCATGGCCTTAAAAAATGTTACCGCCGGCGCGAAGGCGCCCGATGAGGTCAACGTCATTATCGAAATCCCCGCGCACAGCGATCCGATCAAGTACGAGGTGGATAAAGAAACCGGCGCCCTTTTCGTCGATCGGTTCATGATGACCTCGATGCACTATCCCTGTAACTATGGCTATGTGCCCGAAACCATCTCTGATGACGGTGACCCAGTAGATGTTCTTGTGATTACCCCGTTTCCGGTGGCCATGGGCGCGGTAATTCCCTGTCGGATGATCGGAGTGCTCAAGATGGACGACGAGGCGGGCGGTGATGCCAAGCTTCTGGCCGTTCCTACCGACAAAATTCTGCCTATTTACAAGCACTGGAAAAAGCCCGAAGACATCGCTCCGGAACGACTGCACCAGATCCAGCACTTCTTTGAACACTACAAAGATCTGGAGAAGGGTAAATGGGTGAAGGTGCAGGGCTGGGAAGGCCCAGAGTCGGCAAGACAAGAAATTGTCGATAGCGCCAAGCGTTACCAGGAGTCACTTAAAGGGTAGTCTGTCGTTTAGTTCCGACAGGTATCCCTCCATTCCCTGGCCTTCCCGGGCCAGGAACCGGGCTACGGCATCCCGAAACCGCGGCTCTGATATCCAGTGCGAAGACAAAACGGGTACCGGTTCAAAGCCTCGGGCCATTTTGTGTTCTCCTTGTGCCCCGCCTTCTATCCGCTGCACACCGGCCGCGATGCCCCATTCAATGGGTGTGTAGTAGGCAAGTTCAAAGTGCAGCATCGAGACCTGTACCAGGCTTCCCCAGTATCGTCCGTAGGCCACCAGGCCCTGGTCAGTGGGCTGGGTCATGAGCAGCGAGGCCGCCACGGGAGGTGCCTGAAGATTCCCATCGGGATGGGCTGTGGCGATCACGATCTGATCGGGAATGGCCTGGGCAATCTCTGCGAAGAAAGACCGTGAGAAGTAGGGTGGGTTGCCGTGGGCGAGGTAGGTGTTCTCGTAGCAGCGGTAGAAGAAGTCCCAGTCGCGCGTGTTGAGCGAACCGCCCGCGCGCACCTGACAGCCGATTCCGGCCTCAGCGACCTTTCTGCGCTCGGCTCGGATCTTCTTGCGCTTGGGCTGGCTGAGGGTTTCCAGAAAGTCGTCGAAGTCTCTAAACCCCTTGTTTCGCCAGTGGAACTGCACCCCCTGTCGTTCCAGCCAGCCATGCTCTTGCAGCAGGCGGTGGTCTTGATCGCTTCCAAAAAGAAGATGCGCGGAGGAAAGCCCTGAGTTCGACACAAGCTCTGTAAGCGACGAGGCAAGTGCCGCCTGTGCTCTAGCGTCTTTTGCCAGTAGCCGACTGCCTGGCACCGGGCTAAATGGGCTGGCAATCAGCCATTTTGGAAAGTACGGCAGGCCTGCCTCCTGATAGGCGCGCGCCCAGGCCCAGTCAAAGACATACTCCCCATAGCTATGGGACTTCATGTAGAGCGGGGCGGCCGCGACCAATCGGCCTTGCGGGTCTTTTACTGTGATTGGACAGGGCCGCCAGCCTGTTTCGCTGCAGGCCGATGCCGAGGTCTCTGCTGCGCAAAGGAAGGCATGGTGGGTAAACGGGCTTGGAGCCAGGCTCGCCTGCCAGAGCTCCTGCCATTGCTGTCTGTCGATATCAAGAAAGCTCGTTTCAACCTGCGTGCGATAATCCATCCATGGCCCTCACCATTGCCCTTGCTCAGATTAACTCTACCGTGGGTGACCTGTCGGGCAACGCCCATAAGATTATGCAGGTAGCCCAGACGGCTGCCACGCAGGGCGCCGACCTGCTCGTAACACCCGAGCTTTCACTGGTGGGCTATCCACCCGAAGACCTGCTGCTGCGGCCAAGTTTTCTTCGCCGCAGCCAGCAGGTGCTCGATGACCTCGTATTGCAGAGCAAGGCGCTTTCAGATCTCATTTTCGTGGTCGGCTATCCCAGACAGGTAAATGACCAGGTCTTTAACGCGGCCACTGTCTTTCGCAATGGAGAGGTTCTGGGCCACTACGGCAAGTTGGAGCTTCCGAATTACGCCGTTTTCGATGAGCAGCGGTATTTCCACGCCGATGGCGCGCCGTGTGTCTTTGTCTGCAAGGGTGTGCGACTGGCTGTCAATATCTGCGAGGACGTCTGGTTTCCCCGGGCACCGGCCTTGGCGCGGGCAGAGGGAGCCCAGGTGTTATTGGTGATGAACGCCTCGCCCTTTCATCTCAATAAGCAGGCCGAGCGGCTACAGGTGGTGCAGTCCAATGTCTCGCGGCACGGCCTGCCGGTGGCGTTTTGCAACCTGGTGGGAGGGCAAGACGAACTGGTGTTTGATGGCGACAGCTTTGCACTAGATGCCAAGGGCGAGGTTACGGCCCGGGCAAACCGGTTCTCAGAAGACCTTTTAATGCTGCAGTTCGATCCGACCACGGCCAGCCTTATCGGCAGTCTGCAGCCGGAAATGTCAGCCGAGTATCAGGCCTATCATGCACTGACTCTGGGCACCCGCGACTATGTGCGCAAAAACGGATTTACTGGGGCACTCGTGGGTCTCTCGGGCGGGGTAGACTCCGCCCTCACCCTGGCCATTGCCGCAGACGCGCTGGGTCCTGATGCCGTGACTGCCGTGATCATGCCTTCGCGGTATACCGCCCAAATCAGTGTCGACGATGCGCGCGCCTGCGCCAAGGCGCTGGGGGTGCAGACCCACGAGATTTCCATCGAACCTGCATACGATGCGCTTGTTGCTAGCCTTGCCCCGGCCTTTGTCGGTCGTGAGCCAGACCTAACTGAAGAAAACCTGCAGTCGCGCGTCCGCGGTGTGCTGCTCATGGCCTTGTCAAATAAAACCGGAAGGCTCGTGCTCACCACAGGCAACAAATCGGAGATTGCGGTCGGGTATTGCACCCTCTATGGCGATATGGCAGGCGGATATGCGGTTATCAAAGATCTTTTGAAGGGCTGGGTCTATCGGCTCTCGCGTATGCGTAATGCCCTGCGTTCTGGGGTCGATGGATCGCTCGTGATCCCGGAGCGCATCCTTACCCGAGCGCCTACGGCCGAACTACGAGACAACCAGACCGACCAGGACAGCCTGCCGCCCTACGATATTCTCGACGATGTTCTGATGCGGTTTGTTGAGCAGGGCCAGACCGTAGCGGAGATCGAGAGCTCGGGTCATTCGCGCGAGGTGATTGCCCAGGTGATGGGCCTTATTCGCAGCAGTGAATACAAGCGAAGGCAGGCCGCCCCGGGGGCCCGTATCACCCGCCGCGCCTTTGGGCGCGACTGGCGGTTCCCTCTGACCAATCGATTCTCTGAGAAGGAGTTGTTTCTATGAAACTCATTACCGCAATCGTGAAGCCCTTTAAGCTCGATGAGGTTCGTGAGGCACTGGCCGAGGTGGGGGTGTCTGGTCTTACCGTTACCGATGTGAAAGGCTTTGGGCGGCAGAAGGGGCATACCGAGGTCTATCGGGGGGCGGAGTACGTGGTGGATTTTCTGCCCAAGATTCGCGTTGAAGCCATGGTAGCCGACGGCATGGTAGATGCAGCCATTGATGCCATAGTGAAGGCGGCCCGCACCGGGCGTATTGGCGATGGCAAGATATTCGTGCAGAGCATCGACCAGGTCATCCGTATTCGCACTGGCGAAACGGGAGACGAGGCGGTCTAAGTCTCAACCCCGTTTCAACCCAGTCTGAGTCTAGGGCCGCGCTGATCGCGAGACCAGAAAGAATGCTTGGCCAGGATTTCTAGGCGCCTGGCTGTGCCGACTTCAGCAGCACGATTACAGCACCCGACCCGCCCTCATGCGCCGGCGCCTGGCAGAAGGCCAAGACCTCTTTTTTTTGCATTAGCCAAGACCGCACCTTGGCCTTGAGAACCGGCTCTTTTCCGATAGAGCCGAGCCCTTTTCCGTGAATCACACGCAGGCATCTGCGGTCGCTGCGATGGCACTGCTGTATGAACGCGGCCAATGCCTCGCGGGCTTCATCGGTGCGCATGCCATGCAGGTCGAGCTGGCCTTGCAGGCTCCAGTGGCCACGCCTGAGTCGGCGCAGCGTGTCTCGCGAGATACCATTGCGTGCAAAAGACAATGCATCATCGCTGTCGAGCAAGGAGTCGGGGGTGATATCCGACAGCTGGCTTTCTGCGAGAGCCGCCTGTTCGTCACGAATTCTTTGGCGAGGAATCGGCGCCGGCTTGGGGCGCACCCCCGCTAAGGGGTGCTTTTTCTGCGCGAGTGGTACTGCTCCGGCAACCGCCTGGGCAAACAAAACAGGGTCATCGGCAGAGGTCTGAATAATCTCTACGGGTGCGGCGACTAGGCCGGGCGGGCGGGTGTGCAGGCGACGAACGCGGGTCATGGTGCGGGCCTTGTTGGCAATGGCGCATGGCGTGGAAGCGCGAACCGCCTGCGGCTTAGCCTTCTTTGGCTTCTAGATACCGCTGGGCATCGAGCGCGGCCATACAGCCCGTACCCGCACTGGTGACTGCCTGACGGTAGATATGGTCTTGGACATCGCCCGCCGCAAATACCCCTTCGATATTGGTGGCTGTGGCGTTTCCCTCAAGACCGCTGCGGGTGCGAATGTAGCCGTTTTTCATGTCGAGCTGCCCCTCGAATATCTCGGTATTGGGGCGATGGCCAATTGCCACGAAGATTCCGGTGACCTCGAGGTCTTTCGTACCGCCGGCTTTGTGGGCAAGCCGGGCACCTGTGACACCCTGCTCGTTGCCGAGCACCTCTTGCAGGGTGCTATTCCATTCGATACGCGCTTTGCCTTCTTCTACCTTGGCCATGAGACGGTCGATGAGAATCGGCTCGGCCTTGAATTTATCGCGCCGGTGGACCACCGTTACCGTGCGGGCAATATTGGTGAGGTAGAGGGCCTCTTCCACGGCGGTATTACCCCCGCCAATGACGCAGACGTCTTGGTCTTTATAGAAAAAGCCATCGCAGGTGGCGCAGGCCGAGACGCCACGGCCCATAAACTGCTCCTCAGACGGCAGACCCAGGTACATGGCAGAGGCACCGGTGGCGATAATCAGCGCATCGCAGGTGTAATGGGCCGAGTCGCCCTGCAGTTCGATAGGCGTTTGGGTGAGTAAGGCTGTGTGAATATGGTCGAAGACAATCTGTGTGTTGAACCGCTCTGCATGCTTGAGAAACCGAGCCATGAGGTCTGGACCCTGCACGCCATCGGGGTCGGCAGGCCAGTTTTCAACATCTGTGGTGGTCATCAGCTGCCCGCCCTGGGCGAGGCCTGTGATTAAGACCGGATTGAGATTTGCACGGGCTGCATAGACCGCAGCAGAGTAGCCCGCCGGGCCAGACCCGAGAATAAGGAGCCGATGGTGGTGGGTAGGTTTTGTTGCCATGGTGCCAATCACTTTCATTTCGTGTTTTGAAGGACAATTATAGGAATATGTTGCCACTGACCATTCTTCTCAGAGATCATGTCCGCACGACAGGCTAGCCGGCCTCGGGCCGCCTCGGCAGACCGCCGTCGCCCTGTTGACGACGCAGGTGCTCATGGGCTGGTGGAGTCTACCCGTTCGGTGCTCACAGAGCTCGCCTGGCTAGTCTGGGCAGCCCTTGCCGTGCTCTTGGTGTTGTCGCTGTCGTCGTGGTCGGCGCAGGACAACGGCTGGTTTCAGGCAGGTGCTGCAGCCGACCCCACAAACTGGCTCGGCCGGGTTGGGGCCTGGGTCTCCGATATCTTTTATTTCTTCTTTGGCCTTTCTGCCTTTTGGTGGGCTGGGCTCTTCGCACTGCTGGCGGTGCTCTCGTTTCAGGAATCGTATGCCGTGCGCCGGGCCACTCGTATGGGGCTCGAGCCGCCTGAAGAACCTTCTACTGACCTAATTCTCGATCGTTCTCTGGTGCGGCTTGCGGGCTTTGGCCTGCTGCTTGCCTCAAGCGCGGTGCTTGAGGCACAGCGGCTCGATTTTCTAGGGTCAGAGGCAGCCTTTTTCGCCGGTGGCGTGGTTGGAAACTTTCTTGGCGGTGGCATTGACTGGCTCTTAGGGCCCATGGGGGTGACGGTTCTCGGGTTTATTGGTTTCTTTTTGGGGCTTTCTTTCGCCCTGGGCTTTGGCTGGATGGCCTTGTTCGAGCGCATCGGGTTTCGCGTTGAGTGGATCGTGAAAGAAATGCAGCAGGCCTATGCCGCGCGTCGCGATCGCGCCCAGGGTCAGACCTCTGCGGAGGCCCGAGCGGTGATTGTGCGGGTGAAGAAAGAGAGCCTGCCCGAGCATGTCACTGAGGTGATGCCCGTGGCTGAGGTTAAGGCCTCCAGGAGGGCCGCCCAGGACCGAGAGGCCAGCCGTCAGAAGCCTTTGTTCGATACGCTTGCCCCTGACGGAGAACTAATCCCCTCACTGGGGCTGCTCGACGCGGTTGACGCCCGACAAGAGCCGGTATCTGCCGAAACCCTTGCCTATACCTCGCGTCTCATCGAGCTGCGGCTTGCCGACTTTGGTGTCACGGTGCGGGTGGTCTCTGCACAGCCTGGCCCGGTAATCACACGATACGAGATCGAGCCCGCCGTGGGCGTGAAGGGGTCTCAAATTGTCAATCTTGCCCGCGACCTTGCGCGCGCCTTGTCTCTTACCTCGGTTCGGGTGGTCGAAACCATTCCCGGCAAGAGCCTGATGGGCCTGGAACTACCCAACCCCAGGCGTCAGACGGTACGGCTCTCAGAGATTCTTGGGTCTACCGCGTTTCAAAGCAGTGGTGCCGCGCTGCCATTGGCCCTTGGCAAGGACATCGCCGGGGCCCCGTTTGTCGTAGACCTTGCGCGCATGCCCCATCTCTTGGTGGCCGGAACCACAGGCTCGGGTAAGTCGGTTGGTGTCAATGCCATGCTGCTCTCTCTGCTTTACCATGCGCCGGCGGAGCGTATTCGACTGATTCTCATTGACCCAAAGATGCTCGAGCTCTCTATCTATGAAGGCATCCCGCATCTGCTTACCCCCGTGGTGACCGACATGAAGCTTGCCGCCAATGCGCTGCACTGGTGTGTTGGGGAAATGGAGCGACGGTATCGGCTGATGAGTAAGCTCAATACCCGTAACCTGGCAGGCTTTAACCAGAAGGTGGAGGATGCCGCGAAACGCGGGCAGCCCTTGCTTGATCCTCTGGCCCATGAGGAAATGGTGGCAGCCGGGCAGGCTGAGCCGCTGCAGCCGCTGCCGCAGATTGTGGTGGTGATCGACGAGCTTGCAGACCTGATGATGGTGGTGGGTAAGAAGATCGAAGAGCTGATCGCGCGGCTTGCGCAAAAGGCCCGTGCGGCGGGTATTCACCTGATTCTCGCGACGCAGCGGCCTTCGGTAGATGTGATTACTGGGCTGATCAAGGCAAACATTCCCTCGCGCATCTCATTTCAGGTCTCAAGCAAAGTGGACTCGCGCACCATTCTTGACCAGATGGGGGCCGAAGCGCTCTTAGGCCAAGGAGATATGCTCTTTTTGTCAGCCGGCTCTGGGGTGCCCACACGGGTGCATGGGGCGTTTGTGGCCGATGAGGAAGTGCTGGGTGTTGTCGAGTATCTCCGTAAGGTGGGTGGTACCCAGTACGACGACCGAATTTTGGAAGGCGCCGATCCGGACTCGGGCGGCAGCTTTACCGCAGGGCTCGACCTGGGCACGGGCATGCCCAAGGGTGAGGGGGAGGGCGACGCCCTATACGACGAGGCAGTGGCAGTCGTGCTCAAGCACCGTCGTGCATCAATATCGCTGGTACAGCGCCACCTGCGTATTGGCTACAACCGCGCTGCGCGTCTGCTTGAGGCCATGGAGCAGGCGGGTCTGGTGTCTGCCATGCAGACCAATGGTAACCGTGACATTCTTGTGCCTGCAGGCAAAGAGGTATGACAGAGCGTCAGGCCAAGTCTGTCGTGCGCCGCGGTCTGATGCGCAGCATTGCCTTTCTTTCGGGCGCGGGGGCGGTGATTGCGGGTCTGGGTGCAACGGGTCTAGGTGGAAAGGTACTGGCGCAGCCGGTGGTGCAGGTGCTGGCTGGGGCCGACCAGATGCTACTGCAGTATCTCACCACGACCCAGTCGCTTCAGGCGCAGTTTCTGCATGAACAGATCTCGGGATCGGGGCGTCTGATGCGGTTCTCAGGCGTAATGAGTCTGCAGCGACCGGGCCGCTTTCGCTGGGAAGTACAAAAGCCTTATGCCCAGCTGCAACTGGTGCGCGGCGGCGAGTTTATTTTGTATGACGCAGACCTTGCCCAGGTTACCATTCGTCCCTTAGAGGATGCGGCCATGGCTACCCCGGCCGGCCTGCTTTTATCCGCCGGCCCCGACGCGGCCGACGTCTTGCAGCGTCACTTTGTACTGCGTAACCTCGAAGATCAGGATGGCCTGTCGTGGGTACTGGTGGAGTCGAAAGCGGGCCAAGAGGGCGGCCAAAAGCTGGCAGCGGGATTCGATGCCAAAGGCATGCTGCAGCAGTTTCAGCTCATCGATCAGATCGGTCGCCGCAGCCGCGTGGTGCTCTCCCAGATTCAACGTAACCAGCCCCTTGCGGCAGATCTCTTTGTCTTCCGCCCTCCCAAGGGGGTAGAAGTGATTCGCCCCTAGCTTCGTGACCAACCTGGCGGTTCCTCTGGCCGAGGCCCTGCGGCCGCAGTCGATCGACGAGGTGCTTGGGCAAGACCATCTGTTGGGGCCGCAAGGGCCTATCACGCAGGCGGTCCATGCGGGGCGTCTTCCGTCGATGATTCTCTGGGGCCCGCCGGGAGTGGGCAAGACCACGATTGCGCGGCTTTTGGCCAAGGCTGTGGGGTCGGAGCTCTTGTCGATTTCGGCCGTTTTGGGCGGGGTTAAAGAGATTCGCGATGTCGTGGGCCAGGCCGAGCTCTGGAAGGCCCAGGGCCGGGCCACTGTGGTGTTTGTCGATGAGGTCCACCGGTTCAATAAGGCACAGCAAGATGCCTTTCTCCCGCATGTGGAGTCCGGGCTCTTTGTTTTCATTGGCGCTACCACCGAGAACCCTGGCTTTGAGGTTAATGGGGCACTGCTGTCTCGGGCCCAGGTCTTTCGGCTTGCCCCCCTTGGGCCCGAGGTTCTGGCACAGCTTTTACGGCGGGGGCTTGATGCCCTCGGGACAGGGCTGCAGCTTACCCAGGAGGCCGCTGATCTGTTGATCACCAACAGCGATGGCGATGGCAGGCGGCTGCTCAACCTGCTGTCGCTGCTGCCTATCTCCCCGACAGGCGCGGCCGTGACAGCCGAGGCACTGCATGTCCAATTACCCGCTCTGGTAAGGCAGTTCGATAAAGGGGGCGATGCCTTTTACGACCAGATCTCGGCGTTGCATAAGTCGGTGCGCGGGTCTGACCCGGATGCCGCGCTCTACTGGCTCGCCCGTATGCTTGATGGCGGCGCAGACCCTCGGTACCTGGCACGGAGGCTGATTCGCATGGCGGCCGAAGATATTGGGCTTGCAGACCCCCGTGCCCTAGGGCTGGCAATGGATGCTGCGCAAACCTATGACCGACTTGGGTCGCCGGAGGGCGAACTGGCCTTGGCAGAGGCCACCGTATTCCTGGCGGTGGCTGCTAAAAGTAACGCGGTATATAAGGCATGGAACAGCGTACGCGCCTATGTGAAAGAGCAGGGATCTGACCCTGTGCCCGATCACCTGCGTAATGCACCTACCCGGCTGGCTAAGTCTCTTGGTCATGGCGCCGACTATCGTTACAGCCATGATGAGCCTGAGGCCTATTCGGCAGGGCAGACTTATTTTCCCGACCGCATTGCGGCAAAGCCCCCGCAGTTTTACCTGCCTACGGCCCGCGGGCTGGAGGCACGCATTGCGGAGAAGCTCGCGCATTTGCGGGGTCTGCCGAAGAAGTAAACTTGCCGGGAATTTCATTGATAGATGCAGACTTAAAAGGTAGTGATAGAAGATGATCGACTCCCAGTTGTTACGTAAAGACTTGGCTGGCACGGCGGCCGCGCTGGCCCGCCGGGGTTATGTGCTCGAAGAAGAGGCCTTTGCGCAGCTTGAGGCCCGTCGTAAAGAGGTACAGGTGCGCACCGAGGCGCTGCAGTCGCGGCGTAATACCCTGTCGAAGCAGATTGGCCAGGCCAAGGCCAAGGGCGAAGACGCTGCGAGCCTCATGGCCCAGGTGGCGGATATTCCGGTGCAGCTCGATGCCGCAGCGGCGCAGCTTGCTGAGATACAGACAGAGCTTGATGCCTGGCTCTCGCGCATTCCCAATATTCCGCACGCCTCGGTGCCGCAGGGTAGGTCTGCCGAAGATAACCTGGAAGTACGTCGATGGGGTGCACCGACGGCATTTGATTTCGCTGCCTTAGACCATGTTGACCTTGGCGCCCGTATCGGCCTGGACTTCGAAGCCGGTGTGAGGATTGCGGGTTCTCGGTTTGCCTTTATGAAGGGCCCTGTGGCCAGGCTGCATCGGGCGCTCGCCCAGTACATGCTTGATATGCAGACCGGGCGACACGGGTATACCGAGTGCTACACGCCCTATATTGCCAATGCCAATACGCTTTATGGCACCGGCCAGTTGCCAAAGTTTGCCGAGGATCTTTTTGCGGTGAAGAAGGGCGGTGCAGAGGGCGAAGAAGACGAGACGTTCTATCTCATTCCGACATCGGAGGTCTCGCTCACCAACCTGGTACGGGGTGATCTGCTGGAGGAGAGTGTGCTTCCCATGAAGCTAACGGCCCATACTCCGTGTTTTCGATCGGAGGCAGGGTCGTATGGCCGTGATACCCGAGGCATGATTCGGCAACACCAGTTTGACAAGGTAGAGATGGTGCAGCTGGTTTCTCCCGATGATTCGTATGCGGCCTTGGAAGAGATGGTGGGCCACGCGGAGGCTATTTTGCAGGGGCTCAAGCTGCCCTACCGTGTTCTCTTATTGTGCACAGGCGATATGGGCTTTGGCGCTGCGAAGACATACGATCTTGAGGTCTGGCTTCCTGCGCAGAAGGCCTATCGTGAGATCTCGAGCGTGAGCAACTGCGAGGCCTTTCAGGCGCGTCGTATGCAGACCCGTGTGAAACGAACAGGGGAGGGCGGTAAGACCCGCAATGAATTTATCCATACGCTAAACGGCTCTGGCCTTGCGGTGGGTCGTGCCTTGGTGGCTGTACTGGAGAACTATCAGCAGGCTGATGGTTCGGTGGTGGTGCCTGAGGTGCTGCGACCCTATATGGGCGGAATCGAGAGGCTATAGACCATGGACCATAAAAAAGACTTCCGGTCGAAGGCAGTGACTCGGCTACGGGAAGACCTCGCCCTTGCCCTGCGTGCGGCCGACTATCACGGCCTGGCCGAAGGGGTCTGCAATCATTTCAGCATGGAGCTGCCAGATGGCTCGGGCCGGTTTCTTCTCAATCCGCGTGGCTTCTTGTGGCGGGAGATAGGCCCTGACGATATCGTGATGATTGATGTTCAGGGCCAGCGTCTTGCCGGGCGTCATGCCGTAGAGCCTACCGCCATGCACATTCATGCAGCGATGCATAGGCTTGGGGGGAAGGCCTGCGTGATGCATACCCATATGCCGTTTGCCACGGCCCTTACGCTCACCCAAGACCGCCTGCTCGATACGCGGCTATCGCAGAATGCCATGCGATTCCATGGGCGGGTGGCGGCTGACCCGCACTACAACGGCTTTGCTCTCGACACCCGTGAGGGCGAGCGCATCGCGCGGGCCATGGATGATGCCGATATCGTGTTTCTTGGTAACCATGGGGTGGTCGTCTGCGGCAGCCGTATCGACTATGCCTACGACGATCTTTACTACCTGGAGCGGGCCTGTATGGCCCAGGTGTTGGCCGCGTCTACGGGTAGGCCGCTGATGCCCGTTGCAGACTCTTTGGCCGCCTATGTGGGCGAGCAGAGCAATGGCGAGCGGCTGCAGTCGGAGCTCTTTTTTGAGGCATTAAGGCGTCAGCTGCCGGCGCCACAGTCACGGTAGCGGCCTGCGTCTGCCGATCTTCTATAGCCCGTGCCTCTAGCGGCAGATTTCCCGAGCTCTGATGCCGCCTGGCAGCAGCGGCTGGCAGCGCTTGACCCTTCCCGCTACGCTAAGACGCGTAATCATCTCAGTGGGTCTGTTTCACGGCTCTCGCCCTATATCACCCACGGCTATCTCAGTCTGCGTGAGGCGGTCGAAGGGGTTCGGGCGCGTCATCGGCTAGGACCCGACGACAAACTTTTTTCCGAGTTCGCCTGGCGCGCTTTTTTTCACCATGTCTGGCGGTGTGAAGGCAGTCGGATCTTTTCCGATCTTCGTCCGGCCCTCGCCGGAGTGCGCTATGCCACCCACATGCCTGCCGATATTCTCGAGGGCCGCACAGGCCTTGCAGTCATTGATCAAGCCGTTGCCTGCCTGTACCAGACAGGCTATCTGCATAACCATGCACGGATGTGGCTTGCCAGTTATCTGGTGCACCTGCGGCATATCGGTTGGCGCGTTGGGGCAGACTGGATGTACGGCCACCTGCTCGATGGCGATCTTGCCTCTAACCATTTGTCTTGGCAGTGGGTTGCCTCGACCTTCAGTACCAAACCGTATTTGTTTAATGCCGAGAATGTGGCGCGCTATGCGCCTGCATCGTGGCAGTGTGGGGGAAGCCCGCTCGATACCTCGTACGAGCATCTCGAGATGATGGCCCGTGGAGAAGACGAGGTGGGCCGCCAGCGCTTTGAGGCACTCGCAAGTGTTCCGTCTCGGGCAGCCTTCGCGCTGGAAGTACCAGAGCTTTACGCGCGGCCGCCAGAGTTGTTGTCTGCGGGTCTGTATACCGATGCACAGCATTTACTGGCGGTGATGGGTGTGTCTGCTGCCCAGGAGGGCCCGCTTTACCTAGACCTGGTACACGCCTGGTCAATGGTGGCGGGGAGTCGCGTTTGGCCCTCAGAACGAGATCGCCCCCGCCTGCGCGTAGGGGTGGTGCATCTGCCTGGCCGCACAGAATTTCCGTGGTCCGCCCGTCGGTGGGGTTTTGTGCTTGAACGACTTCGCGCCATCTGTCACTTCGTGTTTGTTGGCGACGCTGCAGCCTTATTGGGAGCGCTAGGCGGTTTAAATGGCGTCAAGATCGCGAGCTATGGGCAGCCCGGTTGCGCAGCGACAGCACAGGCATTTCTGGTGGCCGGCGTGCGGCAGTTCGACCCCCCTGCCTTTCTCACTGAGCCTTCCCGACCCTGCCGTTCGTTCTCGCAGTTTATCCGGGCGGTGAAAGAGTGTTGAACTAGACGTGCCCCACTGCCGCGAGCAAGAGCAAGAGGCCTACAGTAGCGCTCAGATGTAGTCGAAGCGTCAGCCATTCTTTGGGCCACTCCAATTGCTGCCCATTTCTCAAGTCCACCAGATAGAGCGCGAACGTCAGCGCCGCGAAAGCAACCCAACGCATGGCGCCATCGGGGAAGAACCAGATGAGCCAGGCCACGAGAGACGGCAAAACGCTGTAATGAAGCAGTCGTTTGCGTTGGCTCGGCGCGAGACTCTGGTCTGCGAGCGCAATGCCCCAAGATACCGCACCGACAAAGCTCAGGATGGCAACGGTATAGAGGGCAAGCCCTTCGCGGGCGAAGCTCTGCATGGCTGCGTTGCCACTGTATAAAGAAAGCGCCGTAAGCCCCAGAAAGGGCAGTAGGCCCCCATAACCGAGTTGTCGAACGGTGCGCAGGACGTCGGGTGAGAGCGAGGTCATAATTGAATTCTAGCGGCTTCGGTGCAGCACGCCTGATTGAGCTAGAATGCAGGGCCGCGGAGAGGTGGCAGAGTGGTCGAATGTACCTGACTCGAATTTCACCGCAGGTGAAATCGGCGTAGGGTAACTTTGCGAAGCAAAGTTATGCCGAAGCCAATATCAGGCGGCACGCCTGATTGAGCTAGAATGCAGGGCCGCGGAGAGGTGGCAGAGTGGTCGAA
>JBMSYB010000050.1:0-13209 GCA_049426285.1 Burkholderiaceae bacterium
TCACAGGTAATGTTTAGCGTTGACTCCTCGCGAAAGGGGTCGAGCACGGCAGTCTCAGGGTCGGGCATGAGCAGCATGTCGGAGGCCTCAATACCCTTCCAGCCCGCAATAGATGAGCCATCAAATGCGTGCCCCGACTCGAATTTGTCTTCTTCTACCGTATGCGCGGGTACCGAAACGTGCTGCTCCTTGCCGCGGGTATCGGTAAAACGAAAGTCAACAAACTTCACCTCGTTGTCCGAGATCATTTTCAAGACATCTTTGGGACTTGCCATAGGAACGCTCTCCTGAATTGAGAAGGGTTGGAATAAACTGACTCGGGCCTGAATAATGCAGGTTCTATGCCGACCCGGAAAGCGTGATTCTCAGGCTTAAAGGGAACTTTTATGAGGCATATTGCACTGAACTAGTGCATTTTCGCACTATATCAGGAATACCTGCCTACTATTCGGGCAGAAAGAGTGCCTGCAGGTCGTTCAGGAAATCCATGCCCCGCTCGGTTGCCATCCAATGGCCCGACTCTGTCTTCAGTAGGCCTTTGGCCTTCGCGCGGCCCACTGCCGGCAGAAGATCCTCTACCGGTCGCCCGGTGCGCTCTGTGTAGGCAGTTACGCCCACGCCCTGCACCAAACGTAGCCCATTGAGCATAAACTCAAACGGCAGGTCAGCCCGGGGCACGAGACGCGACTTACGATGGCTGCCATCGCCTCGGGCCACTGCCACCTGGTAGCTGTCGCCACCCTGGGGCTGACGGGTGCAGGTCTGCCGAATAATCCCCGCCTCGGGGAGCGTAAGCTTGCTATGGGCCCCGGCACCAATCCCCAGATAGTCGCCAAACTGCCAGTAGTTCATGTTGTGCTGGCAGACCTGACCTGGTCGGGCAAAGGCAGAGACCTCATATCGCGCAAAACCTGCTGCCGCCAGTTGGTCCAGAAGAGCGGTCTGCATCTGGGCGATCAGGTCCTCATCGGGGAGCTCGGGTGGACGGGCTGCAAAAAGGGTATTGGGTTCCAGCGTAAGCTGGTAAAGAGAAAGATGCCCCACCCCCAGTGCCAGCGCGCAGGCCAGGTCGGCGCTTGCCTGCTCGGCTGTCTGACCAGGCAGGCCGTACATCAAGTCCAGGTTCACGCGGTCAAACACCGTTACTGAAGCGGCAACGGCTTCGGCAGCCTGCGTGCCGGAGTGCATTCTGCCCAGCGCCTTAAGGCTTGGGCCATCAAACGACTGAACCCCTATCGATACCCGGGTAACGCCCGCCTCCCGATAGGCTCTCCAGTCGGCAGACTCCCCTTGGGCTGCCGCTGGATTGGCCTCCATAGTCACTTCGGCGCCCGGCGCAATGCGCAGCCGGGCCCGCACCGCCATGAGCAGGCGATCAATCAGGTCGGGGGCAAAGAGATTCGGTGTCCCACCACCCATAAATATCGACTGCACCGAACGGCCCCAGACCTGTGCCAGCGACATCTCAAGGTCGCGCACCAGGCAGTCCACATAGCCCGCCAGAGACTCGTTGCCACGGGCTTCATGGGAATTAAAGTCGCAGTAGGGGCATTTCCGAAGACACCAGGGCAGGTGAATGTAAAGGCTCAAGGGCGGCGGGCTGGAGGGTACCGAGGCATCCTCGCTGGCTAGGGACTCTCTAAGCTCTTTAAGAATAGGCATGACCATAAAGCGCAAGAAACTGCCTGATCGCATCCGCACGATGACTCACGGCATTTTTCTCCGAGGGCGATAACTCGGCTGCCGTGCGCCCCATGAGGGGGTCATAAAAGACACAGTCGTAGCCAAATCCATGGCTCCCTGCTGCAGTCTTGGCCACTCTTCCTGGCCATAGCCCACAGCCTACGATCGGCATAGGGTCATCGGCATGCCGTACATAGGCAATCACCGAGACAAATCGGGCCGTGCGATCCGCCTCAGGAACGTCCTGCATGCGGTGCAAAAGCCATTGCCAGTTGGCCGTGTCTACCGAGAGGTTCTCGCTGCCGGGCAGCAGAAAACCGCCCGCCTCAGCCACTGCATCGGCATAAAACCGCGCAGACCGAACCCCAGGCGCACCGCCCAGGGCATCGACAACCAGGCCAGAGTCATCAGCAATCGCCGGAAGCCCCGCACCGCGGCTGGCATGCCGCGCCTTTTCCAGGGCATTTTCTAGAAAGCTATTAAACGGCTCCGCACAGGGCAGGACTCCAAGCGCTGCCTGGGCTCTAAGGCGCACCCCCAGGCCTTCCAATAGCCTCTGCATCTCGGCCAGCTTGCCCGGGTTACCAGTGGCCAAAACCCAATCATCTTGCAAGGCTAGGCTCCGTGCGCCGCCTGCAGTGCCGCTGTGTCGGCCATCAGACCGCGCTGCAGCGCATGCAGTTGCGAAATACCGTGGGCTGCCAGATCGAGAAGCGTCTGTAATTGCGCCCTTGAAAAAGGCGCAGCCTCGGCAGTGCCTTGTAGCTCAATAATGCCGCCCGAACCCAACATGGCCACATTCATGTCTGTGTCACAGCCCGAATCCTCTTCGTAGTCGAGGTCCAGCAGCGCGGTTCCCCGCACCATGCCCACCGAGATGGCGGCCACGGGCTCACGAAAGGCAGCACGCAGACGGGCCCCGGCCTCGGCATCGGCCGCCTGGGTCGCGGTGGTCATCAGGGCATCAAAGACCGCCAGGCAGGCACCCGTAACGCTTGCCGTGCGGGTGCCGCCATCGGCCTGCAGCACGTCACAGTCTACGGTGATCGTGCGCTCACCAAGGGCCTTCAGGTCAACCACCGCCCTCAGGCATCGACCAATCAGCCGCTGGATCTCCAGGGTACGGCCAGACTGCTTGCCGCGCGCGGCCTCTCTGTCGCTGCGGGTATGGGTAGAACGGGGCAGCATGCCGTATTCGGCGGTCACCCAGCCCCGGCCTGCCCCACGCAGAAACCCGGGAACCTTATCCTCCACCGAGGCCGTGCAGAGCACTTTGGTGTTGCCAAAGCAGACCAAGACCGACCCCTCTGCATGGCAGGTATAACGGCGGTGCAGCAGCACCGGCCGCAGACAGTCTGCCGCGCGATTGGCCGCGCGCGCCGGCGGGGCCTGATCGGGTAACACCCCCTGGTTTTGCGACATAAGTTCTCCTTGCTGGTTTGCCTGAATCGGGAGTCCGTACAATAGCGCGACTATGCCTGTTAGCAGCATGACCGGATTTGGTTCCGCCCAGATGCCCACCCCTCTTGGCCTGGTCCAGGTCGAGATCCGTTCGGTAAATAACCGATTCTTTGAGCTCGGGCTGCGCCTGCCCGAAGACCTTCGAGGCCTGGAGCCTTCGATTCGCGAAAAACTTGCCCGGGTCTTGCCCCGCGGTAAGGTAGAGGTTCGATTCAGCGTCCTGCGCGATACCGCCGCCTCGGCCGAACCGGTGGCACCTAACTTCGACCGCATCGACTCTCTGGTGCGGCTGCAGGAAAGACTCAACAGCCAATACCCCTCGGCAATCGCCCCGTGGCGTATGGCCGAGCTGCTGGGGTTTCCGGGGGTTCTCACCAGCCCTTCGGCAGGCGTCGATGGTCTACCGCAGGAAATGCTGCTGTCTGCCTTTGATGCTGCGGTGCAAAGCCTGGAGGCCTCGCGACAGGCAGAAGGCAAGAAGCTTGCTCAGGCAATCACCGAACGAATTTCTACCCTTAGCCAGCTTCAGGCCGAAGCCACACGGCTGCTTCCCGAGGCACTCGAGGCCCAGCGGGCCAAGATCCGCGCGCGGCTACAAGAGGCATTTGGACAGGTACCCGGTACCGATGACCAGTCCGAGGCCATGGCTGCCATTCTTGCAGAGCGTATTCAGCAGGAGGCCCATGCCGCAGCAGGCCGAGCCGATATCGCCGAAGAACTCGACAGGCTACAGGTGCACATAGAGGCGGTGAGGCAGGCTCTTGACAAGCCCAGCGATCAGCCGCAGGGCAAGCGGCTGGATTTTCTCTGTCAGGAGCTGCATCGTGAGGCCAACACCCTGGGCGCGAAGTCCTTGCATCTCGGTCTGACCCAGGTGTCCATGGAAATGCGGCTGACCATCGAGCAGATTCGCGAGCAGGTGCAGAACATCCAATGAGCGAAGATAACCGCGGGTCTTCTTCCCCTTTTAACAGCACGCCCAAGCCAGGCCGACTGATCATCATCGCGGCACCCTCAGGGGCCGGCAAGACAAGCCTAGTGCGGGGCCTGCTGGCAGATAAGAGCCTTGGGCTTTCGCTTTCGGTTTCCACCACCACGCGTCCTCCACGCCCCGGGGAGGCCCACGGCCGCGAGTACTTCTTTACCAGCGAGGCAGACTTTCTTGACCGCAAAGCAAAGGGCGAGTTTCTGGAGTGGGCCCTGGTGCACGGCAATTACTACGGCACATCACGCGCCTGGATCAACGAACAGAGGGCCCAGGGTTGCCCCGTGCTGCTTGAGATTGACTGGCAAGGCGCTGCCCAGATTCGGCAGAGCTTTCCTGCCCAAGAGCTATGCAGCATTTTTATACTGCCACCTTCTCTTGAGGCACTCAGGCAGCGACTGCAGTCCCGCGCACAGGATAGTGCCGCAGTCATTGAAAAGAGAATTCAGGCCGCCGAAGACGAAATGTCTCATGCCAAAGAATTCGATCATGTTATTATGAATCAAGAATTTACGACCGCTTTGGCCGAACTTACCGCGATTGTGCGATCGGCAACTCTGCCTCCCCAATAAAGGATTTTTACCCATGGCCCGCATCACTGTAGAAGACTGCCTCACCTACGTCCCCAACAGGTTTGAACTCACCCTCGCGGCTACTTACCGCGCGCGCCAGTTGGCACAGGGGGCCACCCCGAAGGTGGATGCCCGCGATAAGCCCACCGTGGTGGCCCTTCGCGAGATCGCGGCAGGCCAGGTGGGCAGAGAAATGCTGCGCAAGGTACCGATGTAGCTGGTATGCGTCTGGGTCTGGCCTTCTGAATCACCTCGAAACCAGACGGCCTCACTATGGCTAGCGTGCTCGCTCCGACCCAGCCAACCGCTTCTTCCGACAAGGTTATTTCGGTATCGCCCCTCCTTGAGCGGGCCGACTATCTCAGCACCGAAGACCAGGCCCGCCTTGTAGATGCTTTTCGGTTTGCCGACGCCGCCCATCTGGGCCAGTCTCGTCAGTCCGGTGAACCGTACATCTCCCATCCCATTGCCGTTGCAGAGGTCTGCACCCAGTGGCGGCTGGATGCCGATGCCCTTATTGCTGCTCTGCTGCACGACACCGTAGAAGACTGCGGGGTTACCCAGACACAGATCGCCAAGCAGTTTGGATCTAACGTCGCCATGCTGGTCGAAGGACTCACCAAGCTTGACAAGGTGAGCTTTCGTAACCGCGAAGAGGCCCAGGCCGAAAATTTTCGCAAGATGCTGCTATCGATGGCCGACGATGTCCGGGTCATTTTGATCAAGCTCGCCGACCGACTTCACAACATGCGAACGCTTGCGTCCACCTCGGTGGCCAAGCGCACGCGGGTTGCCCGCGAAACACTTGATATCTACGCCCCTATTGCCCACCGGCTGGGGCTCAATGAGATCTTTCGCGAATTCGAAGACCTCTGCTTTGATGGCCTCTACCCTCGGCGCTCCGCGGTGTTACAAAAGGCCCTGAAGGCCGCGCGCGGAAACCGTAAAGAAATTATCGGGCGAATCCGAACCCAGATCTGCGATCAACTACCGCACTTCGGTATCAACGCTGAGGTCTCCGGCCGCACTAAGAGTCTGTATTCCGTCTACGTAAAGATGAAGGAGAAACACCTCAGCTTTGCCGAGGTACTCGATATCTATGGGTTTCGGGTGTGCGTATCTTCTATTCCCGAATGCTATATCGCGCTCGGCGCCCTGCATGCGCTCTTTAAGCCTGTTCCTGGGAAGTTCAAAGACTACATTGCACTGCCAAAGTCTAATGGGTATCAGTCACTGCATACCGTAGTCGTAGGCCCGCTTGGCACGCCATTGGAGTTTCAGATTCGCACGCACCAGATGCATCAAATGGCCGAGGCCGGCGTCGCTGCCCATTGGCTCTACAAAGAACACGCCGCCTCGGTTACGCCCTTGCAGCGTAAGGCCCATGAATGGATGCAGTCACTCTTGTCGGTGCAGTCACCTGACCCTAAAGACTTTCTCGACCATATCAAGATTGACCTCTTCCCCGATGTCATCTATGTCTTTACGCCCACGGGCGAGATTCGAGAACTGCCCAAGGGATCAACCCCCGTAGACTTCGCCTATATGGTGCACACCGATGTCGGAAATCGTTGCACCGGCGCCACCATTAACAACGAAGTCAAACCGCTCGACACAGAGCTGCGTAACGGCGATCTTGTGCGTGTGGTTACTCAGCCCACCGCCACGCCGCACCCCGGCTGGCTTGGTTTCGTGCGCACAGCGCGGGCGCGTTCCCAGATTCGGTACAACCTGAAAACAAGCACCCGAGAGCGGGCCGTTGCCTTCGGCAGAAGGCTTTTGGATTCCGCCTTAAAGGCACTGGGCAGCCCAGGAGTCGATGATCCCAGTCTGAACTGGTCGCAGTTCTTTCACGAAATCCCCGCCAACGACCGTGAAGGGCTCTTGGAGGCAATCGGCCTGGGGCACCTCCTGGCCAACGTAGCCGCCAGGCGGCTCTTACCTACCCCCGGCAGTAGTGACGGCGATACCAGTCCGCGCACGCGCCGGCTTACCCCAGCTGCCGAGCGTGCCCTTCAGCTCTCTATGGAGCACCTGACTGCCCAGCACGACCTAGGCATCACCGTTAATGGCTCGGAAGGCACAGCGGTTCAGTATGCGCCCTGTTGCCATCCGATTGCGGGCGATACCTCTTGGGGCTATATGCGCGGCGGAGCCGGGCTACTCATCCACCGGGCAAGTTGCGGCTATGCCCGAAGGCAGCGTCCCAAAGACCCTAATCGCTGGGCCGACATCATCTGGGGAGACCCCATTTACCGCACCTTCGAGACCCACCTGAACATCGATGTCAAAGATGCCCCGGGCGCTCTGGCAAAGGTGGCAGGCGCAATTTCTGCCTCGGAAGCAAATATCATCGACCTCACCATCGAGCGTCGCGGCGGGGGTTTTTCCACGCTCAAGGTGGTTCTCGAGGTAAGGGGCCGGACCCATCTTGCCGATGTCCTGCGGCGGGTGCGGCTCACCGCTTCAGTAAACCGCGCAGTGCGTCTCTTGCGGCACAGCCCGAAAGAATCCAGCAGGCTAACAGCCGGCAATGGTCATTCGATCGATGAGTAGAGAGCCCGTGGTTTTGTTGCCCCGGGTAAGCGTATCGCCTCCTACCGCCACAAGGCCTCGGTACATATCTTTGAGGTTTCCAGCAATGGTGAACTCCTCCACCGGGTGCTGAATCTGTCCCTGATCTACGTAGTATCCAAAGGCCCCGCGCGAATAGTCACCGGTGATGGGGTTTACGCCCTGCCCCATGACCTCGGTGACCAGAATCCCCCGTCCCATGAGCTGCAACAGGCCCTCAAGACCACCAGCAGGAGCGCTTCTGCGGCTGGCCAGCACTAGGTTATGCGAACCGCCGGCATTACCCGTAGTAGGCAATCCGAGCTTTCGGGCCGAATAGCTGGACAAAAAATAGCCTGTAACGCGACCCGCATCGATCACCTTGCGCCGCTGCACCCTTACACCCTCATCATCAAAGGGCGTGCTGCCACTAGCGCCCGGCAGGAAGGGGTCCTCCACCAGGCTGATGTCCTTGGAGAAGATTTCCTTGCCCATGCTATCGAGAAGAAAACTTGCCTTTCGGTAAAGCGCCGAGCCCGATAAGGCCTGTACCAGAGACCCAATCAGCCCTACAGCAATAGGCGCCTCAAAGATCACCGGCATCTGCTGCGTCTCAAGACGCCGGGCATTCAGACGCGACAGAGCTCGCTTGGCAGCGTAAGCGCCAATTTCAGCAGGCGCAGCCAGCTCCGATGGGTTTCGGCTTGTTGTGTACCAGTCGTCACGCTGCATCGCCGACTTCTCCTGGGCAATCGGCGCCACCGAGAGAAAGTGCCGGCTGTAGGGATAGCCTCCCAGAAAACCCCGGCTGTTGGCAGAACAAAACTGACCATGGCTTGCAGAGACACTGGCGCCATCTGAATTACGAATACGACGGTCTACTGCGCGGGCAGCGGCTTCAGCCGCTTTGGCCAGGTCTGTTGCCTGCTCGGGTGTCACCTGCCAGGTATGAAACAGGTCGAGGCTGGGATGGGGACCGCGGGCCAGATCCGCCTCCTCGGGCAGCCCGGCATAGGGGTCTTCAGCCGTGTACTTGGCAATATCAAGGGCCTTCTGAACTGCGTCTTGCAGGGCAGCGTCGGAGAGATCAGATGTGGTTGCGTGACCTCGCCGTTGACCGAGGTACACCGTTACGCTGGCGCCACGGTCGCGGGTATGTTCTAAGGTCTCCAGAGCCCCCATGCGCACAGTAACCGAGAGCCCCGAACTCTCCGATACCTCGGTAGCAGCGTCTGTGGCGCCACGGTCACGGGCCATCTGAAGCATCTTCTGGTTCAAGGCCGCAAGGCCTGCGGCATCATAAAAAAAAGGGCTGGGGGCAGAGTGCGTTGTTTTCATGGGGTCAGATCTTACCCGTAACGCCCACCGCTGACTTGCCAATCCGGGCAATAAATCTGGGCAATAATCCTGGGTATGAGCCTCAGTTCCCGCCCTGCCCGTTTCGGCCTTGTTTCAATTAGCGACCGTGCCAGCCAAGGTCTCTACAAAGACGAAGGGCTGCCCAGTCTAAAGTCTTGGCTGTCTCGGGCTCTGATTAGCCCATGGGAGGGGATCGAAAGGCTAATCCCAGACGAGCGCTCCATGATCGCCCAGACCCTGATTGACCTCGTAGACAACCAGGGCTGCGACATCGTCTTTACCACCGGCGGCACGGGGCCAGCTCCTCGTGACGTTACGCCCGAAGCCACCCTCGATGTCGCCGATCGCGAGCTCCCTGGGTTTGGCGAACAGATGCGTCAGATCTCTCTGGCCTTTGTTCCCACGGCCATTCTCTCGCGTCAGACGGCCGTGATTCGCGGCAGATCACTGATCGTAAACCTGCCAGGACGACCAAGGTCGATTCAAGAGACCTTAGAAGGCCTGCGTAATCCCAACACCGGTGCGATCGAGGTCTCGGGGCTTTTTGCCGCGATTCCCTATGGCCTGGAACTCATCGGCGGCCCCAGCCTGTTTACCGACGAGACAGTGTGTAAGGCGTTTCGTCCAAAGACATAGGCAGGTCAAGTTTCACCCGCAGACCGCCTAACCTGTTCCGGCGCTGAAGCAATTCTTACTTTTGCTGCGCCTCAAGCAGGCGGCGCAGTTGTGAGATCTCCTCACGCACCTTAGCCATTTCCTGCTGCATAAGCTCAGTATCAGCATCCACCCGGGCCACCATTGCATCCTCTACCCGATGATTTTCTTCTGCCTGGGAAGAGGTAATGGACAATCAAGACGATAATAGAACGCTGAATAATAGACTGACTAACCCATTGGTCAAGGGCAAGTCGCCAGTCTCCTGGCGCAGAAGATGTGGGTTGCACAGAGGGGAGTTTTAAAGGATGTAGAGGGAATTGAAAGGGGATGGTAACGGTGCTTGGCAAAAGATTGACGAAGCGTTGCCGAGGAACCTCTATCTTAGCGGGGGTTCTTACCGGTCTCCACCGCTTCATTTGCCCGTACATTTTAATAGATCTATGTTTCAGCAGGTCGGCACAGCCTGCCTGCATCTATGAAATGCGCACGCCTCGTCCTGGTACGCGCTGGAATTTTTGTCCCGATCGTCTATGAAGCCAAAAACGCTCGACATCACCCAGGGGCTGGCGCAACGGTGGCTTTCTCACGACGATTTGGCGTTTCCGGGGCCCCCGGAGAGTCTCGATCCAGCCGTCACGCGTGTCGGTGCGATCGACTGCCCCTTTCCGGTTGACATCCCACACGAGATTCGCCCCGACCTCATCAAGCTCGCCCCTACCGAGCCCCTACTAATCGTCGATAAGCCCCAGTCACGGTGGATGGACTGCCTATCGCAAAAGATTCAGAGGCTACGGTCTACCAAAGCCTTTGTCTACGCAGACGACCTCAACCCCGATGACCTGCAGTTCTGGGCGCAGCAGGTAATCTACGCCCTTTCCACGCTGCTCCCCCATGGGCCGGTTCATGCCAACGGCGCTCTTGCCTGGATTGGCAGTGAACCGCCTAATGATCCTATCGATTTCT
Organism: Burkholderiaceae bacterium; assembly: GCA_049426285.1. GTDB lineage: Bacteria > Pseudomonadota > Gammaproteobacteria > Burkholderiales > Burkholderiaceae_A > Hahnella. The sequence goes on from JBMSYB010000050.1 coordinate 10,234, forward strand.
TTCTGGGGCTCAGCCTCAGCCTGCAAGAAGACTTTGTCCTTATGGCCCCACGCCATCGTTCACCACCTTTCCCGAGCGACGAGAATCCTCTGCGCGCACGACTTCTGTCGGTGTGCTTTCCCAGCGGGTGGATACCCGAAGAGAAATGCGATCAGTCGCTTTTTTCCATACACATGCCTGTTGCCGACAACAGTCGTATCCAGAAGGCGGCGGCCTCACTATCAGCGGCCATGGCCCAGAAAGGGCCCTTCGTACGTTTTGTCCACACGCTTGCACCTAACAGCACAATGTGGCGTGACCCTGGCCAGCCCCCCTGGGTTGACTTCGGTGGGCTAGAGCATGTCTGGTTTCGCGTCGAGCGGCAGGTCACTATTCCCCTGGCAGGCACGGGCAGTCTTTTCCTCATTCGACTATTCGTTGTGCCCCTTCTAGAGGTACTTAGTAGGCCTGGAAGATCCAAGACACTGGCAGAGGCACTCGACACCATGTCCCCAGCGCTAAGGGTCTATAAAGGGCTACACCATATCGCCCCAGGGCTTATTCATGCCCTCAAGGACCATGCGAACAGGGAAGCTCGCAGCGCTTAGTACCTTTGCACACCCGATGCCTAGGCGCACTAACCCAGTGACGTAGGGCCTTTAAAGGGTATGTTCGTACCGAAGCGACAGACGCAGCCTACCTGCGCGACGCTCCGTGTCCAGACGATCGCCTTCGTCAAACCTCCGTGTGCTGCGGGTTTCGGTTGCTGATCGGGTGATATCTTGGAGGCTCAATCGCAGGCGACGGTTAGCACCAAGGGTATACACCCCATACGCCTCAACGGAGAGTCGATCGCCATCATCTGCCCAGGCGCGCGGGTCGGTCTGGTAACGACCCGCCTTTGTAAATCCCAGGCTTAGGCCGTAGCGCAATGCCGACTTCGCAGGACGAGCATCGAGGCCGAGCTTCGCCTCCCAGAGCGGCTGGCCTGGTAGTCGGTTGTCCGGCCCAGGAAGATCGCGCAAGTGCGACCAATACCGGCTCCATGACGCCCGCAGTTCCAGCCCCGGCTGGGACCCCAGCCAAGGGCCAAGCCACTGCCCCCACATCTTCGCTGGGCCCCTTGCCTCAAGTTCGAGACCTATTAGCTGCGCCTCACCGAGATTACGTGGCCGACTTACCCAACGGTCCACGTTGGACCAGGACACTGCCTCCAGCTGTGTGACCCGCCGCTGTACATCGACGATTCTTTTCCAGAAGACCCCTGCGGACAGAAGACTGTTCGGGGAAGGAGAACGCTCAAGACTAAAGTCTATACCCCACGACTGCTCTGGCTTGAGCTGCGGATTGCCTACCGAATCCGGTGCATCCAGAGTATTGACCTGGCCCACGGGAAACCGCGATGCAATCCGCGGTGCAGAGAGTAGATCGCCCGCCCGGGCTGGCTTGTAGGCATGACTGAGACTCCACCGATAGAGCTCACTTGGCGCGTCTATTGGGCGATAGACCAGACTTAACGATGGCGAGGTTTGTGCGCTTCGATTCTCATCTCGCAAAAGGCCGCCAAAGGTTTTCAATACGGTATTTATTTCTTCATGCCGAAGCCCGCCGAGCACCGCCCACGAACCCTTGGGATTCCAGTCCCACTGGCCGTAGGCCGCCCAGCGGGTGCGGCGCTGGTCGATACGGCCGCCCCACCCCGTTTCGGTAAAACCTCCATCGACCTGTGTCGCCTCCTTGTCGTCCTGCCAAGAGGTTTCAAACTCAAGGCCCAGCGTCTGCTCATCGGAATCAATAAATCGCTTAACCTTGGCCGTTGCCAACAGACTCTGCTCCTCGGTCTCGCTGTCTGTATCCCGCCGCTGGCTTGACAGGTCTGATCTCTGTGCGAGGCCATTGGTACGACGCTGAAGAACATAGACCGACGGCGTGAACGCCGTTTCCAGAAGCAGGTCGGAAGGCAGCGAGCGTTTGTGCAGAAATACGACGCGACCAAAGGCATACTCTGATGTCTGCGTAGCCTCTTCGACGCGAAAGGGTGCAGCAAACCGCAGTGGATCCTCTCCCTGCCATGGGTCTACCAGAGTGCTGCTTCGGGTCTCACCCCGCACGGCAAACAAAAGCGGCCGAATGGTAATGCTGCCCGCATCGGAGAAAGACCTTGTCGTCTGCCCGCGCAGGCTTATTCCCAGCCGGTCAGACTGCGAGCGCACCCTAGATGTCTGGCCTGACTCGCTATCGGGCGCCAAGGCAGGTACAAACACAACCGACTGGTCAACTGCATTAGCCTGGTTCTGACCGAATACGGTAACCGACACCATCGTGTCCTCACCGGCCCAGCCACCCTGTTGGGTGAGACCGAACCGAAACCCCTGCAGATCCCGCTCCCCCAAGGTCAGCCCTGCACCCAGGTCACGGCGCCCGCGCGCAAGGCCCTCACGGGTAACGATATTGATGGTGCCCGCAACCGCTTGCCCTCCTGTCTCCGCGGTGGGAACCCGCAGAATCTCAAGGCGCTCAACCTGATCAGGCGCGATCGCATCCACGCTAAAACCCCGGCCGGCCGGCTGGCCATCAATAAGAATCTGGGTATACGACTCCTGCATGCCCCGCATGCGCGGACCACCCCCGCCCGCCGGAATGGTTACACCCGGCTGACGTCGCAGAACATCTTCAAGACTCGTGTCACCATACCTCTGGATCTCATCTCGCCCGACCACCGTCTTCACAGCGTTTGCATAGCGCCGTTGCTCAAGATCATTGAGCCGCTGGGCACGCACCTCGATTTCCTCCAACGGCTGCGCCCGCAGATCGCTCGCCTCCATCGGCAGTGTCTGGGCAAACGCAAAAGGGGCCCCCAGAAGGCTCCATACAAGCCAGCCAAAGCGTGTATGGTTTATGGTCAATGGCACTGTCGTAACTCTCATTTTTTGTCGTCATCTTTCGCGGCGCGGTCTTTTTCTATGCTAACCCTTTATAAGCTCATCCTTGCGGCAT
>JBMSYB010000051.1:0-12276 GCA_049426285.1 Burkholderiaceae bacterium
GCAAGGCCTAGGCGCGGAATCCCTGGCTGTTCAGGCCGCCCATGAATCGATACACTAGGGGCGTCGTCATTTCAATTTCTAGGAATCTTTGAGCGACCTTCCCTTGTGGGCGCAGGCTCTGGCCCTGTTAGCCCTGTTGCTGGCGTCGGCGTTTTTTTCGATGTCCGAGACCAGCCTTATGGCAGTCAACCGTTACCGTATGCGCCACCTTGCCGAAAAGGGGCGTCGCGGGGCGCGGCAGGTCATTTCCTTGTTGGGTCAGACCAACCAGCTGCTTGCGACCATTCTTCTTGGAAACAACCTGGTGAATGCGGCCCTCACCGCCCTGATTACGGCCTTTGCCATTCGTGCCTTCGGAAACAACGATCAGGTGCTGGCCATTGCAACGGCAACGGCGGCGGGGCTTTTGATTATCTTTGCCGAGATCATTCCCAAGGTGATCGGTGCCAATAAGCCTGAGATCGTTGCCATGGGCGCAAGCTATGGGCTCAAGCCCATTGTCTTGCTGGCCAGGCCTTTGGTGGCAGTGATCAATGGGCTGGTCTCTTTTCTCCTGAGGATCTTTCGGTTTCGTTCGGCTGACCCCGGTGCTGCAGGCCTTACAACCGACGAGCTGCGGTCGGCGGTCCTGGAGTCTGCGGGCTTTATTCCCAGCCAGCACCGCAAGATTCTCTTAAACCTGTTCGACCTTGAAGACCTTCAGGTAGACGATGTCATGGTGCCAAGGCATCGCATGGAGGCCTTAAATATTGAAGACGATGAGGCAAGCCTCATTGAGCAGATCTCCACCTGCTTTCATAACAAGCTGCCTGTCTATCGGGGTGACTTCAACCAGATCGAAGGCATTCTGCATGTCCGAAAGGCCTTGGCCCTGGTGTCTCGCGAGTCGTTTTCTAAGACGCTGCTCAAGGAGGCCTTGCAGCCGGCCTATTTTGTGCCCTCGGGCTCACAGCTCTTTACCCAGATGCAGTTCTTTCAGGAGAACCGGCAGCATCTTGCCGTGGTGGTGGATGAATACGGCGAGGTGCAGGGCCTGGTGACCCTGCAAGACATTATTGAAGAGCTCGTGGGCGAGTTCTCTACCCAGGCGCCGCATGTGCGCAGAGAGGCGCGCTGGGGCCCGGATGGCACGGTGACAGTCGATGGCATGACCAGCGTTCGCGAGCTTAACCGCAGCCTGGGTCTTTCGCTTCCCGTAGAAGGCCCCAAGACGGTCAATGGCCTGGTGCTTGAGGCTCTGCAGGATATTCCCGAGGCGAATGTGAGCCTGAAGATCGCCGAGGTGCCTCTGGAAATCGTGCAGCTACAGGGAAGGGTGGTCCGACGGGTGAAGGTCTTTCGGCCCTCGGGTGCTCCCGCCACAAAAGAGGGGGCTAGCCCACCCGCAAAGCCGGAGCCCGACTAGTGCCGCCGACCGAAGTCTCTCTCGACCCCTCTGTCTCGGCGCTTCTGGCCGCCGTGACTGCCTGGCTAAGCTTCACCCTTTTGCGTATCTGGTCTCGGTCTGAGCTGGCACACTGGCTGTCTGCTGAGCAGGCTGACCTTGCCCTTTCTGCCCCTTCCCTATGGCGCATCGCCGCTTTCTTGCTGGCAGGTGGCGAGGTCTTGCTGCTCTCGGTGCTCCAGGGAGACTGGCCGTCACTGGCCGTGGCCTTCGCCCTAGGCGGGCTTACCGGTGCCCTTACCCTGGCTGCCATGATCGACCTGCGCTGCCAGCTGCTGCCCGACCGGATTACCTGGCTGGTGATTGGCCTGGGCCTGATTGCCGCCTTGCTCGGACTGTCGGTTTCTTTTGGGGAGGCCCTGCTCGGTGGCCTTATAGGCTATGGCCTGCCATGGCTGCTCACACTGCTGGGCAGGCGGCGACACCGCAAACGGGCGGCCATCGAAGGACAGATGGCAGTGCCTATGGGCCGAGGCGACTTTGCCCTGATCGCGGGCCTGGGAGTCTGGCTTGGGTTTTCAAGCCTGCCTTTGGTTCTGGTCTTGGCCTGTCTGGCCATGCTGCCCTTTGTGGTCTGGGGAATGTTCCGGCACGGCTGGCAGCTGGCAACCGCCTTACCCTTTGGCCCAGCCTTGGCCTTTGCGGGCCTGGCCTTGCTGCCCTGGACTGACTTTGGGTTTATCGGCTGATCAACCCTTGCCTGCCGGTTCCCCGCCTGTTCTGGTGTTAACCGGCGGCATGGGGGCCGGCAAGTCCACTGCGGCGCAGGCCTTTTCCGAGAAGGGGATCCTGGTTCTGGATGCCGATGCCCTGGCCCATCTGCTTACTGGCCCCGGTGGCAAGGCAGTTCCGGCATTGGTCGATGCCTTCGGGCCGCCATTCGTGAGCCCGAAAACAGGGCTTAATCGGGTGGCGATGCGGGAGCATGTGTTTCAAGACCCCATGGCGCGGCAGCGGCTCGAAGCGATCGTCCATCCCCTGGTAGCGGCGCTTGCGCTTTCGCGGCTGGCGGCGGCAGAGGGCCCCTACAGCGTCTATATGGTTCCTTTGTGGATTGAGCGTCAGGGCGAAGACCGCGCATTCTGGCCCGCCTGGGCATGGCGCCTTCTGGTGATCGACCTGCCAGAGTCCGAGCAGTGGCAGCGGGTCATGCGCCGCAGCCCCATGCCCTCAGACACCCTTGCCGCCATGCTGGCCCGGCAGGCAACACGGCAGCAGCGGCTTGCGGTCGCAGACTATGCCATTCGCAATACCGGGGACCTCGACCAGCTGCGGGCATCGGTAACTATGCTTCATGCCCGGCTGTGTGGGGAATCTGCCCAAGCTGTCCGCGCTTATCAGACATAATTGCAAAATGACTGAGCCGCCCGCATCTCACGCCCCTGTAGCCTCGGTTGTTTCCGAGTCCCCATCGGGGTGTCTCGATGCGCCGTCCGGGCTGCGGGTGTTTGAGTTTCCCTGTAACGAACGGGTGCGCATTCTCCTGCGGGTCGAGTGCATGGCCCGCCGCATTAGGTACTTTGCTGCGCAGACCGACCAGTTTGCCCACGAGGCGTCTCTGCATGCGCTCTTTGAGCTCTACGAACTGCTTTCCAGTCGCGGTGATATCAAGAACGAACTGCTGCAGGAGCTCGATCGTCAGCGGGCGCAGCTGGCGCGGTTTACTGGTCAGCCAGGGGTTTCTGGAGAGCGCTTAAATGCCATTCTCGATGAAGCCGCGGCGGCCCATTCCGCCCTGGCCGACGTGCCTGTTCGGCTGGGCCCGCATATCCCCGAGTTCGATTTTCTGCAGAGCCTAAAAGGTCGTGTGGGTATCCCCGCCGGTAGCTGCCCGTTTGACCTACCGTCTTATTTTGTCTGGCTGCACCGGCCCGCTTCCGCACGTTATGAGGCGCTTGTGGGCTGGATTGCCACCTTGCAGCCCTTGATGTCTGCCACCGATCTCTGCCTGAAACTTCTGCGTGAGGGAGCAGAGCCGCAGCGCTACGAGGCGATTAATGGCACCTTTGAGCTCAACCCTGAGGGGCGGTTTGCACGACTGATTCGGGTGTCCCTTCCTGCAGCCCCCGAGTATGTCTGCGAGGTGAGCGCCAATAAGTATGTCGTGGCGGTGCGGTTTCGAAGCCTCGATGCCCAGCTCCACCTCAAGGCGGTAGAAGGCCCGTTGCCCTTTGAACTGGCCTTGTGTGACTTCTAAGGGCCAACTGGGCTAAGGCAGGAATCGTGGCAGGCAGCAGCGGGTAAGGAAATGGCCCTGAGGGCCTAACCCAGCAGAGATGCTGCCCCTCTTGCGGTGCAGGCATTCCCAGCCACTGTGTGACCCACCAAAAGTGCAGACGCACATGGGCATGGTCGTAACGATGGTCGGTCTCCCATGCGGGACTGGCCTCTTGCACCCTTATGCCGAGCTCCTCCTGCAGTTCGCGGCGCAGCGCTTCTCCCGCGGTTTCCTGCGGTTCGAGCTTTCCACCTGAGAATTCCCACCATCCTGCATAGACCTTGCCCGGGGGCCGCGAGGCCAGAAGCACTGCCCCATCTTCAGGCCGGTGAACCATGCCTACCGCAACGTGTACCAGATTGGCTGAGGCCATGGCTTGGCTGCTAGCGGGGCTGCTGCCCCGCCACCCAGTCTTTGGCAAAGGCCAGCGCGACGCGGCCGGATCGCGACCCGCGGGATAGCGCCCACTGTAGGGCTGGGCGCCTTGCTGCCTCGCGCTGCCCGGCCTCCAGGCCATACTGGCAGAGCCAATGATCGACGATATCCAGGTAGTCGTTCTGGTTAAAGCTGTGGAAAGACACCCAGAGTCCGAAGCGTTCTGAGAGCGAGATCTTTTCTTCCACTGCCTCTGCGGGATGAATTTCGCCTTGCGCGTCATAGGCCGTGCCCAGGTTCTCCTGCATCGACTCGGGCATCAGGTGGCGCCGGTTCGAGGTGGCATAGACCAACAGGTTGGAGGCCTGGGCCGCCAGGCCACCATCGAGCACCGTCTTAAGCGCCTTATAGCCCCCTTCGCCAGACGCAAAAGAGAGGTCGTCACAGAACACGATGAACCGCTGCGGCTGGGTCTCTACGAGTTCTGCAATGCGAGGCATGTCGATAAGGTCGTCCTTGTCGACCTCGATGAGCCGAAGCCCCTTGTCGGCAAACTCAGTCAGACAGGCCCGCACCAGCGAGGACTTTCCTGTGCCGCGGGCGCCAGTAAGCAGCACGTTATTGGCCGGAAGGCCTTCGACAAATCGACGCGTGTTCTGGGCAACCTGGGCGACCTGGCTGCCGACATGCAGAAGGTCGGCCAGCCTGATCTTGGCAAACAACGCAACGGGTTTGAGAAACGACACCTCTCCGAGCAGCGTGTTACGACGCACCCACCGGAAGGCGGTATCGCGGGCAAAGTTCACCGGGGCGGGCGGGTCGGGCAGCAGGGCATTGAGCCTGCGCACGAGGTCTTCGAGGGGTGATCCGGGTGCTGGGGTGGGCGAGGGGGCGGTCATGGGGCTAGGATCGATAGTCGGCATTTATAGAGACATAGTCGTGAGAGAGGTCGCAGGTCCAGACTGAAGTGGCAGCCATTCCGCGGCGAAGCGCAACCGAGATGGTCACCTCATCGGACTGCATGACCGCCTGTCCCGCCGCCTCGGTATAGCTCTGCGCACGGCCTCCATTCTCGGCGACCAGGACGTCGTTGAGCCGCACGGCAATCTTGTCGACATCGAGCCCCGCCACGCCGCTGTAACCGATGGCAGCCAGAATCCGTCCGAGGTTAGGGTCGCTGGCAAAAAAGGCGGTCTTCACCAGCGGGGAATGGGCGATGGCATAGGCCACCTGCCGTGCCTCAAAGCTGCTCTTTGCCTCGGTGACGCGAATCGTAATGAACTTGGTTGCCCCTTCGCCATCGCGCACGATGGCATGGGCGAGGTCTTGGCAGAGTCCAATAAAGGCTGAGGCGAAGCTCTGCCACTGGGGATGATCGGGCGAGAGCCGCAGCCCGCAGGCGCCTGTGGCCGCCGCAACCAGGGCATCGTTGGTGGATGTGTCGCCGTCGATGGTGATGGCATTAAATGACTGGTCTGCTGCGCTGGTAACTAGATCTTTCAGGTCTTGCCAGGCAAGCCCGGCGTCGGTAGCCAGAAAGCCCAGCATGGTGGCCATATTCGGCCGGATCATGCCGGCCCCTTTTGAGATACCCGTGATCACCACGGGACGGCCATCGATGCTAATGGTTCGGGAGTAGGCCTTGGGCTGGGTGTCGGTGGTCATGATGGCCTCAGCCGCGTCGAGCCAGTCGGCAGGGCGCAGCCGGCTGAGCCCCTGTTCGATCCGGTCGATTGGCAGGTGTTCGAGTATCACGCCTGTGGAAAAGGGCAGCACCTGGTCGGGCTGCAGCTGCAGAAGGCCTGCAACGGCCTGGCAGCTGCGCAGGGCGTTCTCCAGCCCAAGACTGCCCGTTCCCGCATTGGCGCAGCCGGTGTTTACCAGCCAGGCGCGAATTGACGCATCCGGGGCCAGGTTGCGGCGACAGACCTGCACCGGCGCAGCGCAGAAGGCATTCTGGGTAAACACGCCAGCCACCACGGTATCGGGGGCGAGCGACACCAGCAACAGGTCTTTGCGGTTTGCCTTACGGATACCCGACTCGGCTACCGACAGACTGACACCGGGTACGGCACTAAGCGACTCGCGCTGGGGAAGGGGCAGACCAACCGCCATGGCCTATTCCTCCGCAAGCCAGGCAGCGACCTGGGGCGCAAAGTAGGTAAGAACGCCTGCCGCACCAGCCCGCTTAAACCCGAGCATGGCCTCAAGCACACAGGCCCGCTCATTAAGCCAGCCGTTGGCCGACGCCGCCTTGATCATGGCGTATTCGCCGCTTACTTGATAGGCAAAGGTGGGCATGCCGAATGCCTCGCGCACCCGCCAGACAATGTCCAGGTAGGGCATTCCGGGCTTGACCATGACCATGTCGGCGCCCTCGGCGATGTCAAGCCCCACCTCCTGCAGTGCCTCCTGGCCGTTGCCCGGGTCCATCTGATAGGTCTTCTTATCGGCCTTACCAAGGTTGGCGGCTGAGCCCACGGCATCGCGAAAAGGCCCATAAAAATGGGAGGCATACTTGGCCGCGTAGGCCATGATCCGCGTGTGAATACAGCCTTTGTCTTCTAAGGCCCGGCGAATGGCTCCTATTCGGCCATCCATCATGTCAGAAGGGGCCACGATATCTACCCCGGCCTGCGCCTGCATAACCGCCTGTCGGACCAGAACCTCGGTGGTGGGGTCATTGAGAATCCGTCCCTGGTCGTCCAGCAGGCCATCTTGGCCATGGCTGGTGTAGGGATCTAGGGCCACATCGGTCATCACCCCAATCTGCGGAAATTCCTTTTTGAGCGCCCGAACCACACGAGGCACCAGCCCGTCGGGATTGAAGGCCTCCGACCCCTGGGGGTCTTTGAGGGCCGAATCAATCACCGGAAACAGGGCGAGCGCGGGAATGCCCGCGGCCACTAGCGTTTCGGCCTGCTTGAGAAGCAGGTCAAGGCTTAGCCGCTCTACCCCTGGCATGCTCGAGACGGGCTGTCGAAGCTGTTTTCCGTCTAGAACAAAAACCGGGTAGATGAGGTCATTGGTTGATAGTGAATGCTCTCTCACAAGTCGGCGTGACCAGTCGTCTCTGCGATTGCGGCGCATACGGAGTGCTGGAAATGCGGCGAGATTCATGTCTGGCTCCCTAGGCTCTAGCGAACTGGTGATTGGGGCGCATCATTTCTTTGACGGGTTTTACGGCCATTGGTCTGGGATCGTCTGAGCGGGTCTGATGCGCGGGTGCAAAAAAATTTATTAAAAAGATGCTTTTTTTTGAAAATTCTGTAACATTCGGATTGTGATGTTCTGTCCTAGACAACAGACGTCATGTCCCCCGCTTCTCCTCCCTGAGCGGGCGCCTTCACAAAGGCATTATCGCCGGCAGCGCTGCTGCCGGCTTTTTTTTGTTCAATTTCGGGGCCCGATGCCTCCAGGCCAAGCCAGAGGCTGATGCGGTCAAGGATCTCGTCCCGGCCTGTTCTTCTTAGGCCTGAGAAAAGCGAGACCGTTACCGGCTGTCCCCAGTCCGGATCGGCGGCTTCAATGGCAGTCTGAGCCTTGGCGAGTGCCCGCTGCTGATCCGCCCGGTTGAGCTTATCTGCCTTGGTCAAGAGCAGATGCACTGGCCTTCTGCGTTGGCCAAACCAGGCCAGCATCTGCCGATCAAGCGGCCCCAAGGCATGCCGAATGTCTGTCACCAGAATCAGCCCGGATAGGTTCTGTCGACCTGCGAGGTAGCGACTGAGCTCCTGCTGCCAGGCGCGCAGGGTGCCTGCATCGACCGCCGCATAGCCATAGCCGGGAAGGTCGACGAGCCTGCCCAGCTCTTGGTTCTGCCAGTTCAGGCTAAACAGGTTGATCAGCCGGGTACGCCCCGGGGTTTTGCTGGCAAAGGCCATACGTCGGCGTTCGCAGATGACATTCAGGGCCGTGGACTTACCGGCATTGGACCGGCCGGCGATCGCGATTTCCGGCACATTGGGCCGGGGCAGCTGGGCCACCTTTGCCGCGCTTTGCAGGAAAGAAACCTGAGCAGCGACCTTGGCAACGAGCCTTGTGGGGGTTTTGTCAGGTAGGGGACTAGACAATGGGCGAGAAGGCTGCGGGTTTGCACTAAACTATGGCCGAATGTTCAATACCGGCGGAAAACAAACTGTGCGCCGCATGTCCAGGGCCTTACGGAGAATCCATGAAGAGAAAGTCTGACACACATTTAACGGTTGTGATGCGTCTGGTCGAATCGGCCCGGTCCGCGGCATCCGCTTTTTTCCTTGCCCTGGGGCTGACTGGTCTAGGGCTTGGCGCTGCCGGCGCGGCAGACCCTGTCAAGCCGGTTACTAAGGCCGATATTGCCAAGGGCCAGGCCCTGGCAGGCCAGGTCTGCGCGGCCTGCCATGCCGTTGACGGTAACAGCGCTATATCGGCCAATCCTATCTTGGCGGGCCAGCATGCCGACTATCTCAGTAAGCAACTGCATAACTTCAAGGTAAAGCCCGGGGCCAGCCAGGCTGAGCGGGCCAATGCCGTCATGGCGGGTTTTGCCGCGATGCTCTCCGATGAGGACATTCGCAATATCTCTGCCTTCTACGCCGCGCAGCGTATCGACCCTGCCTTGCCTACTGACAAGTCTCTGGTGGCGCGTGGCCAGCAGATTTATCGGGCGGGGATCCCCGCTAAAGGAGTTCCTGCCTGTGTGGGCTGCCATAGCCCGAATGGCGCCGGAATTCCAGCCCAGTATCCCCGCCTGTCTGGCCAGCATGCCGACTACACGGCCGCAACCCTCACGGCCTTTCGTTCTCAGGAGCGGGCCAACAGTGGCCAGATGATGGCCATTGCCGCAGGCATGTCTGATGCGGATATCCGGGCAGTGTCTGAGTACGTGGCTGGGCTGCGGTAAATGTCCGTTGGGCTGACCCCAGGCCCGTCCCCTGTAAAATCCGCCGACTTCTCGGAGGACGACCAGGTTGCCTCCTCGGGAGGCCGCTCGGCAGATATACGCACTACGGGTATTGAGCTTCGCAAAGGGGCTGGCTGGCTCAAAGAGGTGGTGGAACTCATGAGCTCGATGCGGTTTGCCATCTCGGCGCTCTCGGTTCTGTGTATCGCCAGCGCCATCGGCACCATCGTTCCCCAGAACTCACCGCCGATTAACTACGTCAATCAATTTGGTGCCTTCTGGGCGGAGGCATTTTCCGCCTTCGATATCTTTCGGGTCTACAACGCAGGCTGGTTTATGGCCTTTATGGCCCTCATGCTGGTCTCCACCAGCCTGTGCCTGATTCGCAATACGCCCAAGATGCTGCGCGATGCCCGGTCCTGGCGGATGGCGGTGCGGGAGCAGGCCTATCAGGCATTTCGTCACCGCGTTGAATTTCCGGTCTCCTCTTCTGCAGAGGCCCAGACGAGGCTGCAGCAGGTCAGTGCCGCGCTACAAGAAAAAGGGTTTTCGGTAAAGGTGCCGCCCGCAGAGCCAGACCGGCCAGCGCTGGTGGCAAAAAAAGGAAGCACCAATCGTCTTGGGTATATCGCGGCCCACCTTTCGATTGTGGTGATCTCGCTTGGGGGGCTGCTCGATAGCGAGTTACCGATGCGGGCATCGGCCTGGTGGTTGGAGAAGACGCCGGTGCAGCTTACCTCGCTCGACGAGTCCGACCTGGTACCCGACACCGCCAGACTTCCCCAGACCACCCCGAGTTATCGGGCCAACCTCTTAGTGCCCGAGGGGCTGTCAGCGGACATTGCAGTCCTGAGTCATCCCGACGGTTCTTTTCTGCTCGACCTGCCTTTTGAGCTGGCCCTGAAGGCCTTTCGCGTGGAGTACTACAACACGGGTATGCCCAGGCTTTTTGCAAGCGATGTGGTACTCACCGACAAGGCCACCGGTCAGGTGCGGGAAGAGACAATCGAGGTGAACAAGCCGCTGATCCATCGGGGCATCGCCATCTACCAGTCGAGTTTTGACGACGGCGGCTCCAAGCTGCGCCTGTCGGCCCATCCCTTCCAAGGGCCGCAGACAAAGGTGCTCCCGCTCGACCTTGCCGTAGGCCAGTCGATACAGCTTCGAAGCGGTGAGCAGACCATCACCCTGGAGGTGTCCGGTTTCAAGCCCATTAATGTGGAAAGCCTCGGAGAGGGCACTGATCCCACCGAGGGGTTTCAGCGGCATGTGGCCTCAGTAGTTTCGCCGGCAGCCAACACCGAAAAAGAAAAGCAGCTGCAAAACGTCGGGCCAAGCTTTAACTACAAGATTCGCGATGCGGCAGGCCAGGCCAAGGAGTTTCATAACTACATGCTGCCTGTCGAGCTCGAAGGGGCTCGCGTTTACCTGTCCGGTGTGCGCTCTTCCCCGGACGAGTCATTTCGCTATCTGCGTATTCCTGCCGACCAGAACGACGGTATTGAGGAGTTTCTTCGTATACGGGCGGCGCTTGCCCAGCCTGAGCTGCGGGCGCAGGCAGCCGAGGCCTTTGCCCGGTCTTCGGCTCCCGCTGCGATGGTGCCTGCGCTCGCACAGAGCGCCCAGAAGGCACTTGATGCCATTGCCGAAGGCGGCCTTCAGAACCTGGCCGACATTCTGGAGCAGACGGTACCCCTTGCAGAACGAGATAAGGCAGCCGACGTTATCGTGCGCCTGCTCACGGGGGCCTTCTGGGAGGCCTGGCAGCTATCCCGTCAGGCAGACCAGCTTCCGCGTCTGGAGCGCACCGATGAGAACCTTGAGTTTACTCAGCGCGCTCTGAATGCCTTTAGCGACAGCCTCTTGTACGATGCGCCCATTTTTGTGTCGCTCAACGACTATCAGCATATTCAGGCATCGGTATTTCAAGTCACCCGCTCGCCAGGGAAGACCACTGTCTATCTGGGGTGTCTCTTGCTGGTGCTGGGGATATTCGCGATGCTCTATATTCCAGAAAGACGGGTCTGGGTCTGGATTAGCCATGATGACCAAGGCAGCCCTCGGGCGGTAAGGGTCTCGGCATCCACCCCGCGGCCGTCGCTGGACTTTGACCGTGAGTTTGAAGACCTAAAAACAGCGGCGGGCCGATAAGACCAATGGCCGGTCTTTGAGAGCTTCATGCGCAGGAGAGGAAAATGAATACCACCACGATTTCAGAGAACCTGGCGCAGTCGCGCTCATACGCCGTTGGGGCGGGCAGGCTGTCTTGGGCTGATCTGGCCTTTGGGGTTCTTCTTACCCTGGGTGCCAGCTATGCCACTGCCCGGTTCTCCGCGTTTATGGATGTCTATGAGCTCACCATTCTCTGGTGCTGCGTTCCCAGCATCGTCTTTCTGGGCTGGCTCTGGCCGGCCTTGCGGGTCTACCTTATTGGGGTGGCGGCGCTGGCGCTGCTCGGTATCTCAGCCTACCAGGGTAGCCTTGCCCGGGCAGAGGAGGCCTTTCTCTTAAAGTATTTCTTGTCCTCGCAGTCGGCCATCTTATGGATGTGCGCACTCTTTGTGTTTGCCAGCGTAGCTTACTGGGTGGGGCTTTTTGCGCGGGGGGCAACCGCCCTGTGGATGGGCAGTGTGCTTACCTGGTCGGCCTCGGTCATGGGGCTTACCGGCCTGTTGGTACGCTGGTTTGAGTCGTACCTGATTTCCCCAGACATCGGCTACATCCCGGTAAGCAACCTCTATGAGGTCTTTATTCTGTTTGCCCTGGTTACGGCGCTTTTCTATCTTTTCTACGAGCGGCGTTACCAGACCCGTACCCTGGGGGGCTTTGTCTCCATCATCATTGTTGCAGCGGTCGGGTTTCTGCTTTGGTATTCGGCCACCCGTTCTGCCCATGAAATCCAGCCCCTGGTTCCGGCCTTGCAGTCCTGGTGGATGAAGATCCATGTGCCTGCCAACTTTATCGGCTATGGCACCTTCTCGATTGCAGCCATGGTGGGCTTTGCCTATCTCATTAAGGTCAAGGCCGATACGCAGTCGATCTGGTCTTTAGCACCTTTATTTATTCTGGGAGTCTTACTCTGTGCCGAGCCCTTAGTATTTCGCCGCTCGGGTCTGCCTGACTACTGGGCGCTCTACTTTGGTATTTCCGCGGTCTTTGTCGGCGGCATTATTGCGCTGCGACGGCGGATTGCCGAGGTGTTGCCAAGCCTGGATGTGCTTGATGATGTCATGTATCGGGCCATTGCTATTGGCTTTGCCTTCTTTACCGTGGCCACCATTCTTGGCGCCCTCTGGGCCGCAGAGGCCTGGGGCACCTACTGGCAGTGGGACCCCAAAGAAACCTGGGCGCTCATTG
>JBMSYB010000052.1:0-11873 GCA_049426285.1 Burkholderiaceae bacterium
GATGAGTATACTCTAAACATTACCTGTGAGGTGGTTGAGCCTTCCGATGGCAAGGGCTATGAGCTCGATCCCCGGTCGATTGCCAAGCGCGCCGAGGCGTTTTTAAAGGCCTCTGGCGTGGGTGATACCGCCTACTTTGGTCCCGAGCCCGAGTTCTTCATTTTCGACGGCGTTACCTGGAATGTCGACATGTCTGGCTGCGGCGTGAAGATCAAGTCAGAAGAGGCTAGCTGGTCTACGGGCATTGACTACGACGGCGGTAACCTGGGTCACCGTCCCGCGGTAAAGGGTGGCTATTTTCCCGTACCACCAGTGGATTCCCTGCAGGATATACGGTCAGAAATTTGTCTAATTCTTGAGCAGATGGGTGTGCCCGTAGAGGTGCACCATCACGAGGTGGCGGGTGCCGGTCAGTGCGAGATTGGCACCAAGTTCACCACGCTGACGCGTCGTGCCGACTGGACGCAGATTTTGAAGTACGTTGTGATGAATGTCGCCGCAAGCTATGGCAAGACCGCCACCTTTATGCCAAAGCCGGTTGTGGGCGATAACGGCTCGGGTATGCACTGCCACCAGTCGATCTGGAAGGACGGCCAGAACCTCTTTGCTGGCAATGGCTATGCAGGACTGTCTGAGTTTGCACTGCACTACATTGGCGGCATTATTAAGCACGCCCGCGCGCTGAATGCGATTACCAACCCCGGCACCAACAGCTACAAGCGTCTGGTGCCCGGATTCGAGGCGCCGGTAAAGCTTGCCTATTCCGCTCGCAACCGTTCGGCTTCGATTCGCATTCCCTACGTGAGCAACCCGAAGGGTCGGCGCATTGAGGTGCGGTTCCCGGACCCCACCGCCAATCCGTATCTTGCATTCTCAGCCATGATGATGGCCGGTCTGGATGGTGTGATGAATAAGATTCATCCGGGTGAGGCCGCCGATAAGAACCTCTACGACCTGCCTCCAGAGGAAGACAAAAAGATTCCTACCGTCTGTTCCTCACTCGATATGGCCCTTGAGTGTCTCGATAAAGACCGTGAGTTCCTCACCCGTGGCGGCGTGTTTACCGATGCCATGATTGATGCCTATATCGACCTGAAGATGGCTGAGGTAACGCGATTCCGTATGACCACCCACCCGGTGGAGTTTGATATGTATTACTCGCTCTAAGCGGCTGGGAACGTGCCCGCTGTCTTGGCCGAACCGAGTCAGAAAAGGGGCGATTCGTCGCCCCTTTTTTTTAGGCCGACAGGGCCAGTGCATGCTATGAAGAATGCTGGTTTCGATGACCTCGACCTGTTAAGCACCGCCATTGTTCTGATGGATAAGCACGGCTGCCTGGTGCACGTGAATGCGGCCGGTGAGAGCCTGTTGGGCTGTTCGGTTGCGCTGATTGCTGGGCATCGGCTAAACGATATCGTGGGTGACAGCAGTGAGGCCGATAAGCTGATCGCCGAATGCCGAGCACGGCAGTTTTCCGTAAAGCGCCTGCAGATGGCATGGCAGCTTGCAGGCCGTGGGATGCAGGTGCTGGATACCACGGTCACGGTCGTGGAAGAGCCCCGCATTCTGGCGAGCATAGAGCTGCGTGAGCCCGATGCCTTTCAACGCATCGACCGCGAGGAGCGGCAGGCGGCCTTGATGCAGATGAACCAGTTATTGCTGCGTAACCTTGGCCATGAGGTAAAAAACCCACTCGGCGGCATTCGTGGTGCTGCGCAGCTGCTTGATGCAGAGCTGCCTACGCGCGCCCTAAAGGAATACACAGAAGTCATTATTAAAGAGTCAGACCGGCTGCAGGCCTTGGTGGATCAGATGCTTGCGCCGGTGCGCAGGAGCCTAACCAAGTCATCGGTGAATATCCATTCGGTGCTGGAACGAGTGCGCACGCTGGTGCTCTCGGAGTTTCCAAAGGGCCTAACGGTGATTCGCGACTATGACACCAGTCTGCCAGAGCTGCAGGGTGACTCTGAACAGTTGATTCAGATGGCCTTGAACATCGTGCGCAATGCGGCTGAGGCGATGCAAGGCGTTGGCACCATCTGGCTCAAGACCCGTGTGTCGCGTCAGGTCACTCTGCACCGTCGCCGGTATCGGCTGGCCCTGTCTTTATCGATTCGCGACGACGGCCCTGGCATACCCGAGGCGATACGCGATGAAATTTTCTATCCCTTGGTCTCTGGAAACCCTAAGGGCCATGGGCTTGGTCTGACTATTGCTCAAACCATCGTGTTCCAGCACGGCGGAGTAATCGACTGTCGTTCCGAGACGACGGGAACAGAGTTTTTGATTTTGATGCCGCTGGGGGATCCCCTGCCAGCACAAGGATAGCCAAGGAGGTTTTCGGATGAAGCCGGTTTGGATTGTTGATGATGACGCCTCGATTCGGTGGGTGCTTGAAAAGGCCTTGTACAGAGCCCAGATGCCTTGCCGGCTTTTTCAGAATAGCCAAGAGGTGATGCGTGCTCTGCAGGATGACACGCCCCAAGTTCTGGTATCAGATATTCGTATGCCTGGGGACTCTGGTCTGGCGCTGCTCGAGCAGGTGAAGGCGCGTCTTCCGAATCTGCCGGTCATTATCATGACCGGGTTCTCGGATCTCGATAGCGCCGTTTCCGCCTTTCAAGGGGGCGCCTTTGAATACCTGCCAAAGCCCTTCGACGTTGAAGAGGCTACGGCCTTGATTCAACGCGCTGTCCGCGAGTCAATGCCAACCGACTCCGAGCGCAGTGTCGCCTCTTCTGAGCAGCTTGAAATGCTGGGCCATGCCCCAGCGATGCAAGAAGTCTTTCGAGCCATTGGGCGGCTTTCGCAGTCTTCTGCCACCGTGCTTATTACTGGGGAGTCTGGCACCGGCAAGGAGCTTGTTGCCAGTGCACTGCACCGTCATAGCCCACGGGCCAGTATGCCGTTTGTTGCGCTTAATACTGCCGCAATTCCCCACGACCTTTTAGAGTCAGAGCTCTTCGGCCATGAACGGGGGGCTTTTACCGGGGCCCAGTCGCTGCGCCGTGGTCGGTTTGAGCAGGCCGAGGGCGGCACCTTGTTCCTCGATGAAATTGGCGATATGTCACTAGACCTGCAGACCCGACTGTTGCGGGTTTTGTCTGACGGCAATTACTATCGGGTTGGGGGCCACCAGCCCCTTAAGGCCAATGTCCGCGTGATTGCCGCAACCCACCAGAACCTGGAGCAACGGGTGCGTGAGGGTCGGTTTCGCGAAGACCTTTTTCACAGGCTCAATGTTATTCGGCTGCGGCTGCCGCCGTTGCGCGACCGGCAGGACGATATTGCCGAACTCGCGAATTTTTTCTTGCGTAAATCGGCAAAGTCTTTAGGGGTGGAGGCAAAGCTGCTCTCATCTGAGGCGCTTGCCCTTATGCAGTCGCATCCTTTTCCGGGAAATGTGCGTCAGCTGGAAAATCTCTGCCATTGGCTGACGGTGATGGCGCCAAGCCAGCGCATAGAGGCACAGGACCTCCCGCCGGAGATTCGCCTGCCAGACCGACAGGCGGGTTCGGCGGGTGTGATTGAGGCGGGCAGGGAGTCTGGGGTTTCTCAGGGAAGTGTTGCTGGCCTTGGCCCGCAGGGTGAGACATTGGCTGCCGCGGTAGCGAGTGCCACGGGTGCAATGTCCACGCCTGACTGGCGGCTTATTCTAAAAAGCGAGCTTGAGCGGGCCTTGCGCAATGCCAATAAAGACGACGAGGCCGGCGAGGCGGCGAAGATGGATCGGTGGGAAAAAGACTTCGAAACGATTGTTTACGGCACCGCGCTGGCCTTCACCCGTGGCAGACGCATAGAGGCGGCCCAGCTGCTTGGGGTGGGCCGCAACACCATTACCCGAAAGATTGCAGAGCTAGACCTAGAGCCGCGTTAGCCGAGGGTTGGGTACTGCAGGGATTGGAGTGGCTGAAGTGGCTGACGTGGCTGCAGAGCCTGAAGGGGCTGCAGGAGCTTCGGCCGCTACTGAGGATGCCGCGGCTGCATTGACCGCAGCGTCTGGCTTACTTAGCCTCTGGATCAGAGCGGGGCGGACGGGCAAGCACATAGGTCATTGCGCTTGCTAGGGCTGAGAATCCCCAGAACGCCATGAACCCCAGCCCGTAGGTTTCGCGTCGACCCAGTTCGATGGGGGCGCCGAAGACCAGCATGTCTTGCGGGTCGAAAAACGAAAAGAACACCCCAGTCATTGCGGTGGCGGCGAGAAAGGAAGGCCAGGCGATACTCATTGCCGCACGCGCGAAGCACGGGGTTTTGCGGGGATCGCGAACACCTTCTTGGATATCGATAGTGGCCATGGGATGGT
This sequence comes from Burkholderiaceae bacterium, assembly GCA_049426285.1. GTDB lineage: Bacteria > Pseudomonadota > Gammaproteobacteria > Burkholderiales > Burkholderiaceae_A > Hahnella. Next base: position 4,307 of record JBMSYB010000052.1, read on the forward strand.
TTCTAGGGATCGATGGGCAGCCGGCTGCGAACCCGCCAGAGGCCAGAGGGATCCTCGAGCGATACGTGCCAGTAGCCCGCCATAAGGTCTTGGGTCTGGGCCCGATACTGGCCTGGTTGCACCTGCACCAAGGCCATGCTGCGGTCTTGGGCGCCGATGGTGGGATGGGCGAGCTGTAGACGCAGAAACTCGGGCGCAGGCTCGCCAGCACCTGAAGAGAAAGAAACCAAAAAGACCACGCTGCCATCGGGCTGACGTTGCGCGCTAGGAGACAGGCGAATGTCTCTGCGTTGGGCCTCGAGATCTTTTTCAAGTCGCTCGTTAATGCCCTTGCCGTGCCGGGTGTAGTCCGCGGCAACCAGGCTGTCTTGGGTGGTGACGGCAATGTAAATGGTGACCATGCAGCGCAGGGAGCAGCTCGCGCTAGACCCCCCTGCGCTTGCCTATCGGCTTTCGCCGCTAGCCGAAACCGTGCCGCCCTGGCGTCTATCGATAGGAGACCGTATTCGGGTGCCTTCGGGCGAACGGTTTCCTGCCGATGGCCGGCTCGAGAGCCTCACGACCGATCTCGATCTTTCCTCGCTCACTGGCGAGCTCAAGCCGGTGACACGGGTGCGGGGCGAGGTCTGTCCTGAGGGCGCCATCAATCTGGGGGCAGAGGCGGTGGCCGTGGTGGTGAGCGATAGCGCCTCGGGTTCGCTGGCGCGGCTGGCACAGCTTGCCGAGTCAGCTGCCGCCCAGCGCCCGCGCTGGACAGACTGGGCCGATGCGATTGCCGCTAAGTTCACCATAGGCGTGCTGATCGTTGCCCTGACCTCGCTGGGATGGGGGTTGATGGCCGGAGAGACGTTTTCCGAATGGCTGCCCCGCATCGTGGCGATTCTGGTGGTCTCTTGCCCCTGTGCCTTGTCGGTTGCCGGGCCATCGGCCTATGCGGCGAGCTTGGCGCGGTTGCTCGAGAGGGGTGTTGCGATTTCAGAGCCCGACACTCTGGAGAAGGCATGGACGTTGCAGCATCTGGTCTTTGATAAGACCGGAACGCTCACCGAGCCCCAGGCCTCCTCGGTGCAGGTGCACTGGATGCAGGTGCCGCAAGAGCGTCAGTCGGAGGCCTGGGCGATTGTCGCTGCGGTGACTGCAGAGAGCCATCACCCCTTGGCCCGCGCGATGCAGGCTGCCGCCCGGGCAGCCCTGCCTGATCCGCAGCAGATTGCCGATGTCTCGGGGCGACTAACCGATGCGGTACAAAGGGCGGGGCTGGGGCTCGAGGCGCGGTATAAGGAGCGCCCCGTTCGGCTGGGCTCCGCGGGCTTTGTGGGGCTTTCGGGGCCCCATCCCGAGAACCCCGCGCTTGGCCCTGCCAATCTTTTTCTGTCTCTTGACGGTCAGGTGATTGCTGCCTTCTGGCTCGGTGACACTCTGCGGCCAGAGGCGCTCGAAATCGTGCAGTCGCTTAGCCGCCAAGGCATTACACCCTGGATCTTCAGTGGCGATGACCCATCAAGGGTATGGGCGATTGCGGACCGCCTTGGGATTCCGCGCGCACAGGCCCAAGGGGGGCTGACGCCAGAGGCAAAGAAACAGGAGGTGGCGCGGCTACAGGCCTCTGGTGCCCGGGTGGCCATGGTGGGCGATGGGCTTAATGATGCGCCGGTGCTCGCCCAGGCAGACCTGTCGTTTGCTGTTTCGGGAAGTGCCCCCTTGGCCCAGCAGCGGGCCGATGCCTATCTTATTGCCCCCGGGCTTGCGGGGCTGGACCGGTTCTTTGGTATTGCAAGGCGCACGCGCATAATTTTGAAACAGAATGTCTTCTGGGCGATTGGCTATAACGTGCTGGCCATTCCCTTTGCGGCAGTGGGCCTGGTGCCGCCCGTCTGGGCGGCGATTGGCATGGCGGGCTCTTCGCTGTTGGTCATGGCCAATGCGGCAAGACTATTGCGCGACTAGGCAGCCATATTTTTTATCGACGATTTAGAAGAGATTAATGTCTCCGGATTTCACTTAATGGACGTTCTACCCTTACTTATCGTCATTAGCCTGATCGTTGTCGGACTGGTTGTCTGGCTTTTTTTTCGGATGTCTTCTGGGGGACAGTTTGACGATCTGGAAAGCCCAGCCCAGCGCATATTGCTCGACGATGATGCGGGCCCAGAAGCCCCCAGCGCGCAGCGGCACGAGCAGACAACTGGGCGGGCGGCCCATGCCTCTGCGTCAGGGCGTGATGCAGAAGGCGTCAAGCCAGCCGGGCGGGGCAATGCCCAGGGCGCGGGCCAGTCCCCAGAGGCCAAAGACGAGAATTAGCCCGCCTGCGGCCTGACGAAACCGATCCGCGCGGGGGCCCGCGAGCAACTGCCCTGCCGTCATAGAGGAAAGCCAGAGGGCAGGAATAGTGCCTAGCCCAAAGGCCAGCATCCAGAGGGCACCCGATGCCGCGCCCCCTGTAACCGCGGCGGTAACCACCATGGTGTAGACCAGCCCACAGGGTAGCCAGCCCCAGAGCAGGCCAATGCGTGCCGCACGGCCCATGGTGATCCACAGGGGCGGAGGGGGCAGAATGCCTTCGATGGGTGCCGGGGTAAGGCTGCGCGCGGCCAGCGGCCCGAGCCATTTCCAGACAACGCCTCCCCATTGCTCCAAGACCAGTACCCAGCGGGAGATACGCAGCAGGTGCAGGGCAAGGCCGATGAGCATGAGGTTAGCCAGGGCCATGGTGACATGGCGTATTCCCTCTATGGGGGCAAGGCTCAGAAACCCCGCCCCAATCGCCCCCGCGATTCCGCCCATGAAGGCATAGCTACTAACGCGGCCTGCCTGCCAGGCAAGAAGCTCAAGGCCGCGCTGTGCCTTGCTACGTATGGGGCTTATGCGGCTGCGGTGGCCGGCTGCTGCAGCCAGCCCACCGCACATGGCAAGACAGTGTGCCGAAGACCAGATTCCCACCAGAAAGGCCGAAACGGGAAAGAGGCTTAGCGCATCGGCCATGTCTGAGCCGCTCGTGCGGTAGGGCTAGAGAATGGCCACGACCGGGGCATGGTCTGAGGGCTGGTCCCAGCTGCGGGGATCTTTGTCGATCAGGGCATTGGAGCAGCCCGATGCCAGGGCTGCTGACAGAAGCACATGGTCGATTCGCAGCCCCAGCCCGCGACGAAAGCCCGCCTGGCGATAGTCCCACCAGGAAAAATAGCCCGCCTCAGCGCAGTGCTGCCGAAAACTATCGGTGAGCCCTGCGGCCAGCAGCGCCGCGAAGGCGTGCCTCTCCGGGGTGGAGCAGAGAATCTTTTCGTTCCAGGCTTGCGGGTCGTGGACGTCTCGGTCCTCGGGAGCAATATTGAAGTCTCCGACCAGGGCAAGGTGCGTCTGGCTTGCAAGCTCCTCGGTGATTCGGGTCTGAAGGGCTTCAAGCCAGCGCAGCTTGTAGTCGTATTTTTCACAGCCCACCTCGGAGCCATTGGGCACATAGACATTCATGAATCGCAGCCGTATGGCCGTGCCTTTGGGGGTGACCGTGACAGCGATGAGCCGCTTCTGGTCGTCAGGCAGCCGTGGGTCTTGGGCAGACCAGTCGATAGCCTGTTCAAACTGCGAATCTCGGATAAGAATGGCCACGCCATTGTAGGTAGGCTGCCCCGCGAAGACCGCCCGATAGCCCGCGGCCTGCAGCGCCTCTGCAGGAAACTTGTCATCGGTGGTTTTGGTCTCCTGCAGTCCTACGAGGTCGGGCTGTTCTGCGACAAGCCAGCGCTGCAGGTGCGGCAGCCGTACCCGCAGCGAGTTGACATTCCAGCTGGCGATCTTCAGGCCAAGGCTGCCACCAGCGGACACGTTGCTGCCTCTGGACTAAGCTGCCTGCGCCAGGCCGTTGTGCCGCAGCAGGGCATCGGGCTGGGGAGGGCGGCCACGAAAGGCCTGAAACGATTCCATTGCCGGGCGCGACCCCCCGCGCGACAGAATCTCGCGCCAGAACTTTTCGCCCACTATGCTGTATTGGCTGGGCCCGGCCTCTTCGAATGCGGCATAGGCATCTGCTGAGAGCACCTCGGCCCACTTGTAGCTGTAATAGCCCGCCGCATAACCCCCGGCAAAGATATGAGAGAAGCTCTGGGCAAAGCGGTTAAATGCCGGCGGCTGAATTACGGCGACTTCATCGCGCACCTCGGCCAATACCTTGGCGATGGCTATGCCGGCCTGCCCTGGGTTTTCGCTTGATAAATTGGCGAGTTCGGCATGAATACGCATGTCAAATAACGAGAACTCCACCTGACGCAGCATGAACAGCCCGCTTTGGAAATTCTTTGCTGCCACCATGCGGTCGTAAAGGTCCCGGGGCAGCGGGGCGCCGGTATCGACATGCGCCGTCATGCCATGCAGGGTGTCCCATTCCCAGCAAAAATTCTCCATAAACTGGCTGGGCAGTTCGACTGCATCCCATTCAACACCGTTAATGCCTGAGACCTCCAGGTCGTCGACCTGGGTAAGCAGGTGGTGCAGGCCGTGTCCGAACTCGTGAAATAGGGTAATGACATCGTCGTGGGTGAGTGTGCTGGGCTTGCCATCGGTGGGGGCGGCAAAGTTACAGGTGAGAAGGGCCACGGGCTTTTGCAGGCGGCTGCGCAGCTGGCGGCGCCCGCGGCTGTCGTCCATCCAGGCCCCACCACGCTTGGTGGCACGGGCGTAGAGATCGAGATAGAGATGGCCCACCGTGTCGCCGCTGCGTCGCACCTCGAATACCTGCACATCGTTATGCCAGACAGGGGCAGGGGCGAGTGCCAGCAGGGGGCGAATCTCAACGCCAAAGAGGGTCTTTATGATGGAGAAGAGCCCGTTGAGCACACTGGGAAGAGGGAAGTACTGGCGCACCTCTTCTTCGGAGAAGGCATAGCGCGACTGGCGCAGCTTTTCGCTGGCGTACGAGATATCCCAGGGGGCAAGCGGGTCGAGACCGAGCTCTTGTTTGGCGAAGGCCTTGAGCTCTGCGAGATCTTTTTCGGCGCTGGGGCGGGCCTTTTTGGCGAGGTCACGCAGAAAGCTGGTAACGGTCTGTGGGCTGTCAGCCATCTTGGCTGCCAGCGAGGTTTCGGCGGCATTGGCAAAGCCCAGGAGCCTTGCCTGGGCCTGGCGTAGGGCCAGAATCTCTCCCATGACAGGGGTGTTGTCGTGGGCTGGGCCTTCTTCGGCGAGTTCCGAAGCACGGCGAGCGTTTTTCGAATAGATCTCTTCGCGCAGTGCGCGGTCGGTAGCAAACTGCAACACGGGCAGAAGGCTTGGCTGCTGCAGTGTGAAGACGGCTGCGGCTGTGAGACCACGCTTTTCGGCCTCGGCCTTGGCAGCGGCGCGCACGGGCTCAGGGATGCCCTGCAGCCGGGCGGGGTCGTCGACCACAACCACGCTGGCGTTGGTGCTATCGAGCAGTTGTTCAGAAAACTTCTGGGCCAAGGCGGCCAGTCGTGCGCTCATTTCGGCAAAGGACTGCTGTGCCTCGGGTGCCAACTCTGCACCCCCAAGCCGGAAGTCGCGCAGGCTATTGGCGATGGCCTTTTCGCGGGCCGGATGCCCGAGGACATCGGGCGCCTGGGCGAGTAGCTTTATTTTTGCGTACAGCCTGGGGTCTTGGGCCAGTGCAGACCAGAACCGCGTTACTGCCTCGAGACGGCTATTGGTGGCCTCACGCCATTCAGGGCTGTCCATTACGCCGCCCATATGGTGCACCGCCGACCATGCGCGCCCAAGCCGTTCGGTGGCTGAGGTAAGCGGGGCCATGACGGTCTCCCAGGAGGTGGGCGTTTCGGTGGCCACCACCGAATTCAGGCAGGCCTGCGCCTGGGCGATGAGGGTATCGATGGCGGGTGCGACCTGCTGGGGGTTGAGAAGGTGGTAGGGGGGAAGGGCCTCTGCGGCAAGATAGGCGCCCGCAAGCAGGTTATCGCTTGGGTTGCCTGACTGGTTTGCCTCTTGGGGGGTGAAGGACGACGCGGGCAGATCAGCGGGTGTGTTCATGAAAAGACTCCAAGGTGTTAACCAAAAGCATGGCAATAGTCATTGGGCCGACCCCTCCGGGTACCGGGGAAATCGCGCCGGCGATTGGCCGTACCGCATTGAAGTCGACGTCTCCAGCAAGCGCGCCGTTTGCCAGACGGTTGATGCCGACATCAATGACCACGGCTCCGGGTTTGACCATGTCTGCGGTAATCAGTTTGGGCTTTCCCACCGCGGAAACAAGGATATCGGCGCGCCGGGTCTTTTCGGCCAGGTTCTGGGTTTTGCTGTTGCACAGGGTGATGGTGGCGCCTTCCTGCAGAAGCATTAAGGCCAGGGGCTTGCCGACGATGTTACTTGCCCCCACCACGACAGCCTCTGACCCACGCAACTGGGCCTGTACCGAAGCAAGCATGCGCATTACGCCAAAGGGCGTGCAGGGGCGGAACCGGGGCCTTCCTATTAGCAGGGCGCCGGCGTTTGCAGGATGAAAGCCGTCGACATCCTTTTCGGGGGAGATCGAATGAATGATCACGTGATCATCAATGTGGTCGGGCAGCGGCAGCTGCACCAGAATGCCGTCTATGGCGCGGTCGTGGTTGAGCTGGTCGATCTCGGCCACAAGGGCTGACTGGCTGGTGGTCACGGGGAGTTCGATAAGCCGGGAATGGAACCCTGCCTCCTGGCAGGCTTTCACCTTATTACGAACATAGATCTGCGAGGCGGGGTTTTCGCCGACCAGAATTACCGCGAGACCAGGGGCACGGCCAGCTCCGGGCGCTCGTTGGGCAACTTCGTTCTTGACTTCTGCGCGAATTGATTGGGCCAGCGCCAGGCCATCGATGAGTCGTGCGGGCATGTTTCATCCTAGCATGCAGGCTCTGTTGACCCATGGCCTATGGCCGGCAATTGGACAAACGCGGCTAGAACCATTACGATTCCCGATTGCCCGGTTTGCTGCTCTCGTAATGGTGAGTGTTCAATATAGGGCGGTCGTTGGGGCTATAGCTCAGCTGGGAGAGCGCTTGCATGGCATGCAAGAGGTCAGCGGTTCGATCCCGCTTAGCTCCACCACTTGGTCTTTTTGGTAGTTGGTAGTGCGCATTAGGTGGTACGCAGTAATGGACCATTCAGGTCCCCTTCGTCTAGAGGCCTAGGACATCACCCTTTCACGGTGAGTACAGGGGTTCGAATCCCCTAGGGGACGCCATCCGCTTATTTCTGAGCTCTGCGGGGTCACTCCCCCTAGAGGTGCTAACCAATACACGCCGGTCGGGTAGTTCCGCCCTACGGAAGTTGCAAATCTGTGGTTCTAAGATGCACCCGCGCTGGTGAAAACCTCGTCTACCGACGAGGAGGTAAGGAGTGTGTCGGAGTAGAGCTCTAACTGCTCGAGCGTTGCGGAATCGAGCTTAGCCTGATGCTCGGCGCTTAATGGGCCAAACTTTCGCTGGAGCTGGCGGGCTACCAGATCGCGCGTTGCTTCTGCTTTGCCTTCTGCCTTGCCCTCTTCCCGCCCAATCTTAATGCCCGCCTGCTTACCCTCATCCCAATGGTAGTCCGCAATGGCGTTAGCCTGTCGCACATAGGCGAT
>JBMSYB010000053.1:0-11802 GCA_049426285.1 Burkholderiaceae bacterium
AGAAAGGTGAAGCAATCATGATGAAGAGCTTTCAGCTCAATTCGTATCTCTTTGGGGCCAACGCGCCCTATGTTGAGGAGTTGTACGAGATGTACCTCGACAACCCAGGGTCGGTCACCGACAACTGGCGCCGTTATTTTGATCAGCTGCAGAACGTTCCTGCAACCAATGGTGACGCGGACACGCGCGATCTGCCGCATGCGCCAGTCATCGAATCGTTTGCCCAGCGGGCCAAGCACAATCAGTTTCTGCCGCGTCTTGCCGAGCGCGACCTTTCGGTTGCCCGTAAGCAGATTCATGTCCAGAGCCTCATTGCAGCCTATCGCTACCTGGGCAACCAATGGGCAGATCTTGACCCCCTCAAGCTGCGCGAGCGGCCTGCAATTCCTGAGCTCGAGCATGCCTTCTACGACTTTTCTGAGTCAGACCTAGACACTCCGTTCCGTGCAGACAACCTGTATTTCGGTCAGGAGCAGATGAGCCTGCGCGACATTATCCAGGCGCTTAAAGACACCTACTGCGGCAAGATCGGTGCGGAGTTTATGTATGTGTCTGATCCTGCCGAAAAGCGCTGGATCCAGGAGAAGCTGGAATCGAGCCGCACCAACCCGCATTTTTCTGCTGATAAGAAGATCAGCATCCTGAAGCAGGTTACCGCCGCTGAAGGCCTGGAGCGTTACCTGCACACCAAGTATGTCGGCCAAAAGCGCTTCTCACTCGAAGGCGGAGAGTCGTTCATTGCTGCCATGGACGAGCTCATTGAAGCCTCTGGTACCCGCGGCGTGGAAGAGATCGTGATCGGCATGGCCCACCGGGGCCGGCTTAATGTGCTGGTAAACACCCTAGGAAAAATGCCCAAAGACCTGTTTGCTGAGTTTGAGGGCAAGCACGCAGAAGACCTGCCTGCGGGCGACGTAAAGTACCACCAGGGTTTCTCCAGCGACGTGTCGACTTCTGGCGGCCCAGTGCACCTGTCGCTGTCGTTTAATCCGTCGCACCTTGAGATCGTGAACCCAGTGGTTACCGGCTCTGTGCGGTCGCGGCAGGATCGTCGGGGAGACAACTCAGGAGAAAAGATTCTGCCCGTGCTGGTCCATGGTGATGCAGCGTTTGCAGGCCAGGGCGTGGTTATGGAGACACTCAACATGGCCCAGACGCGAGGCTATGGCGTGGGCGGCACCATGCACATTGTGATCAATAACCAAATTGGCTTTACCACCTCAGACCCCCGCGACACCCGGTCAACGCTCTATTGCTCCGATGTAGTGAAAATGATCGAGGCACCAGTGTTTCACGTCAATGGCGATGACCCCGAGGCCGTGGTCTTTGTCACCAACCTGGCGGTGGAATATCGCACGCGATTCAAAAAAGATGTGGTGATCGACATCATCTGCTTCCGCAAACTGGGGCACAACGAACAAGACACCCCATCGCTCACCCAGCCCATGATGTATCGCGCCGTGGGGGCCCATCCTGGAACCCGCAAACTCTATGCAGACCGTCTCGAGGCGCAGGGCGTGATCGCCCCAGGCGAGGGCGATGCCCTAGTAAAGGCCTTCCGCGCTGCAATGGACGAGGGTAGCGGCACCCGCGAACCGGTCCTCACCAACTACAAGAGTAAGTTCTCTGTCGACTGGGCACCCTTCCTCAATAAAAAGTGGACCGATGATGCCGACACGGGGCTGCCGCTCTCCGAGCTGCAGCGCCTCTCAGAACGCGTGACCACCGTGCCCCAAGACTTCAATGTCCATCCCTTGGTAGAAAAGGTGCTTAACGACCGTCGTGCCATGGGGCGTGGCGAGCTCAATGTCGACTGGGGCATGGGAGAACACCTTGCCTATGCCTCGCTGGTATCCAGCGGCTATGCCATTCGGCTCAGTGGCCAAGACTGCGGCCGGGGCACCTTTACCCACCGCCATGCCGTGCTGCACGACCAGAAGCGTGAGCGTTACGACTCGGGCACCTACATCCCTCTGCAGAATATCTCTCCGGAGCAGGCCAACTTTACCGTCATCGACTCGGTCCTGTCTGAAGAGGCTGTGCTGGGATTTGAATATGGCTATTCCACTGCAGAGCCCAACGCCCTTGTAATCTGGGAGGCGCAGTTTGGCGACTTTGCCAACGGCGCCCAGGTGGTCATAGATCAGTTCATTGCCTCCGGTGAGGTCAAGTGGGGCCGCCAGAGTGGCCTCACGCTGCTGCTTCCGCATGGCCACGAGGGCCAAGGGCCAGAGCATTCGTCGGCCCGCCCTGAGCGATTTTTGCAGCTCTGTGCCGACATGAACATGCAGCTCTGCCAGCCCACCACCGGCGCCCAGATCTTCCACCTGCTGCGGCGGCAGATGATTCGGCCTTTCCGCAAGCCGCTGGTGGTCTTCACACCGAAGTCGCTGCTGCGGAACAAGGATGCCAGCTCGCCCCTAGACCAGCTCGTGCACGGCCGATTCCAGACCGTGATTGGCGAGGTCGACCCCACCATTCAGGCCAAAAAGATCAAGCGCATGATGGTCTGCTCGGGCAAGGTCTATTACGACCTGGTAACCCAGCGCCGAGAGCGCGACCGCGATGATGTCGCAATCGTGCGGGTTGAGCAGATCTATCCCTTCCCGCACAAGCAATTCGATAACGAGATCCGTAAGTATCCCAACCTTACCGAGATCGTCTGGGTACAAGACGAACCGCAGAACCAGGGCTTCTGGTTCCAGGCGCAGCACTATTTGCGTGAGCACATGACCGATGGCATGAAGCTGGGCTATGCCGGGCGTCCGGCCTTGGCTGCGCCAGCATCTGGCTACTACGAGGTGTTCGTGAAGCGTCAGAAGGACCTGCTCGATGCGGCATTTGCGCGGCTAAAAAATGCCCAGGTGATCTAGCGCGTATCTGCCAACCCTATTTCCTTATCCAAAACATATTTCAAGACAGACTGAGAGACAGATCAAAATGGCTATTCATGAGGTAAAGGTTCCACAGTTATCTGAATCCGTGGCAGAGGCCACCTTGTTGCAGTGGAAGAAGAAGCCCGGCGAGGCGGTGACGCAAGACGAGACACTCATCGAAATCGAAACCGACAAGGTGGTACTCGAGGTGCCCGCGCCCGCCAGCGGCGTGCTGACAGAACTGCTCAAAGACGATGGCGGCAGTGTGGTGTCCAACGAGGTGATCGCCAAGATCGATACCGAGGCCAAGGCAGGCGCGGTATCTGCCGCGGCGGCACCTGCTTCGGCGCCTGCGGCAGCGCAAGCGGCTTCGACTGGTACTGCGGCAGGGGTTGCCATGCCCGCTGCGGCCAAGCTCATGGCCGAAACCGGAGTGTCGGTGGCACAGGGCACTGGCAAAGACGGGCGCATCACCAAAGGCGATGTTCTGGCAGCCGCCGCCAAGGGCAGTGCCCCTGCTCCTACCGCTGCAGCTGCTGCTTCCGCTTCTAAGCCAGCGGCCATACCTACCCCCTCGATGGGCGCAAGCCTGCCGCCGGTAGCGGCCAGCTTTGGCCCCGATGCCATGCTCGAGGGACGCCCAGAGCAGCGGGTGCCAATGAGCCGTCTGCGGGCCCGCGTGGCAGAGCGTCTGCTGCAGTCGCAGTCCACCAATGCCATTTTGACCACCTTCAACGAGGTGAACATGGCGCCGGTCATGGCCCTGCGCAAACAGTATGTCGACCGGTTCGAAAAAGAGCATGGTGTGAAGCTGGGCTTCATGTCCTTTTTTGTGAAGGCGGCAGTGGCAGCACTGAAAAAATACCCCGTGCTCAATGCCTCGGTCGATGGCAACGATATTGTCTATCACGGCTACTTTGACATTGGCATTGCCGTGGGCTCCCCGCGGGGCCTGGTGGTGCCCATTATTCGCAATGCCGATCAGCTCACCTTTGCCGAGATCGAAAAGACCATCTCTGACTTCGGCGTGCGCGCGCGCGAGGGCAAGATTTCACTCGACGAGCTCACCGGCGGCACCTTCTCGATCTCCAACGGGGGGGTCTTTGGCTCGATGCTCTCCACCCCCATCATCAACCCGCCGCAGTCGGCCATTCTGGGCATTCATGCCACCAAAGACCGCGCGGTGGTTGAGAACGGTCAGGTGGTCGTGAGACCAATCAACTATCTCGCCATGTCCTACGACCATCGCATCATCGATGGCCGCGAGGCCGTGCTGGGCCTGGTGACCATGAAAGAGGCGATGGAAGATCCTGCCCGCCTCTTACTTGAAATCTAGAAGGAGCATCGTCATGGCACAGGAATTCGATGTCGTTGTAATTGGTGCGGGGCCAGCGGGCTATATTGCGGCCATTCGGGCAGCGCAACTGGGGTTTAAGACCGCCTGTATTGAGAAGTGGCTCACGCCCAAAGGAGAGCCCGCCCTAGGCGGTACCTGCCTCAATGTGGGCTGTATTCCATCAAAGGCGCTCTTGGCCTCGAGCGAAGAGTTTGAAAACATCGCCCACCACGCAGGAAACCACGGCATCAGCGTGAAGGGGGCCAGTTTCGACCTTGCCAAGATGATCGCCCGTAAAGACGGCATCGTCTCGAAGATGACCAAGGGCATCGAGTTCTTGTTTCGCAAAAACAAGATCACCTGGCTCAAAGGCCATGGCCGGTTTACGGGGGAGGCCGATGGCAAGGTGCTGCTAGAGGTGCAGGGTAGCGATGGCGCTGAGGCTGTCGCAGCCAAGAACGTGATTGTCGCTACCGGCTCAAAGGCACGCCATCTGCCCGGCATTGCGGTGGACAACAAGATCGTCTGCGACAACGAGGGCGCCTTAGCCTTCGACTCAGTACCAAAGCGGCTGGGCGTGATTGGCGCGGGGGTTATTGGGCTGGAACTCGGGTCGGTCTGGCGGCGCCTGGGGTCGGATGTCACCGTGCTTGAGGCCACGCCCCAGTTCCTGGCAGCCTGTGATGAGGCAGTGGGTAAGGAGGCCTTTAAGCTCTTTACCGGCCAGGGCCTGAAGATCGAAATGGGCGTTGCCATTGGCGATGTTAAGGCCAGCGCTAAGGGGGTGAGCATTGCCTACAAGTCTTCTGATGGCAAAGCCCAGAGCCTTGACTGCGACAGGCTAATTGTCTCGGTGGGCCGCGTGCCAAATACCGAGAACCTCAACCTGGAGGCCGTAGGGCTTGCCGCCGATGACCGTGGGTTTATTCCCGTAGACGACCACTGCCGCAGCAAAAAGCCCAATATCTTTGCCATTGGCGATGTGGTGCGCGGCCCGATGCTCGCCCACAAGGGCGAAGACGAGGGCGTGATGGTGGCCGAGATTCTGGCAGGCCAGAAACCCCATATCGACTACAACTGCATTCCCTGGGTGATCTACACCATGCCCGAGATTGCCTGGGTGGGTAAGACCGAGCAGCAGTTAAAGGTGGAAGGCCGAGCCTATAAGGCCGGGCAGTTTCCCTTTGCCGCCAATGGCAGGGCCCTGGGCATGGATGCCGCAGAGGGCTTTGTGAAGGTGCTTGCAGATGCCGCCACCGACGAGGTTCTGGGGGTGCATATCGTTGCGGCATCGGCCTCCGACCTTATTTCTGAGGTGGCACTGGCCATGGAGTTCAAGGCCTCTTCCGAGGACATTGCCCGGGTCTGTCACCCCCACCCATCGATGTCAGAGGTGATACGTGAGGCGGCCCTGGCGGTAGATAAGCGGGCGTTGAATATGTAGGCTTTTAAGGCTGGCCAAGTGGCAGAAACCGTAACGCCATGGGTCCTGTAGAAGAACGATACCGGGCAAAGCTAGCCGAGCATTCCGGCGAGCCTGATCCCAGTCAGGCCGCCGGGCTTGCCGCCCTGGAGCGGTGTGCCCGCGACTGGAAACACTACAAGTCGCAGCGGGGAGGAAGGCTCGCCAAGGTCTTTATTCATCCGCCACTGCCCCGAGGTATTTACCTCTGGGGCGGGGTAGGCCGCGGCAAGACCTTTCTCATGGACTGCTTCTACGATGTGGTGCCCTTGGAGCGTAAGCTTCGGGTCCACTTTCATGAGTTTATGCGCGGCGTGCACCGCGAAATGTACGACCTGCGCGGCACCGAAGACCCGCTTTCTGAGGTGGCTCTGCGCGTGGCCCGACGGTATCGGCTGATCTGTTTTGATGAGTTTCATATCTCCGACATTGCCGATGCCATGATCCTGGAGCGGCTGCTGATGGCCTTGGTGAAGGCGCGCGTGGGGTTTGTCATGACCTCCAACTACCCCCCCTCGGGGCTGTACCCCGACGGGCTGCACCGGGATCGGCTGCTTCCGGCGATTCGACTTTTGGAGCAGCAGCTTGACGTTGTGGAGCTCACCGCCGGAGACGACCACCGCAGACGGGATCAGTCGCAGGCAGGCCAGTCATGGCTTGCAGCGCATGGGCTTCGCAGCAGCGACTTTTATCTCACCCTGCCTGCCGGCGGATCGGGGGTAGCCGCAGGGGCAGCCTCGGAGAAAGGATCAGGGGAAGGGTCGGGGTCTGAGCCAGACGCGCTGCAGCGGGTGTTCGATGCCCTGGCCGATGGCCCTCGGGAGGAAAACGGCAGCATCACCATTGAGGGCCGTGAGGTGGCCTTCCTACGAAGGGCCGGCGGGGTCATCTGGTTTGCAGCCACAGCGCTTATTGGCGGCCCTCGGTCGATGCATGACTACCTCTGGCTTGCCCAGAACTTCCACACCGTGATTCTTTCCGGAGTCAGCCAGCTCAACCGCACCCAGTTCTCCGAGGCCCGGCGGCTTACCTGGCTGGTGGATGTCTTCTATGACCATCGCACCCGCCTAGCGATATCGGCGCAGGTAGCCCCCGATGCCCTCTATACCGAAGGCCCCATGGCCTCAGAGTTCAGGCGTACCGCCAGTCGATTGGTGGAAATGAAAGCAGAAAGCTACCTGAGTGCAGACAGAAGGCGGGGTGTCGAACGGATCAGTTGATGCCATACTTCTCGGTATGAGAATTTTCGGGATTTCAGCTGCCCCTCGATCTTCTGCGGCGCTTCTCATCCTGGCCATGGGCTTGGCCGTACCGCTGGCGCTTGCGGCCGATTCCAGTGCTGACTACGTCGCCGAAAAGGAATCTCGGCTACGCAGCGGCCTTGCGGCTGTTGCCGAAGAACGGGCCATGGTGCGTAATGTCTTTAACGCCCGAGAACAGCAGTGTCTGCAGAGGTTTGCCTCTGCCGCATGCCGCGAAGATGCCCGTCAGGCGCGTGCCCGGGCACTGCGAGAGCTCGACCTTGCCCAAGAGATGCTGAACCTTGAGATCCGCCAGCTGCATGCCAATGCCCGCCTGCGGGCGCGGCAGCAGGCCATGGCTCGGCATCTGGAGTCTCTTGTTCCGAAGCAGAACGCCCAGTGAATCCCGATACCAATATTCGTACGGCCCACATGCGGCTGCTTGAACTCGAGGAAGAACACCGCGAGCTCGACCAGCTGATCATGACCCTACAGCAAAATGGCACCGGGGATGAGCTTGCGCTGCGGCGGTTAAAGAAACGCAAGTTGCAGATTAAAGACCAGATCACCCAGCTCATCATGGCGCTCTCGCCGAATGAACCGGCCTGAACCGGCTACCGTAGCCGGCACCCTAGCGAGCGCGCAGAACCGGTATTTTGGCCCCCAGGGCCTGCTTCGCGCTCGCCTGCCGCAGTTCTCGGTGCGCAGGGAGCAGGCCGCTCTGGCACAGGCGGTCTCAGAGGCCTTAGACCGACGCCACACGCTGGTGGCCGAGGCGGGCACAGGCGTGGGAAAGACTTTCGCCTATCTTATTCCCGTGCTGACATCGGGTCGCAAGGCCATTGTCTCCACCGCATCCCGCACCCTGCAAGACCAGCTCTTTCAGCGCGATATACCGCGGCTTTTGCAGATCCTGGGCCAGTCGGCCCGGGTGGTGCGGCTCAAGGGCCGAGCGAACTATCTCTGCCCCTATCGGCTCGAGACAGCGAAAGACGATGCCCGATTTACACGGGCTCAAGACTGGCAGGTGCTGCGGGAGGTACGCCGGTTTGCCGCTACAACCGAAGAGGGCGATCTGGCCGACTGCAGCGGCCTACCGGAGGACTCACCGGTAATACCGTGGGTTACCTCCACCGGAGAGAACTGCCTGGGCAATGCCTGCCCGAAAATTGCAGACTGCTTTGTGGTGAAGGCTCGCAATGCCGCATGGCAGGCCGATCTGGTGATCGTCAACCACCATCTCTTCTGCGCAGACCTTGCCCTGCGGCGTGGGGTGGAGCAGTCGATTCTGCCGGAATTCGACACGGTCGTGATTGATGAGGCCCACGGCTTTATTGCCACCGCAAGCCAGGCCTTCTCAGACGCAGTCTCCAGCCACCAGGTCACGGTGCTGGCCCGCGATATCCTTGCCACCGGCCTGCGGCTTGCGCCTGATGGCGCGGCCTGGGCAGAACTGTCTGCTGGGCTGGAGCAGGCTGCGATGGTATTTCGGTCTCAGTTTGCCGAACTGACAGTGGGAAAGTGGGACTGGGCGCGTCTCGTGGCCGACAGGGGTGATGCCCTGGCTGACGCAGTCGCGGTCTTTGCGCGCGGTCTTGCTCCGGCCCGCGATGCGCTGCAGGTCAACCGAGAGCGACACCCCGAAATAGACCGGCTGGCCGGTCGCGTCGAGGCACTGATCGAGCGGCTGAGAATGTTTCAAGACCAGCAGCAACAGGCCGATTCCGCAGACCTACCTGCCAAGGTGTTCTGGCTCGAAAGGACCCGGTTTGGCGTGTCGCTGCATGCCGCACCGCTCGACCTGGCCGAGCCCCTTGCGGAGGCCTTTCAGGCGCCAGACCGCAGCTGGATCTTTCTGTCTGCGACGCTGGCTGCCGAGCAGGGGGATGCCTCAGACCCAGAGAAGGCTTTTGCCTACTTCAATCGCCGTCTGGGCCTTAAGCCGGGCCGGTGCCTTCTTCTGGGCAGCCCATTCGATTTCCAAAGGCAAGCCCTTTTGGTGTTTCCCGAAGACCTTCCCGATCCCAAGGCGCCCGATCTCGTGGCCCGGCTTCTTGCCATGCCTGGGATTGATGCCTTGTTTGAGGCCATTCCCGGGGGCATCATGATTCTCTGCACGAGTCTGCGGGCGGTATCTCTGGCGGCAGCCCATATACGCGCCCATCCGGGCCAGTTTTTGGCAAGCCGCAGGCTACTGGTGCAGGGTGAGGCTGCGCGCGGCGCCCTTCTCGAATCGTTTCGAAGCCATGGTCGGGGGCTGCTCATTGGCAGTGCCAGCTTCTGGGAAGGGGTAGATGTGCCGGGTTTGGCCTTATCGATGGTCATGATCGATAAGCTGCCCTTCGCACCCCCCGATGACCCGGTAATGCAGGCGCGCATGCAACAGGCACGGCAGCAGGGTCAGGACCCCTTTCGGTCAATTCAATGTCCAGAGGCTCTGCTGGTGCTCAAGCAGGGTATTGGCAGACTGATTCGGTCTGAGGCCGACAAGGGCGTACTGCTGGTGGGCGACCGCAGGCTGTATCAGACGGGCTATGGTAAGGCCATGCTGTCGGGGCTGCCCAAGTTTGCCCAGGCTAGCTCTATGCACGAGGCGATCGCCTTGGCCGGTCAGCTCTTTGGAGCCCCACTGCCGACGCAGTAGGGCGGGTCTTTCGCAGTTAGAAGTTCGACAGCACTTCGCCAAACAATCGACGCAGCGAGAAGGTCGAGGCGGTCTTGGGTACGAGCTGCGAAGGCAGGCCAAATCGCAGCTCTGGGTTATAGCCCATTTCTAGGTAGTGGCTCTGCGGAAAGTTCTTGGCGAGAACCCGCCGGGCATCTGCGGCATAGGTATCAAGACCCAGCTTTTCGTAGGAATGCACCATCTGGGCAAGCGCCTCTTCGACAGCCGGGGCCGTCTGATACGACCGTACCACCTGCTGGGCGCGATTTACCGCGGCCATGTAGGCCCCACGCCGAATGTAGAAACGAGCCACATGGGTGTCGTTCTGGGCCAGGGTGTTGAGCAGAAACTGCAGCCGCGCCTCGGCATCGGGGGCATACCGGCTATCGGGAAACCGCTGCACAAGTTCCTTAAAGGTATCGAAGGCCTCGCGGGCGGCCTTAGGGTCTCGTTCGGCCAGGTCTTCACCAGTAACCTGGGTGAACAGGCTTGGCCGGTCGTTGAAGTTAATCAGCCCGCGCAGATAGAACACATAGTCAAGGTTTTCGTGGTTTGGATAGAGGCGCTGAAACCGGTCAAGGGTGGCAAGCGCCAGGCCAAGCTCATTGTCCTTCCAATAGGCATAAGCGGTATCGATCTGCGCCTGCTGGGCAAAGCGGCCAAAGGGGTAGCGTGACTCGAGCTTTTGCAGATGACCAATCGCAGTGGCCCAGTTACCAGAGGCCATCTCGTCTTTGGCCTCTGCGTAAAGACGATCGGCAGACCAGTTCACCGTGGGATCTTTTGTGGCAGAGCTACAGGCCACTAGCCCGGCGAGAACCAGGCCGCCACAAAGCAGCCGTAGCGCGCGCAGGGATACGTCTAGCCCGCGCGCGGCCATACGATAAAAAAACGGAATCGATGACATTCCGCGAGACAATACATCTTGTGTCTGATTTAACAAATCCTATCCCTTCAGCGATGACGAACAACGGTCTGCCAGGAAATGGCAGCGAGGGCGCGGCATTCGGCGGGACTGCGCCCGAGGCACCGGAGGCATCCGAATCGTCTGATTATAGCGATGGGCTTGGCCTTGTGGTCGGCGCCGAGGCCCATGGGCAGCGGCTCGACAGGTTTCTTTCGCAGTGGTTCGGGTCACAGTCACGGGCGCGCCTGCAGCAGTGGATTGCAGCCGGTGCCGTCGCCATAGACGGGCAGCCTGCGCGCAAGTCGAGCCAGCCGGTAAAGCAGGGCCAGTCCGTCTGGGCCATTCCGCCTGAGCCAGAGCCCTCGGGCGACTGGCTTGCCGAGTCGATCCCGCTTGCCGTGGTCTATGAGGACGAAGACATTCTGGTGGTGAACAAGCAGGCCGGTCTGGTGGTGCATCCTGCGGCGGGCCATGCCACCGGCACGCTGCTCAATGGCCTGCTCTGGCACCAGCCAGGGCTTCGACACCTGCCCCGGGCAGGCATTGTGCATCGGCTTGACCGCGACACCACGGGGCTCATGGTGGTGGCAAAGACCCTTGAGGCGCAGACCGACCTGGTACGACAGCTACAGGCCCGATCGATGGGTAGGCAGTACCTGGCCCTGGCCTGGGGCGCGATGAACAGCGACTGGGTTGCCCAAGGGTCGATCGGCCGAGACCCTGCAGACCGCCAGCGCATGGCGGTGGTGGGCGAGGGCTTGGGCAAACCGGCCTGGACGGCGTTTGCCCCCCTCGCCCATGGGACGATCGGCACAAAGCCTGTCACCCTTTTGCGGTGTGGCCTGAAGACCGGTCGTACCCATCAGATACGGGTGCACCTGGAATATGCCAAGGCCCCCATTGTGGGTGACCCCAGCTATCGCAGAACCGCGCCTCGGCCCGAGGGCCTCGTGATTAGCCGTCAGGCGTTGCATGCCTATGCGCTTTCCCTTACACATCCGACCACTGGTGCGGATTTGCAGTTTCAGGCCGCGCCGCCGGTAGACTTCCTTGCCCAACTAAGCCAGGCAGGCATTCCATGGCCCCTGTAGATCTTCAGCCATCAGGCAAACCGATAGGCTCACCTATAAGTAAACCCATCGGAAAACCCATGGACGTACCCATAGAGGTAATCGCAGGACTGCCCAAGGGCGTGCGGGGGGCCATAAGCCTGCGGGGCCGCATTCCCGGAACCAGCCTGGGAATGGGCGCAAGCCGTGCCCCCTATGACTTCTTTAACCTCGGGGGCCACGTAGGCGATCGGCCCGAGGCCGTG
>JBMSYB010000054.1:0-11681 GCA_049426285.1 Burkholderiaceae bacterium
TTAGAAGCTGGCTTAGCACCTGCTTTGGCAGCAGGCTTGGCCGCTGGTTTAGAAGCTGGCTTAGCACCTGCTTTGGCGGCTGGCTTTGTGGCCGCAACTGGCTTTGCCGCCGATTTAGCAGGCGGCTTGGCCGCCGCCTTTGCGGCAGGCTTACTTGGCGCCTTGGCCGAGGGCGTTGGCGACGGCTTAGGAGCTGGTTTGGCGGGCTTTGCGGCCGCCGCTGGGGCCGGTTTTTTACCCGCCGTTACCCCCGAAGTTACACCCGCCTTTATCTTATTCGCTGGTTGCTTTCCTGCCGCCATTCGGTACGCTCCTTCGCGCTAGAGAACCTTACATTATAGAACTTTCGTCTGAATCTCTCAAGACCGCCTTGAGCTCCTGGATTTCCGACTGAAGCTGCCGCAGCGCGGAAAGGTCTTCGGGCCGAAGCTCTGGACGCGCAGCGAGGTCGGTTGCCCTTTTTTGCATGCTGCGCACCGCCAGCACGCGGATTGCCCGGCTTAGCTCATTTCCAACATTCCCCTTGCCTGCCTCTTGGTTATCGGCCTGAAAGATCGCTTCTAGAGCGGGGTCTGGTGAGGACAGTTTTTGGAAAAGAACCACCAGCCCAGACTGGGGGTCTTCCCGCTGGGCGGCCTCATAGAGACCAGCCTGACTGGGGGAATGACGGCGGCTGCCGATCCAGTCGAGAAGCTGGAGGTGGTCTTGCGCAAACTGCTCCCGGGCAAGGGGGAAATGGTCGTGTTCTACGACAGACTGATAGGCCTTGGGAACCTGGATAAGTATCTGCAGAATGCGTTCGGCCTGCCGCCTGATACTTCCTTGGGCTGATGCAGAGGGACGCGCCCCGGCACTAGCTATCGAGGGCTGCGCGCGTCGCGGCTGGAAGCCCGACTGGCGGGCCGTGACGACCCCGAGCGCCTGCAGATCGGTCTGAAACTGCCGGGCGGCATCCTGGGCGATCTGTGCCTTGAGCGGCGAATCCGACATCAAGGCCAGCAGCCGCTTGGCCTCTGCCGTTGCCGCGGCCCGGCCCTCGGCAAAGTCGAGCGACTGGCCCGCAGCCGCACGGTCGAGCACGAATCGTGACAGGGGTGGTGCGGTTTCGACAAGCTGCAAGAGGGCCTCGCGGCCGAACTGCCGAACAAAGCTGTCTGGATCGTGGTCTGAGGGCAGGAAGGCAAACCGCACCTGTAGCCTGGGGCTTGCAAAAGGCAGCATCACCTCCAGCGCCCTTGCGGCTGCCTTTTGTCCTGCCCTATCCCCATCAAACATTACGACAATGCGACTTGTCTGGCGCGACAGAATACGCAGATGGTCTGCCGTGGTGGCGGTGCCCAGGGTAGCCACGACATGGCCGATTCCGTACTGGGCAAGCACAACGACATCCATATAGCCCTCTACGACCCAGATCTCGCCAGCCTCTCGGATGGCCTTTCTGGCCTCAAACAGGCCATACAATCCGCCGCCTTTGGTAAAGATGGGGGTCTCAGGTGAGTTCAGGTATTTAGGCGTGTCATCACCCAGAGTGCGCGCCCCAAACCCAATGACCTCACCGCGCATGCCAAGAATGGGAAACATAATCCGGTTGCGAAACCGGTCGTAGCGACGGCCGGCAGGCTCATCTATCACAAGCCCCGCCTGCAAGAGTTCGTTATCCTGGTAATCGGCAAATACGGCCTGAAGAGACTGCCATCCAGGGGGGGCGTAGCCAAGGTGATAGCGGGCAGCACTCTCCCCGGTGATGCCACGATTCTTTAGGTATTCGATGGCCTCGGGCGAGTCTTTGAGGCGACGCTGATAAAAACGCGCTGCCTCGCGCATGCGGGCCTCAAGGCGCGACCGAAGGTCTGCCTGCGTTTTACGGTCTTCCTTTGACGACTCGGAAGCGTCTTGCTGCTGCGGAACCTCGAGCCCCTGCCGCCGGGCAAGTTCCTCAACCGCCTGCGGAAAGCTCAGGCCCAAATGCTCGATAAGAAAGCCAATTGCGGTGCCACTAGCCCCGCATCCAAAGCAGTGATAGAACTGCTTTGCGGGGCTGACCGTGAACGATGGGGACTTTTCGTTATGAAATGGGCACAGGCCACTGTAGTTGCTGCCCGCTTTTTTTAGGCTGACATGTTGCCCTACCAGGTCGACGATATCGACACGCCGAAGGAGGTCATCGATGAATGACTGCGGAATCACAGCGCAGGCTTAGCTGCCCAGTGCCTCTTTAATTACCCGTGAGACAAACGCCATATCGGCCTTACCGGCAAGCCTGGGCTTGAGCTGCCCCATTATTTTGCCCATCCAGGCCGCAGAAGGCGGTTCGCCCGAGGCCTGCAACGCGGCAAGGCAGGCGGCGACCTCTGCACGAATAGCCTGCTCTGAGAGCTGTTCGGGTAGGTAGGACTGCAATAGAGAGAGCTCGGCGGATTCTTTGTCTACGAGGTCTTGCCGGCCACCGGCCTGAAACTGGGCGATCGAATCTTTTCGCTGCTTCACCATTTTTTCGATTACCGCAACCACCTGGGTCTCATCGAGCGTGACCCGGTCATCGACCTCTTTTTGCTTGATTGCCGCGGTAATTAGCCGCAGGGTGGTGAGCTCGGCTGTGGCCTTGGCCCGCATAGCCGACTTGATGTCCTCGTTAAGACGGTCTTTTAGCGACATGAACACCCCTTAAAAAACGAAGGCCCGCGAACTGCGGGCCCGTTACGCATGCACCGAAGTGCTGTAAAGCCCGCTAGTACTTACGCACAGGAAGCATCTGACTGCGAACACGCTTGTAGTGGCGCTTAACCGCTGCTGCTTTTTTGCGCTTACGCTCGGCGGTGGGTTTCTCGTAGAACTCGCGGGCGCGCAGCTCGGTGAGTAGGCCGATCTTTTCGATCGTACGCTTAAACCGCCGCATGGCGGCTTCGAAAGGTTCGTTTTCTTTAACTCGGACTAAAGGCATAGAAAAATGGCGGCTTTATGATGAAAGAAGTTGCACGGGGTTCGCAGTCAATCCGCCATTATGGACTAAGCCTTACCGGTTAGGCAAGCGTGCAGGACAGGCGCCTTTCCGACAAGGGCCAACGCGGCCGCACGGCAAAGGCGCCCGCGGCGCTACCCCGATCTCCCAGGGCGGCCCGTAAGCCAGCCGCCCAGGCAATCATTACGCCATTATCTGTACACAGACTAATAGGCGGGTAGTAGACGCTCACTTTTAATTTACTGCAAGCGGCATCGAGCTGGGAACGCAAGAGCTGGTTAGCGCTCACCCCGCCGGCCACCACGAGCCTCTGCGCCCCGGTTTGTTTGAGGGCCGCAATCGACTTCGCCACCAGGACATCAACAATAGCCTGCTGCGCCTCTGCGGCGATATCGGCCTTATCAACCTCGGAGAGCCCGGCAGTGCCCCCTGCCTTTTTTACCTGAGTGAGCACTGCGGTTTTGAGCCCGGCAAAGCTAAGGTCAAGCGTCGGACGCCCCAGCAGCGGCCGTGGCAGCGCGAACCGCCCAGTCTGCCCGGTCTGCGCCAGTCGGGCAATCTCTGGGCCACCCGGATAGCCAAGCCCCAGCAGCTGCGCGGACTTATCAAAGGCCTCGCCCGCCGCATCATCTATGGTCTCTCCCAGTAGTTTGTACTGGCCAACACCATCGACCTGCAGCAACTGGGTATGGCCCCCGGACACCAGAAGGGCAAGAAAGGGAAAGGCGAGGCTATCGACCCCGAACAGGGGGGACAAGAGGTGGCCCTCTAAGTGATGCACTGGCGCTACAGGGCAGTCGATGGCGGCGGCAAGGCCATAGGCAAAGCTGCAGCCAACAAGAAGCGCCCCCGCAAGCCCTGGGCCTTGGGTAACGCCTATGAGAGTGATGTCCTGTAGGTCGCGGTCCGCTTCGCGTAGCACCCCCTCGAGAAGCGGCATGAGCCGCAATAGGTGATCGCGGGAGGCCAGTTCGGGCACCACGCCACCGTACAGACGATGCAGATCCACCTGAGAATGCAGCGCCTGGGCCAGCAGCCTGGCCGAGGGCGGACGATAGACCTGCGGGGGAGAGGTCGTCTGGTCGGGAGTATCCATCTCGAGAAGCGCAAGCCCGGTCTCGTCGCAGGAGGTCTCCACACCAAGGATCAGCATGGGGGCTTTTCTGAATCCGATTGGCTGACTGAACGCTCTTTACCCGATAGCAGGTCGCGGATGTTCGACCGATGCCGCAGCAGCAGCAGCAGACTCATGAACAGAACCGCCCACCAGACAGGAGTCTGGAAGAATCCCGTCCAGGGCAAGGCAGCGAGAATAGGCGCAGAGACTGCTGCGGCGAGCGCTGACAATGAAGAGATGCGGGTAAGACCAAAGACAAGCAGCCAGACCAGGAGCACCAGCAGACCCAGTAAGGGCGACAGCCCCAGCAGCGCCCCCAGGGCAGTAGCCACGCCCTTGCCACCCTGAAACCGAAAGAAAACCGGATAAAGGTGTCCTAAGAAGACGGCAGCTGCCCCGGCCGCGAGCCAGAGCTGTGCCTCATCGAGACTGACTGCCGCTGGAAGAAAGAGGAGCCGCACCGTGACCACGGCCAGGAGGCCCTTGGCCGCATCACCCAGAAGCGTTAGGGCCGCAGCGGTCTTATCGCCACTACGCAGCATATTGGTGGCACCGGGGTTGCCTGACCCATAGCTACGGGGATCGGCAAGGCCGCGAAGCCGACTCACGACAATGGCAAACGAGACCGACCCAAGCAGGTAGCTGAGAAAAACGACCGCGGAAAGGCTCGACATAGCAGAAGATTATGCGCCCGACCCACGGGGGTGATGACGGCGATAGATGTCTCTTAACCGGGCCTGGGCAACATGGGTGTAGATCTGCGTAGTGGAGATATCGGCATGACCGAGCAGCATCTGCACCACCCGAAGGTCAGCACCGTGGTCTAGCAGATGGGTTGCAAATGCATGGCGCAGACCATGGGGCGATAAGGGACGATGAATTCCTGCACGCGCTGCATATCGCTTGATCAGCATCCAGAAGTACTGTCGGGTCATGGAGCCGCCGCGGTCAGTCACAAACGTGGCCTCCGACAGCCGAGCACCAAGAATCACGGGGCGCGCCTGAAGAAGGTATTGGCTAAGCCAGTCTGCGGCCTCCTGCCCATAGGGCACGAGCCGCTCTTTATTGCCCTTACCCATGACGCGTATCACCCCTTCTGCCCTGCCAATGGCATGCAGGGGCAGGCCAACCAGTTCGGAGACGCGCAGCCCCGTGGCATAGAGCAGCTCGAGCATGGCCCGGTCACGCAGCCCATACGGCGTTTGCAAATCGGGGGCTGCGAGCAGGGCCTCAACCTGGCCCTCTGCGGGCGCCTTAGGAAAACGCACAGGCTGGCGGGCGGCCTGCAGGCCCGTGGTAGGGTCGTCCTGCCGTAACCCCTGACGTATCAGCCAGCCGTAGAACCGACGCAGGCACGAGAGCCGTCGATTGGTCGTTGCAGGCCGCTGCTGCGCAAAGGTTTCAGAGACATAGGCAAGCAGGTCGGTAGCCGCCAGGTCTTCGATGGAGACTGCCCCTAAAGCCTGGCTCTGGCTGAGCCAGGCCTGCAGGTGCAGAAGGTCGCGGCGGTAAGCCTGCTGGGTATTGGGGGAGAGCCCCTCTTCTAGCCAGAGTGCCTGACAAAAGGCGCTGATTCTGGGATTGTCAGGAGTATTTTTGCGGGCAGCCCGCGGGGATTTTGCTGCGGATATTTTCGCTGGGGATAGTTTCGCTGCGGACTTTTTCACTGGGGATATTTTCGCTGCAGACGTTTGGACTGTGCGTGTCATGCGGCTCGCCCTTCCTGTGCAAGCGCCCAGGCGATATGCCGCGCCACCATGGCATCGGGATAGTCTTGGCGGGCCGTGAGGGCAGCGCGAATATCGGATGCGCCAGCCGCATCTGCGGCACGGGTTGCTGATGCCAGGGCATTGCCAAGGCCCACGGCAAGGTTGCGCAGCCAGCGTGAATAGCCAATGCGCAGGATGGCACTTCCCTGGTGACGGGCATGAAACTCTTCCTCTGACCAGGCGAAAAGCTCTGTCAGTAGGGCCTGGTCTAGCCCATGGCGCACGGCAAAGTCAGGCAGTGTTGCCGCCCGGGCGAAGCGGTTCCAGGGGCAGACACGCTGGCAGTCATCGCAGCCATAGACGCGATTTCCCATGAGGGGCCGCAGCGGCTCGGGAATATCTCCGGCATGCTCAATGGTGAGGTAAGAGATACAGCGGCGGGCATCGAGCTGATAAGGGCCGATAAACGCCTTGGTTGGACAGAGGTCTAGGCAGGCCGTGCAGCTGCCGCAGTGGCGTTCGACGCGGCTTGGGGTGAGCACAGACGCCGAGAAACGCAGATTGGTAAGCAGCGCCCCCAGAAAAAACATCGATCCTGCTGTCGGGTGCAAGAGCAGAGTGTTCTTGCCGCGCCAGCCGAGACCGGCACGCTCGGCTAGTTCGACTTCCATAAGAGGCGCCGAATCCACACAGGCACGAAAGCGGCCCTCGGGGTAGAGACGGGCCAGCCGCCGCCCCAAGGCAGCAATCCTGCGGCGCATTACCTTGTGATAGTCGCGGCCCCGGGCATAGACAGAGACCACAGCGCGGCGCGGCGTGTTGACTGCGGCCTCTTCCTGCTGCCGCCAGTGGGCCTGACTGCCTGCAGGAAGATAGGGCATGGTAACCATCAACACAGTCTGGGCACCGGGCAGAAGGTCGGCTGGCTGCGCGCGCAGATCACGATTACGCGAGAGATAATCCATATCACCAGCAAAACCCTGGTCGAGCCAGCGCGTAAATTCGTCCATGGGCATGGCTGGGCCTTCGGGCTCCAGGGGAACCACTGACAGGCTCGAAAATCCCAGATCCAAAGCCCATGCCTGAAGCTGCGTAAGGCTCGGGTTAGCATGTCGTGGTGCAAGAGAATCGAAAACGAAAGACATTGTGTGATTGTTGACCGACACCGCCTAGACTTCAATTCGGTAGCTGAAGACCAGACCACGGTCTTTGGTCAGGCGCTTGCCCAGCTTGCCCAGGAAGGCCGGATTGCGCGGGTATACCTGCATGGCGGGCTGGGAGCAGGCAAGACCAGCCTGGCAAGAAGCCTATTACGCGCGCTCGGCGTAGAGGGTCGTATTAAAAGCCCCAGTTTTGCCATTGCCGAAACCTACACGGCCCAGGGGCTCAACTGCGCCCATTTGGATTTTTTCCGTCAGTCAGATCCCCTGGCCTGGCGGGATTCAGGGCTTCGGGAACTGTTTGCAGATAGCAATCTGATTCTGGTGGAATGGCCCGAGAAGGTGCAAGGACTGCCCGAGCCAGATGTCGACCTGTCAATCGACTGGGCAGACCCCAGTCTGCCCGAAGGCCCACGACAGCTAACCTTTATTTTTCGCAGCCCAGAGACGCTGCAGGCCTTTGAAGAGGCCCTGGAAGGAAGGGCAATGGCAGCGCCCGGAGCGGCACCCGGGGTAGCGCCCGGGGTAGCGCCCGGGGCAACAACAGGCACGGCGGTTATGAACCCCGTGCGAAGAACCCTGGCCCTTGCGCCGGTGGCTGCTGGGCTTATGGCGGTGATGCCCAGGCCCGCGCAGGCCGTTGAAGTGGTGGCGGTGCGGGTATGGCCTGCGGCCAACTACACGCGCGTGGCCATTGAACATGACACGGCAAAGCTCTTTTATTCCACCACGCGGCTCACAAAACCCGAAAGGCTGGTGGTCGATCTGCAGAACATGCGTCTTGGGCATACCCTGCGGCAGATCATCGCCCGTATCACGCCCAATGACCCGTTTATCGGGCAGGTTCGGGTGGGGCAGTTCAAGCCCCATGTGGTGCGCATGGTCTTTGACCTGAAGCAGTCCGTGCGGGCCCAGGTCTTCACCCTGCCCCCCATTGCGCAGTACCGACATCGACTGGTGATCGACCTATACCCCGAAGTGACCGAGGATCCGCTGCTGGCATTTCTCAGGGAATATGAGGCCGCCGCTGGCAGGCGCGGCAGCGATGAGCCTGCCAGTGTGCAATCAGATACGCCCGAGATCGCCCAGGCGCCCGCCCCATCGGCGCCAGCGGCTGAGCCACCGGCCACTGCGGCAGACGGGTCTCGGCCTAGCGCCCCACGCCAGGAGCCCCGCCGCCCCCCGGCCCCGGCCTTCATCACCATTGCCATTGATGCGGGGCACGGCGGGGAAGATCCTGGGGCCATCGGCCGAGCCGGCACACGCGAAAAAGACGTGGTGCTGCGGATTGCCCGAGAGATGAAACGCCAGATTGATGCCCGCCCCAATATGCGTGCCTTTCTCACGCGGGATGGCGACTATTTTGTGCCCCTAGCCCGCAGGGTGGCCCTGGCGCGGCAGGTGAATGCAGACCTTTTCGTTTCGGTCCATGCCGATGCCTGGGTATCACCGACAGCCCAGGGCGCCTCGGTGTTTGCGCTCTCCGAGAAAGGGGCAACCAGTGCTGCCGCGCGCTGGATGGCCAATAAAGAAAATGAGTCTGACTCCATTGGCGGGGTGAAGCTCGACCAGATCGATGACCTGCTCACCCAGACGCTCCTAGACATGTCGACAACCGCCCAGATTAAAGACTCGCTAAAGCTGGGCCAGTCGGTGCTGCACGAGATTGAAAAGATCAACCGTCTGCATAAGCCCAAGGTAGAGCAGGCGGGATTTGCCGTGCTGCGGGCCCCGGATATTCCCTCCATTCTGGTGGAAACAGCCTTTATCAGTAACCCGGAAGAGGAGCGTCGGCTGCGGGATGCGGCCTATCAGCGGTCGGTCGCGGCGGCCATTCAGAGCGGAGTCGACGACTATCTGGCCCGCAATCCGCCCCTGGCAAAAAGAACACGGGCCTAGCCCAGCACAGGCGCAGCAAACGATGGCTTCGATCGCCCTACTTCCCGATACCTTGATTAGCCAGATCGCTGCGGGCGAGGTGATCGAGCGACCAGCATCGGTGGTGAAAGAGCTGCTTGACAATGCTTTGGATGCCCACGCCCGGCACATATCGGTAACCCTCGAAGAGGGAGGCAGCCGCAGCATCCGTATCCGTGACGATGGCCTTGGCATTGCTGCCGAGGATCTGCCCCTGGCCGTTGCGCGCCACGCCACAAGCAAAATTCGTAGCCTTGAGGACCTCGAGCAGGTGAGAAGCCATGGGTTTCGCGGAGAGGCGCTCGCGGCAATTGCCTCGGTGGCCCAGGTGTCGATTACCAGTTGCACCGCAGAGAGTCGCCATGCCCATCGCCTTGCCCATGACCAAGGGCGGTGGCAGGTAAGCCCGGCCTCTGGAGGGCAGGGCACCCTGGTGGAGGTTTTGGGACTCTTTCACCATGTTCCAGCCCGCCGTCGGTTTTTAAAGAGCCCGGCAACCGAGTTCAGCCATGCCAAAGAGGCCTGGACCCGTGCGGCCCTTTCCCGTCCAGACTGTGGCTTTGAACTCAGTCACAACGGCCGCATCGTGGCCGCCCTGGCGGCGGAATCTGAAGGGCGGCGTGTGGCGCGACTGCTAGATACGGCCCCAGACCAACTGCGAGAGGTTCAATACGAGGCAGGCCCTCTGCGGCTTCGCGCATGGCTGCAGTCGCCCACAGACGCGCAGGGCCGGGCAGGCGACCGCCAGTATTTTTTTGTCAATGGGCGTTGTGTGCGAGACCGCACATTAGCCCATGCCCTGCGTACCGCCTATGCGGATGTGCTGCATGGCGATCGGCAGCCTCGGTTTGTGGTGTTTCTGGAGATTGCGCCAGAGGCGGTGGATGTCAATGTCCATCCGGCCAAGGCTGAGGTGCGGTTTCGCGAGGGCCATGCAGTCTATCAGGCGGTGCTCAAAGCCTGCCGTGAGGGGCTTGCCCGACCCCTGGGGCAGAACCCGGCAGTGCTCATGCCTCCGGCAGGCGCGCTGCCAGACTCTGATGCCACGGGCCTGGCATCCCTGGCATCCAGCCCATCAGCGTCTGTGGAGAGACTCCTGCGAACCTCTGGCGGCCGAGCGCACCAGGTTCCTCTGGCCATGCATAGCCCATGGCCAGCAACCAGAGCAGAGTTTCTGCGCGAGCCGGCACAGCCCGCATGGGGACCGGTGGCTGCGAGCGGGTCCTGGGGCAATGATGACCATCCGCTGGGGTTTGCCCTGGCCCAGTTACATGGGATTTATATTCTTGCCCAGAATCGACAGGGTCTCATTGTGGTGGACATGCATGCGGCCCACGAGCGCATAGTCTATGAACGGCTTAAGGCCGAGTCGCGCGGCCAGATGCAGAGGCTGTTAGAGCCCGTGGCGCTTTCTGCAAACCCCTTAGAGCGGGAGACCGCGGTAAACCATCAGACGGTCTTAGAAGACCTTGGGTTTTCGATTTCGCTGCTGTCTGCCGACAGCCTTGCGGTACGGGGAGTGCCCACGCTGCTTAGCGAGGCGCATGTCGAGCCCCTGGTGCGCGATACCCTGCGGGAGCTCGCCCAGCATGGCCAGACCTATGCGGCAACCGAGGCACGGGATGCCGTTCTCGCCGCAATGGCCTGTCATGGGGCGGTGCGCGCGCGACGCATCCTTTCTATTCCAGAGATGAATAGCCTCTTGCGTGACATGGAGCGTACCGAGCGCGCCGATCAGTGCAACCATGGCAGGCCCACCTGGGTTGCGCTCGATCTGAAGACCCTCGACCGGCTCTTTCTCCGGGGCCAGTAACGTGGTCTATTGCCTTATTGGGCCGACCGCGTCGGGCAAATCGGCGCTTGCCATGGCACTGGCCCAGTCGGGCAGCCTTGGCGCAGTTGAGATCGTGAGCCTAGACTCGGCGCAGGTGTATCGGTATATGGATATCGGCACCGCCAAGCCCTCCGCCGCGGAGCAAAAGGCACTGCCCCACCACCTAATTGACTGCCGTGACCCCGAGGATGCCTATTCGGTTGCGCAGTACCTGCAGGATGCGCGAGCGGCCATTGCAGCTATTGAAGGTCGGGGCGGCAAGCCGCTTTTGGTAGGCGGCACGATGCTCTACTTCAATGCCCTGCGGCAGGGTATTGATGACCTGCCGGCGGTGCCGGTGCACTACCGAAAGACGCTTGCACAGGAGGCCGCAGAGCGCGGCTGGCCAGCCCTGCACGGGGATCTGCAGCAGGTGGACCCACACACCGCACAGAGACTGGCGCCCACCGATGCCCAGCGTATCTCGCGTGCGCTGGAGGTCTGGCGTCACACGGGCAGGCCGATTTCAGCATTTCATAGCCGCGGACTGTCTGCGGCAGAGGCCGCAGACCAGGGCGATGCGGCGCGCAAGCCCCAGGGATTTTCAGCCATGCCCTTGCGCGTGATTGCACTGCAGCCCGAGGACCGCACCTGGCTACACCGCAGGATTGCCGATCGGTTTGACCAGATGCTGCAGCAAGGGTTTTTGCAGGAGGTTGCGGCGCTGCGCGAACGCCCGCATCTGGTGGCTGAAATGCCCAGCGTGCGCACCGTAGGATACCGCCAGGCCTGGGCCCACCTTGCGGGGCAGACAGACTTTGCCACCTTTTGCCAGCAGGCCCTGGCTGCCACACGGCAGCTGGCCAAGCGGCAGATTACCTGGCTGCGAAGCTTTCAGGAGATTGACCGCATCGACCCTTCGGCCTCAGCCAGCCCAGCTGGGCTGACGCTTGCCCAACAACTGGCACGGGCAGAGGCGCTGTGGGGCCGGCACTAGGCGGCACTA
>JBMSYB010000055.1:0-10629 GCA_049426285.1 Burkholderiaceae bacterium
CGTAAGAAGGTCGGTCTGCACAAGGCCCGTAAGCGCAAGCAGTTCTCGAAGCGTTAAGCTTCATGGCAAAAAAGGCGCTCACGAGGCGCCTTTTTTATGAGGGATATTCCTAGCTTGCAAGCGCGGTTATGCTCTTTAGGCATAGAAACTCTTTATCTGGGTCTTTCGCTATGAACTGGAAACCCTCATGATCAAAATCGGAATCGTTGGTGGAACGGGCTATACCGGGGTAGAACTGCTGCGCCTGCTCGCCCAGCACCCGCATGCAGAGCTTCTGGCCATTACTTCACGCAAAGAGGCTGGCATGCCTGTGGCAGACCTCTTTCCCTCCTTACGCGGTCGGGTGAGCCTTGCGTTTAGCGACCCTGCGGAGGCGCCCCTTCAACAATGTGATGTGGTGTTCTTTGCGACGCCTCACGGCGTGGCGATGGAGCAGGCGCGCAGCCTGTTAGAGGCCGGGGTGCGGGTCATCGACCTCGCGGCAGACTTTCGCCTTCAAGATCCTGCGGAATTTGCCCGTTGGTACAAGATGGAACACAGCTGCGCCGACCTCTTGGCCCAGGCGGTCTACGGACTGCCCGAGGTTAACCGCAGCGCTATTCGCACCGCACGCCTGATTGGCCTGCCGGGCTGCTACCCTACGGCGGTGCAACTGGGCTATCTGCCCTTGCTAGAACAAGCGGGCCTTATTGATGCAGGTTCGTTAATCGCCGACTGCAAGTCTGGCGTGAGTGGTGCAGGCCGCAAGGCCGAGGTGGGCACGCTGTTGTCAGAGGCGGGGGATAACTTTAAGGCCTATGGGGTGGCCGGGCATCGGCACTGGCCAGAGATTACCCAGGGTCTGAGGGCCATTGCCAAGGCGGGTGGGCAGCAAGTACTCGCTGACCAGCTACGCATGGCCTTCGTGCCCCATCTCACACCCATGATCCGCGGCATTCATGCCACGCTCTACGCCCGTATTCAGCCCGGGGCCTTCGATACCGACTTCCAGGCGCTTTATGAAAAGCGCTATGCCGACGAGCCCTTTGTTGACGTTCTTCCCGCAGGCCAGATGCCCGAAACGAGGTCAGTACGGGCGTCTAACTTTATGCGCATCGCCGTACATCGACCGCCTGTGGGCGGCAACGGACCATCAGACCTGCTCTGCATTCTGGTGGTGGAAGACAACCTGGTAAAGGGCGCCTCGGGCCAGGGGGTTCAGGTGATGAACCTGATGTTCAATCTGCCAGAGACCACAGGGCTAACCCTTGTACCGGTGCTTCCTTAGGTGCACAATCGCGTAATGTTGACTTTTATTGTCGGAAAAGCGTTTTAATGCGCGAAGAAAAGTTTCTGGTGCAATTCGTTTAAAGAATGCAGACGCTGACCCACACAAATAACTCTCTCAAGGAAAACATCGTATGAATGCCGCCGTTGAAACCGCAAACCTGCAAGACGCCATGCCCGATATTCCCGCGCCATTGGTATTTACCGAGTCGGCGGCAGGCAAGGTAAAGGCGCTTATCGAAGAGGAAGGCAACCCCGAGCTCAAGCTACGCGTCTTCGTGCAGGGCGGCGGCTGCTCGGGATTTCAGTATGGGTTTACCTTCGATGAGGCCGTTAACGAAGACGACACCACCATGGAAAAAAATGGGGTGCAGCTTCTCATCGACAGTATGAGCTACCAGTATCTGGTCGGCGCCGAAATCGACTACAAAGAAGACCTCGAAGGCGCTCAGTTTGTCATTAAGAACCCCAATGCCACCACCACCTGTGGTTGCGGGTCGAGCTTCTCGGTTTAGGTAGTTACTCCACCGCCTTCACCATATCTTCCACCACCTTTTTGGCATCGCCAAAGACCATCATGGTTTTGTCCATGTAGAACAACTCGTTATCAAGGCCCGCATAGCCCGAGGCCATTGATCGTTTGTTCACTATTACCGTGGCGGCCTTGTAGGCCTCTAGTATGGGCATGCCAAAAATAGGACTACCTGGTGTGCGTGCCGCAGGATTCACCACATCGTTGGCACCGAGCACCAGCACGACATCGGTCTGACCGAATTCACCGTTGATGTCTTCCATTTCATGCACCTGGTCATAAGGCACCTCGGCCTCGGCAAGCAGCACGTTCATGTGTCCCGGCATACGGCCTGCCACGGGGTGAATGGCGTACTTCACATCCACACCCTTTTCGGTTAGCTTCTCGGTGAGTTCTTTAAGGGCATGCTGGGCACGCGCTACGGCAAGACCATAGCCTGGCACGATAATGACCGTGTCGGCATTCGACAGCAAAAAGGCGGCATCATCGGGCGAGCCACTTTTTACGGGCCGTTGCTGGCCATCGCCACCGGCGGCGGCAGCGCTAGCCTCGCCACCAAAGCCGCCCAAGATCACATTAAAGAAGCTGCGGTTCATGGCCTTGCACATGATGTACGACAGAATCGCGCCCGAGGAACCCACCAGCGACCCAGCAATAATCAGCATGCTGTTGCCCAACGAGAAACCAATGCCCGCCGCGGCCCAGCCCGAGTAGCTGTTAAGCATGCTCACCACCACGGGCATATCAGCCCCGCCGATGGGAATGATGATGAGCACACCCAGCACAAAACTTAAGGCCAACATTAAGAAGAAGGCTTCCCAGCTTTCGGTAAACATAAAGGCCAAGCCCAGCGCCACAGTGGCAATGCCCAGCACCAGGTTCAACATGTGTTGGCCACTGAAGACCACGGGCGCGCCTTGAAAGAGCCGAAATTTGTACTTGCCCGAGAGCTTTCCAAACGCAATAACCGAGCCGCTAAAGGTAATAGCACCAATGGCCGCACCCAGAAAGAGCTCAAGCCGGTTACCCAGAGGAATAGGCTCGCCCTTGGCTGCGATATTTAAGGCATAGGGCTCAGCCACGGCCGCTACGGCAATAAACACGGCCGACATGCCAATCATGCTGTGCATAAAGGCCACGAGCTCGGGCATCTTGGTCATTTCTACCCGCTTGGCCATAGTCGCGCCAATAACACCACCGACCACCAGGCCACCCAAGAGCAGCAAGAGGCCCGAGCCAATGTTCGCGGTGTTCGACAGGCTCTGGGCCATGGTACCAATCAGGCCCACGGTGGTCACAATGGCAATGGCCATGCCGGTCATGCCAAAGACATTGCCGCGTATCGAGGTGGTGGGGTGGCTTAAGCCCTTTAAGGCCTGAATAAAGCAGACCGAGGCCACCAAATAAAGCAGCGTAACGACATCCATCGAGAGGCTAAACATTTATGCAGCCTCCTTTTCTGGGGATGAGGACGCAGCCGGCGCAGGCTTCTTTTCTTTCTTCTTAAACATCTCGAGCATGCGCTTGGTAACCAGAAAACCCCCAAAGACATTGACTGCGGCCAGGGCCACCGCCAGCACCCCCATGGTCTGACCCAGCGCCGTTTCGGTAAGGGCTGCCGCCAGCATGGCGCCCACAATGACAATCGCCGAGATGGCGTTGGTTACCGCCATGAGCGGCGTGTGCAGTGCGGGGGTTACGTTCCAGACCACGTGGTAGCCCACATAGATGGCCAGCACAAAGATAATGAGGTTGGTAAGGGTGGGGCTAATCATGTCCATAGCGGTTGTCTCGTTCTTGGTCGATCAATTAAATACTTAGGCAGGCCGTGTCACCTGACCATCGCGGGCCACGAGGGTGGCCGCCACAATGTCGTCGTCCATGGGAACCTGTAGCGCACCTTCTTTGGTGAGAATGAGCTTTAAAAAGTCCAGCAGGTTGCGCGCGTAGAGCGCCGAGGCATCGGTAGGTACCAGGGCCGCCAGGTTGGGCTGGCCCACAATTTTCACCCCATTGCTGGTGAGCACCGTTTCATTAAGCTTGGACAACGGGCAGTTACCGCCCTGCTCTACCGCCATGTCCACAATTACCGAGCCGGGCTTCATGCTGCCAACCATTTCTTCGGTAATTAAAATTGGAGCCTTACGACCCGGAATAAGGGCGGTAGAGATCACGATATCGGCCTGGGCAATGCGCTTGGCAACTTCCGCCGCCTGGCGCTTCATCCAGCCCTCGGGCATGGGCCGGGCATAGCCGCCAACGCCCTGGGCAATCTCGCGCTCTTCGTCGGTCTCGTAGGGCACATCGATAAACTTCGCGCCCAACGACTCAATCTGCTCTTTTACGGCGGGGCGGACATCAGAGGCCTCTACCACCGCACCGAGCCGCTTGGCCGTGGCAATGGCCTGCAGACCGGCCACCCCGGCTCCGAGAATGACGACCCGCGCCGCTTTGACGGTTCCGGCCGCGGTCATGAGCATAGGAAAGATACGCGGGTAGGCATCGGCTGCAAGCATCACTGCCTTATAACCGGCAAGGTTGGCCTGCGACGACAAGACATCGAGCGACTGGGCCCGCGTGGTGCGCGGCGCCGCTTCCATTGCAAACGCGGTTACGCCCGCAGCAGCAAGCCGCTCAAGGCCTGCACGGTCGTAGGGCGAGAGCATTCCCACCAACACTGCGCCCTTTTTCATCTGGCCAAGCTCGGCATCAGAAGGAATACGCACCTTTAAGACCATGTCGCAGCCAAGCGCCTCGGCCTGATCGGCCAGACGGGCACCTGCAGCCTCGTAGGCCGCATCGACCATGCTTGATGGCGTGCCCGCACCTCGGGCAACAATCAGTTCGTGGCCCTGGCCCACGAGTTTCTTTACGGTTTCAGGAGATCCGGCAACGCGGGTTTCTCCTGCGATGGACTCTTTAGGAATGCCGATACGCACGCGTCTTCCTCTCACAATGTGGTCATACTTGGACTGCGCGGAAGCAGCCTTTTTCTGGTTAGACTCCAATGTTATATGACTAGACATAAAACCGTCGTCGTGGGCCTCTCCGGAGGGGTCGACTCTGCCGTGTCGGCTTGGCTTTTGCAGCAGCAGGGCTACCGCGTGGTGGGCATTTTTATGAAGAACTGGGAGGACGATGACGACTCCGAGTACTGTTCCACCCGACAAGACTTTTTAGATGCGGCAGCGGTTGCTGACCTTCTAGGCATTGAGCTGCAGGTGGTGAGTTTTGCAGCGCAGTACAAAGACCGCGTGTTTGCCGACTTTCTGCGTGAATACCAGGCGGGCCGCACCCCCAACCCCGATGTGCTCTGCAATGCCGAGATTAAGTTCAAAGCGTTTTTAGATCATGCCTTCGCCCAGGGCGCAGACCTGATTGCTACGGGACACTATGCGCGGCTGCGCCGAACCAACGAAGGGCGGGTGGAGCTTCTGCGGGGCCTTGACCCCAGCAAAGACCAGAGCTATTTTCTGCATCGGCTTACACAGACGCAGCTCGACCGAGTGCTTTTCCCCGTGGGCGAACTGCACAAGTCCGAGGTGCGGCGTATCGCCCAGGAAATCGGCCTGCCTAATGCCAAGAAAAAAGATTCCACGGGCATCTGTTTTATCGGGGAGAGGCCTTTTAGAGAATTTCTCAACCGCTACCTGGCCCATAAGCCCGGGCCCATCTGTACGCCCGAGGGCCTTACAATTGGTCGGCACCAGGGGCTTTCGTTCTACACACTTGGGCAGCGCAAAGGCCTGGGTATTGGCGGCATTCGCCGAAAAGGGTTTGTTAGTGCAGAGGGTAGCGGCTGGTTTGTGGCCCGCAAAGATATGGATCGCAATATCTTGTATGTGGTGCAGGACCACGACCACCCCTGGCTTATGAGCACGGCCTGCAAGACGCTCGATGCCTGTTGGGTTTCGGGCCAACCGCCCGGAGAAGAAGATGGCCCGTTCGGCATAAAAACACGGTATCGGCAGGCCGATGCCGAAGGTCATCTTGATCTTGGGGACACTTTAAACGTACCCCGTTTTGCCAGTGGCTTTCAAATTACTTTCCTCGAACCCCAGTGGGCTGTTACGCCAGGACAGTCGGCAGTGGTCTACGCGGGGGAGGTCTGCCTAGGCGGGGGCATTATTGATAGTACGATCAACTCGACTATAGGCACCCCTACCACGCCGGCATAAAACACGCCTAGCGCGACAGCGGCGATGCTGCCGCCTTGAGGGCACCAGTTAATGTTCCAACTACTGAGGCTTGGTCTGCTGAAATGAAGGCCGGTCGGCCACGCGGGCAAAAAAATCTGCCAGGTTGGGATAGGCCTTCGCCCAGGAGTTTTCGGGAAACCGGAAATTCAAATAGCCCAAGGCTACGCCACAGGCGATATCGGCAAGGGTAAACGCCTTGCCATTCATCCACTGGTCTTTGCCCAGGGTCTGGCTCATAACTGCCAGCGCCCTGTCTACTTTCACGGCCTGCCGTGCAAGATAGTCTTGGTTCAGCGCAGACTCAGAATGAAAACGCTTCTCGATGATCATGGCAATGGCCGCATCACACAGGCCATCGGCCAGGGCCTCAAGCGTGCGCACAGTGGTGCGGTCACGGTTGCCCTCAGGAATCAACCGCTGCGTGGGCGCGCGGGAATCTAAGTATTCGGCAATCACGCGAGAGTCGTAGACGCAGCCGTCTTCAAGCAGAAGCACCGGAACCTTTCCCAAGGGGTTCTGCGCGGCAATCTCGGTCTTTTCCGACCAGACATCTTCCAGAACAAATTCATAGTCAAGCCGTTTTTCCACGGCAACCACGCGCACCTTGCGCACATAGGGACTGGTAACGGAACCGATTATCTTCATGGTGTCTTTAAAGAATAGAGAGGCTGTGGAGTATAGCTTCGAAGACGGGGAAACAGACATGCTCGTGTCACAATTAACACATGAAAACAACAAAGCCTGAACCCAGCGCAAGTGTAATAGCGGCGGTGGGGCCGTTGGAGCTTCTGGCGCTTTCGCCGCTCGATGGCCGATATTCTCAGAAAGTCAATGGCTTACGCACGCTGCTGTCGGAATATGGGCTGATTCGGTTTCGGGTGCAGGCAGAAGTCGCCTGGCTTATTGAGCTATCAGACCTTGACATTCCCGAGCTTCCTGCGTTTTCGCAGGCGGCACGCGACACCTTAACTGGCTGGGCCCGGGCCTTTTCGCCCGAAGACGCGGCGCGCATCAAGCAGATAGAGTCGCAGACCAATCACGATGTCAAAGCGGTGGAGTATTTTTTGAAGGAAAAGGCCCAGGCTAGCGGGAATGCAGAGCTCGTTCAGGCTACCGAATTCATTCATTTTGCCTGCACCTCAGAGGACATTAACAACACCGCCCACGCCCTGATGCTCAACGCAGCGCGGCAAGAGGTAATAGTGCCGGCGATACAAAAACTGGTTGCGGCGCTTGCGCTGTTGGTGGACCAGCAGGCAGCGCAGCCCATGCTCTCGCGCACCCACGGCCAGACGGCATCGCCCACCACACTGGGCAAAGAGGTCGCCAATGTACGGGCTAGGCTGCGCGGGGCGAGAGACCAGTTGGTTTCGGTGAAGCTTCGGGCAAAGATGAATGGCGCTGTGGGGAACTACAACGCCCACGTGGTGGCTGCACCCGATGTCGACTGGCAGGCGTTTACGCAGAAGGTGCTGGGGTCGTTGGGCCTCACCGTAAACCCCATGACCACCCAGATTGAGCCGCACGACGACATGGCCGCGTATTTTGATGCACTTGCGCGGGTGAATACAGTGCTCTTGGATTTTTGTCGGGATGTCTGGGGCTATGTGTCGCTGGGTTATTTCAAGCAGAAGCTAAAGGCTGGCGAAGTCGGCTCGTCCACCATGCCACACAAGGTCAACCCCATCGATTTTGAGAACGCCGAAGGTAACCTGGGTATTGCCAATGCCCTGCTGCGGCATATGGCCGACAAGCTGCCCGTAAGCCGCTGGCAGCGCGACCTCTCAGATTCCACTGTGCTGCGTAACATGGGGGTGGCCCTTGGCCATAGCCTGCTGGCCTTCGATTCTTGCCTCAAAGGAATAGGCAAGCTAGAGGTCAACGCCCAGCGGCTGGAAGAAGACCTAGACAACGCCTGGGAGGTTCTGGCCGAGCCCATTCAAACGGTAATGCGGCGCTACGGACTGCCACAGCCCTATGAGCAGCTCAAGGCCCTCACCCGTGGGCAGGGCATGACCCAAGAGACTATGCGCACGTTTATTGGTGGTCTTGCCTTACCTGAGGCGGATAAGGCTCGGCTAATGGCGCTTACCCCGCGCACCTACTTAGGAATTGCTGAGCAGCTTGCAAGGGCGGAGTTGCGGAACTCTTGAAACCCAACTTGAACATCTAACCCGCACGGCCCTCAAACCTAGCCACTGATGTCGGCGGAACGTTGCGAGAAGGCGACAAAAACGCACGTCCCGAGCTTATTCTTCCCGTGAGTCAACACAACGCAATGGCACCTATACAGACTTTTATTGCGCTGCGTTTAAAAATTTAATTTGTAAAAATTAAATTTTTGTGGCCATTCATAAATCTCCGAAGGCTCGTTAAACGCCTTAGGAGAATACTGAATGAAGAAGCATTTAATTGCTGCAGCAGTTGCCGCTGCGTT
The DNA here is from genome assembly GCA_049426285.1 of Burkholderiaceae bacterium. Classification (GTDB taxonomy): domain Bacteria; phylum Pseudomonadota; class Gammaproteobacteria; order Burkholderiales; family Burkholderiaceae_A; genus Hahnella. The sequence continues at coordinate 8,435 of JBMSYB010000055.1, forward strand.
TGCAGTGCCCGCCATGGCGCAGGTGTCAATCAGTGGCCGGATCGATACCTCTATTCAAAACTTTGATGCTGGTCCGAACGCCTCTACGCGCGTCATTAGCAGCCTCCTGACCTCTAACCAGATTGTTATGTCCGGTCGCGAGGATCTTGGTGGCGGGCTAAGAGCCGGCTTTGTGATCTCGTCTGGCTTCAACTCCGACGCCAACGCTGCGCTAGATTTCGGAAGCCGTGGGCACGCCCTTACCCTCTCCGGATCATTCGGTGCCTTTGAAATCGGAAAAACCACGGGTACAGCTCTTAACAACAACTTAGCAAGTGGTGTTACCGGCAATATTGGCAACCTGTTTACCGTTCAGGGGCGTCCCAACAACATGATCGGTTACACGTCTCCGACATTCTCGGGTCTTTCGCTGCGCCTCGTGCACGGCATTGGTAACGAAACACCGGGTCCTGCAAAAGGTGACGGACGTCAAACCGAGATCTCTGCCATCTTCGCAAGTGGCCCTGTTACCGTTCGGGTTGCCCAGGCTGACTTCAAGAATTTCGCTCTGAGTGCTGTCTCCGGTGGCGGAGTAACCGGAGCCGTAGCTCTGCCTGCATCGACGGCTGGCGACCTCAAGCAAACTGGCGCAGATCTTGCCATTAGGCAGGGACCTTTTACGATCAATGCACGGTACACAGAGGTTAAGCTTGACGACGCTGCTCAAAACCTTCTGAGGGGTACCAGTCAGTACGGTATTGGCGCTTCCTACGCAATCGGCAGCGGGCTGACTGCAGCCTTGGACTATATGGACGTCGACAACAAGGCCGCGAATGCCGACCTTAGTCGCACCAGCGTAACCCTTGTGCAGAGCCTGTCCAAGCGCACAAACGTCTATGGTGCTTTCTACAGCGACGACTTCCAAGAGCCTGGTAGATCCAATGCTTCAGTTCTGGCCTTCGGCGTACGTCATAGCTTCTGATTTGGTTTGATCTCTCTTCAGAGTTTCGAAGGCGTTCTCCTCCGGACACTGATCAACTCCCCCGACCTCGGTCGGGGGTTTTTTTCTGCAAATTGTTACAAATTTATTAAGAACATGACGCCTAGTCGGATTACAGAGCGACGTCATGCGAGACATCAAAAGTGGGCACTGCTTTTGGAGACGACAGACCTATGCACACCATCTTTCACGACCAGATCGACGCGCCAATGCGCTTTGATCAAGCCCTTCCCCTAGCCCTTGCGGCTGAGCATGCGCGCGTGCAGCGCCGCGAGGTCTGCGAGCAGACGGTATCGATGTTTACTGCCCGCTGCCAGGCCCACCTGCTGCCCTTTTTCGGCCCCTTGGCGCTTACTGATATCCGCTACAGCGCCCTACTGAACTTTGCTGATGCCTGCAGTCTCAAGGGCCTGCATGCCGCCACCGTGCGCCAGCTACTTATCTCGGTGCGTAAGGTGTTGAACTGGGCCGTTATTCACGGGCATCTACCTGCACTGCCCGTATTCCCAAAGATCAAGAGCGAGAGCACGCCCCGCGGAGGATTTACCCCCAAAGAGCTGCTGCGGCTCTGGCACGATGCTAAGGGGCTATCGAGTGCTGTGCTGCCTGAAGGCGGCTATGCCCCGAGCCACCGCGACACGCAGGGCGGGCTTTTCTCTAAAGACATGCCGCTGCCGGTATGGTTTCGCTGGATGATCGCCTTTATGGTGAACAGCTTTGTGCGGCCTACCGACCTGCGTAACATTCAACACCAGCACGTGCAGATTGTGCGCGGGCGGCATACCTATCTGCGGCTTAAACTGCCAGAAAGTAAGAAGCACACAGAGACCATCATTACCTTAAAGCCCGCCGTGCGGGTGTATGAGGCGCTGCTGGCGCACGCCAAAAAGATGGGGCACGCGGCACCGACGGACTATCTGTTTTACCCCGAGGTGATCAACCGCAAGACCGCCATGATGATTATGGATGTGCAGTTTCGGCGGGTGCTTGATGCAGCAGGGTTACGCACCGGTACGCGCGGTCAGAATCGCACTCTATACAGCCTGCGGCACACCGCCATTACCTTTCGGCTGCTCTATGGCCAGGGCATTGACCTGCTCACCCTGGCCAAGAACGCCCGCACCTCGGTGGAGATGATTGAACGGTTTTATGCCTCAGAGCTCAATGCCGAAATGAACGTGGGCATGCTGCAGAGCCGGCGGCAGCGGGTGGCGTA
>JBMSYB010000056.1:0-10338 GCA_049426285.1 Burkholderiaceae bacterium
CCCTGCCCGCCTGGCTTTTGTAAGCATCCTGGTCTTGCAGCAGCGTGAGCAAGGCAGCGGCAAGAGCCTTATCGTCATAGGTTGGAACCACCTGGCCGGCGTCTGCGACGAGTTCCACCAAGGCCTGTGCGTCCGATACTATTACCGGTGTGCCGCAGGCCATGGCCTCAAGCACGGGCAGCCCGAATCCCTCATAGATAGAGGGATAGACAAACACCCGTGCAGCCGCATACAGCGCAGGCAGATCTGCCTGGGGCACATAGCCAAGCCAGCGAATAGGCTCATGACGATACCGGGTAAGAAGGGCTTCAAGATCCTCGGTCTGCCATGCCTTGGGGCCCACGAGAATAAGCGGAAACCGCTGCTTAACCGCCTCAGGAAGCTGCGCGTAGGCCTGAATAAGCTGGGCCAGATTTTTTCTTGGCTCCTGGGCACCCACCGAGAGAATAAAGCCTGAATCGCTGTTGGCATGGGTAAGCCCATAGCGCTGGCAAACCGACTGCGTCTGAAGGCTAGTGAAGGGCGCAAAGCCAGCAGACACCCCATTTTTAACGACGACCGTTTTGGCTTCAACGGTGGCCCCGAAGACCTCAGTAATTTCAGACCGAACAAAGTCAGATACTGCCACCACAACCCTCGCACGCTGCAACGACGATTCGATGTGGTCGGTCATGAAGCGAACACGCTCCTGCGGATGCGTCTGCGGATGCCGCAGAAAGCTTAGGTCGTGCACGGTGACCACCGTGGGGCCATCAAAAGGAAAGGCAATGAAGTTTGGCTCGTGATACAGCCCATAACGACTGCCCTGCTGGCCGATGCCTTTATTAAAGTAATAACGCTGCAGACTACGGGCAGCTAGGCGCGCCCCAGGCATCGCCCGCACAAACCTGCGCCACACCGATGATCGCGCCACAGCAGAGGCAGGCCGATCGGTGCTGCCTATCACGGCATGACCGCCTGCCTCTGATACCGGCTGCAGTACCGACTCAGCCGAACGCCACTGCCGTGACAAGAAGACATCGCAACGGCCCGAGCCAGCCGGCAGGCAGGTCATGGCACTAAGTAATTCCGCCGTGTAGCGGCCTACTCCGGTAAGAGGCGTCAACAAAGGAATGCCATTCCAGGCAATACGACAGGTTTCACTCACGCCTATACTGTAAGCCTTTACTGGAAAACTCTGCTTTGCCAACGCCACGCACCGCAATTGTTCATGACTGGCTGCTAACCGCAGGGGGCGCTGAACGGGTTTTGGCCCGCCTGTGTTTTTTACTGCCCCACGCAGACGTGTTCTGCCTCTTAGGACAGCGGTCGATGGTGCCCGAGCCGGTGCGGGCCAACCGGTTTGCGCAGAGCTGGTTGCAATGGCTTCCTCGAGCCTCCCAACACTACCGTTTGCTGGCACCTGTCATGCCCTGGGCAATCGAATCGATAAACCTCAAGGGATACGACCTGGTGGTATCGAGCTCTTGGGCTTTTTCTCATGGTGTGATTACCGACCCAAGCGCAGTGCATCTTGCCTATATTCACAGCCCAATGCGCTGGGCCTGGGACATGCAAGATGAATACCTGGCCCGCTGGTCGGTTGCCAACCCGCTCAAAAGGCTGGCGCGGGTTCCTCTGGCATGGCTCAGGCACTGGGACCAAAAAGCAGCCCAAAGGCCGAGCATGCTCTGGGCGAATAGCCAGTTCATTGAAGGCCGTATCGCCCAGTGCTGGCAGCGCGAGGCTATCGTCTTGTATCCCCCAGTGAGTATTCGCGCAACAAGCACCCAGGCACCGCATCAGGCCCATGGCGCCTACGTGGCAGTAAGCAGACTGGTGCCTTACAAACGGGTAGACCTGATTGTTGCCGCCTTTAACCGTATGCCTGATCGCAGGCTTGTAATTGCCGGCGATGGCCCGGAGATGACCCGACTGCGGAAAATGGCAGGCCCGAATATTCGGTTTACGGGGTGGGTGTCAGACCAACAGGCACTTGATCTCATGTCGGGAAGCCGGGGGTTTATTCAGGCATCAAAAGAAGACTTTGGCATCGCGGTAGTAGAGGCCCAGGCCTGCGGAATCCCTGTTTTGGCCTATGCGGAGGGCGGAGCCCGTGAAACCGTATCTACCGCACCGGAGCGCAAAACCGGGATGCTGTTCGACGGTCTTACCCCAGAGGCCTTGGCGCAGGCCGTCGAGCTTTTTGAGCAGCAGTCGTTTCGCGCGGAAGACTGCCGTCAATGGGCCCAGCGATTTTCAGTAGAAAATTTTGATCGGGGTTTTCGAGAAGGCCTGGGGCAATTCGGTATGCCCTTAGCCGAATTCACATCGGCTCGGGAGTCGCCAGTAGCTGCCCCCACGCTGGCTAAGGCAGTTCAATCGCACGGCTAGCCGAAATGGTCTCTCCCACCAATCGGTTTCTCACCCGCGACCATGCGGGACTCATCGAGCTTGCCTGCCGTTGGCTTGATGCCCTGGGCGGCATCTGGGGCGCTATTGCGGTAACGCTGCTCTGGTTACCCTGGCCTGGTTCGCCCCCCCGCGCCTGGCCAATGCTGGTGGTCATTAACCTGCTCGCTACGCTTTTTTGCTTTCAACAAAACGACCTGTATCGCAGTTGGCGCGGTCGCCCATACACCGACCAGTTCAGCCGGTTGGGGCTTGCCTGGGCGCTCGCCAGCGTAATTACCGTACTGGTCTGGGAGGTTCTTGCCTTGCGGCCAGATATTCCAACCGACATGCTCGCCGGCTGGCTAATGGCAAACCTTTTCTTTATTGGCGGCCAGAGAGCAATGCTGCACTTAAGCGTGCGTATGTTTCGTAAGCGCGGCGCAAACCAGAAGCAGGTTTTGGTGTACGGCGCCGGAACCCTGGGCCGTTCGATTCTCGCGCAGACGATCAAGAGCCCCGAAAGTGGATTCAAGGTTATTGGTTTTGTCGACGATAATCCTGCCATCAAGGGCCATGTCATCGAAGGAAAGCCGGTACTGGGCGGCTTGGCAGACCTAGAGACTTTGCTCGATAAAGCCGATGAGGTCTGGGTGGCGCTCCCACTCTCTGGCATGAACGGCGTCTCGCCCCTGCTAGACCTCGCCGATCAGCACCGAGTGTCGGTGCGTCTTTTCCCTGACATCTACGGGCTCACTCTATTTAACCACTCGGTGAGCGAGCTTCTGGGGTTTCCTACGCTAGACCTAAATGTCGACCAGATGACCGGCATAAACCGGTGGATCAAAAATGCCGAAGATAAGTTGCTAGGCCTATTTTTTTTGTTGCTCGCGCTGCCTGCCTTACTGGTCATCGCCCTTGCAATTCGTCTGAGCTCTAAGGGCCCTATTATCTTCAAACAGCGGCGGCATGGATGGGATGGCAAACCCTTTACCATTTATAAGTTTCGCACGATGCGCGTGCACAAAGAGCTGCAGGGTGCCCTCACCCAGGCGCGCAGGGCAGACGATCGGTTTACCTGGGTGGGGCGCTGGCTTAGAAGAACCTCCTTGGACGAACTGCCGCAACTGGTTAATGTGTTACAAGGGCGCATGAGCCTGGTAGGGCCGCGGCCACATGCCATTGAGCACAACGAGTTTTATCGGCAGCATATTCAGGGCTTCATGCGCAGGCACCGGGTAAGGCCAGGCATAACGGGCTGGGCTCAGGTCAATGACCTGCGCGGCGAGACCCAGACGATCGAAGAAATGAGCCGTAGGCTGAAGCACGACATGTACTACATAGAAAACTGGTCGCTCTGGTTTGACTTGCGCATCATCGTAACCACGGTACTCAAACTTTTTTTTAGCAAAAAAGCCTGGTAGCCTTCTCAGAGAATTTCGCTGGTAGTTTGTATTCAACGTAAACCCAATACAGCGCGATACCATACACAAATGACCCCCAGCTTCTGGTACCTCGCACAGACCAAACCCAGGCAAGAGCAGGTTGCGTTTCGCAACCTTGAGCGCCAAGGGTTTACGGTTAGCCTGCCCATTATTCCCCGCATCAAGCGCTCGCCAAGGCTGCCGCCCACCGAGGTGCTTTTTCCCGGCTATATCTTTTTCGCGCCTAGTTCTCAGTCGCAGTCTATTTCGCCGGTTCGCAGCACGCTGGGTATTGCGCGTGTGGTTTTCTTTGGTCAACAGGTGGCAACCCTATCTGCTGCGGTCTTTGCCGAAATTCTGCGGTTTATCGAAGACCGCAGCCAGTCACCTGGGGGGCTGGCAGCCCATATCAACCGTCTACAAAAGGGCGCCAGCGTGCGCATTACCGATGGCCCCTTTGTTGGCCTGGAGGGCCTTGTTTCTGGTGTGGGGCAAGACCGCGTCATGGTACTGCTTGAGATCATGGGCAAGACGCAGAAGCTAGCCTTTGCGCCCGCGTCGGTCATTCGGAGCTAATTATGAATTTTGGGCTTTCGGGCAAACGCGCCCTGGTGTTTGGCGCAGGCAGTGGTCTGGGTAAGGCAACCGCACTGGCCCTGGCGGCAGAAGGCGCGGTGGTGGTGGCGGCGGGCCGCACCCTTCAAAAGGTAGAGACCACTGCACGCGAGATCGCGCAGGCTGGCGGTATTGCCTATGCCCTGCAATGGGACGTTACCGAAATTAGCTCTGTGGCCGACAGGCTCGCCCAGGCAGAGGCAGCGGCCGGGGGCGCCTTTGGCGTGCTCTTTAATAACGGCGGGGGGCCCGCCCCAAGCCTGGCCCACGGCCAGCCGCTTGCCACCTGGCAGGCGCAGTTTGAAAATCTGGTGCTCTCGGTTATTACGATTACCGACCATGTACTGCCCGGCATGAAGGCTGCCGGCTGGGGCCGGATTCTTACCAATGCCTCGGCAGGTGTGGTGAGCCCGTTGCCAAACCTGGCCATGTCTAACACCCTGCGCAGCGCACTTGTGGGCTGGTCTAAAACCCTGTCCACCGAGGTGGCACGCCATGGCATTACGGTAAACATGGTGCTGCCCGGAAGAATCGCCAGCGACCGCACCCGGGCCATTGATGAAAACCGATCAAAACAACAGGGCATTGCGCTTGAAGAGGTGGAACGACAGAGCAAGGCCCTCATTCCCATGGGCCGCTATGGCGACTTAAAAGAGTACGGGGCCGTGGTGGCCTTCCTTGCGTCTGAGCAGGCAAGCTACGTGACCGGAACCATGATGCGCGTTGATGGCGGGCTGATTCCCAGCGTATAAACACAGCGGCATACGGCTATTATCGCCGTATGGCCTTCTCCCTTGATTTTCTTAGCCTGCCGCTGCTGGCGTTTTCATTGCTGGTCTTCGCAAGCCTGGTGGTGGGCGCGATTACCGCTAAGGCAGGCCTGCCCTTGCTGCTCATCTTCATGGCCTTCGGCATGTTTGCAGGCGAAGATGGGCCCGGCGGCATTCGCTTTAACGATTTTGTTGCCAGCTTCTGGGTGGGCAATATCGCGCTGGCGGTCATTCTTCTTGATGGTGGCCTGCGTACCCATGTGGCCACCTTTCGCACGGGCCTCAAACCCGCCTCGGTACTGGCAACCCTTGGTGTTGCCGTGTCCTGCGGGCTTACGGCCGTGGCCGCGCATTTTTTGCTTGATCTCTCCTGGCCCTTTGCCCTGCTCATCGGTGCGATTGTTGCGTCCACCGATGCGGCGGCCGTTTTCTCGCTCTTACAGAACCTGGGAATCAAGCTCAACGAACGGGTAGAGGCCACGCTGGAAATAGAGTCGGGGCTCAACGACCCGATGGCCATTTTTCTTACCCTGATTATGATCGGCATCATTCTGCAGCCAGAGTCTTTGCAAGACAGCTGGCATGTCATCGGGCTAAGTCTGCTACAGCAGGCGGGAGTGGGCCTGTTGGTGGCCCTGGTCTGTGGTGTTGCCCTGTGCGAGCTGCTAAAGCGACTGCCCAGCGGGGGGCTGCGTAATGGGGGAATTAACGCCCTGCTGCTTATCTCCTCAGGCCTTACTGTTTTTGCCTTATCCATCTATTGGGGCGGATCGGGCTTTCTCACCATTTATGTCTTTGGCGTCTTGGTGGGCAATCGGGCCAAGTCTTTTGTCAAGACCTCGATTGGCGCCATGAATGGTCTGGCCTGGCTGTTTCAGGCGGCGATGTTCCTGCTGCTTGGTCTGTTGGCAACCCCGCGAGAGGTGCTTGATCTGGCCTTGCCTGCCTTAGGGCTCTCGCTTTTTCTGATGCTGGTCTCGCGGCCCATTTCGGTATGGGTCTGCCTCTGGCCCTACCGGTTCAACCCGAAAGAAATCGCCTTTATCTCCTGGGTGGGCTTACGTGGCGCGGTGCCCATTGTGCTGGCCATATTCCCCATCATGGCGGGTATCGAAGAGTCGCGCACGCTGCTTAATGTTGCCTTCATGGTGGTGGTGACGTCGCTGCTCTTTCAGGGCAGTAGCCTGGCGACGGTAGCGAAAAGAATGGGCATGGCCCTGCCCGACCTCACCCGGCTTGATGCCCGACATGCCGGGTTTGGTGACTTTGTAATCAACGCCGATGCCAAGCTCAGTGACCTCACGGGCTTCTACGGCCTGGCCCTGGCCGGAGACCCGCAGCAGAGCCTGGACAGCTGGATTCATGCGGAACTGAAACACCCGCCCATTGTGGGCGACACCATCCAGACCGAAAGCTGTGCCCTGACCATTCTCTCGATGCGTGATGACGAGATTCTGAAAGTGGGCCTTACCTTGGGTAACAAAAAGACCAGTTAGGCGCTGGGTTCTCCTGATCGGCCTCGGATCTGTGAGGGTAGAATCATTTGCAGAAAATAATCGGCGAGAACCAAACTGGAGAAGATCTATGCCCCCTCAAAAATATTGCCATTCAGGTCTATCGCTAAACCTGTCGGTCGGGCTTTCGATAGGGCTGTCGCTTTTCATTGCTATTGGTGCGTTAAGCCTGTCAATGTCTGCATGGGCCCAGAACGAAGCGCCACCGTCTACGCTACGCCCAGACGCGCAACAAAAGTCGGCACAAGAGCGGCAGGCACGCGAGCAGCGCCAGAAGCAAATCAAGAATACGGTCGACTGCTTTATTAGTGAGCGAAGGCTCAATCCCAATAAACACACCACCTGTATCTACAAATGCCCCAATGGGAAGCTTGAGAGTGAAAGCGTTGCGCCGGGATACCAGTGCCCCCCCAGAATGAACGTGATCCAGCGCTAGACTGCATGGCATTGTTCTGAGGTCTGTGTGGGGGGATTGAACGGGGCCTCTGCGTGGGCCCAGCTAGTTTTGGGGCGTGTTTTGGGAAATGTTCTGGGGGGTTGTTCTAAGACTTCTGCGAATACTGGCTGGCACGCGAAGACAGCCAGATGCCCAGCATGGTCAGTACAAATCCCAGCACATGGTAGAGCTCTAAGGTATCGCCAAGAAATGACACCGACAACAGCGCGGCAAACAAAGGAGTAAGGTTCACCACCACGGCGGCAAGGGAGGGCCCTACCCTTGCTACCGCAGCCCCCCAGGCACGATAGGCAAGAATTGCCGGGCCCACCGCCACATAGACCACCGCTAGCGCCAAGGGCCATCCCCAGACAATCTGCAGGCCCGGGCTCTCTGGCGAGACTGCTGGCCACAGGGCCCATTCTGCAGCGGCAAATGCACCGGCCCAACCAACCCCAAAGACCATCTGCGCCATCAGAAAGGCAGCCCACTGGGACCGTATGCCTTCTGGCTCGCTGCCCGGGCGGGGACGGGCCAGCTGCCAGCTATAGACCGCCCAGACAATCGAGGCCAGCACCATGAATAGGTCTCCCGGTACGGGCTGCAGTTCGAGAAGCCGCTGCCAGTCGCCCCGCGCAAGAACCACCAGCACGCCCACAATGGACAGGCCAGCGCCAATCGACTCGCCACGAGAGACAGATACGCCGTAGAAGAGTCGGCCCATAACGAGGATGATGACCGGCGTTATTGAGGCTACCAGGGTGACGTTAATAGGGCTTGAGGTGAGCAGCGACAGATACTGCAGGCCGTTGTAGCTGCCCACCCCAAGCAGCCCCAGCAGCAAGAACCTGGGCCAGTACCTCCAGGCAATACCGCCGGGACGGACCACCCAGTAGGCCCATGGCAACAGCAGCAGCAGGGCCAGCACCCAGCGAAGAAAATTTAACGTGAGCGGGGGTACGGTACCCACCATAAGCCGCCCCACCACGGCATTGCCCGCCCAGAACAAAGGGGGCAGAAGCAGAAGCAGGAATGTGCCAAAATCGAGACCAGCAACAGATCGGGAAGTATTTGCCATATAACCCGCTAAGACTACCCTAACTTTTGGCTCCCCTATGCGTATGGCTATTAGCCCTATGAAGGCCCTTGCCGTTTTCATTGCAGTTATTTTTTCTCTGGCGTTCGTCCCGCACGCCCAGGCCCAGTCGCAGTGGACGCGGTTTGCAACGGGGCTGCCAGGAGGGTCGCTGGCCGGCTGGTACTACGACAAAGAACTGGTGCGCGACACGGGTACTCGAAAGGTCTTATGGGTGCTCAAAGACCTGAATAAGCCAGACGAAAACGAGCGACATTCCTATCGGTTCCTGGTGCAGATGGACTGCAAAGAAAATAAATTTCGGTTTATTCAGGTGGCGGGCTTTAAAGAACCCATGGCTGCGGGCGAACCAGTGGGTGTGGACAGCAGTCTGGGCAAATGGGTGCCCATGGCCCCAGATACGCTATTTGCCCATGTCAATGGTCTGATCTGCGGGCTCAAGCCAGAGGGCGGTGGCTCGTAAGCCAGGGGGTCTCGCCGAAATCCCCCTTATCTTCCTTATCCCCGTTATCCCCCTGCACACTGGGGTAGGCGTCTGCCAAGCGTTTATCATTAGCCAGTGCGGTCCGCAACGGGGCCGGCTCTTTTCTTTCTTCTCTTCCTCTTAAAACTACGGAGTTCTCTTTATGCACGCACCGCTTCCGCCTAGCGCTCTTGATCAGCTATTCACCAAGGCCCATACCGCCCATGCCTTTGATGGCAGCCCCATGTCCGATGAGGCAATTGCGGCACTCTACGATCTGATGAAATGGGGCCCCACCGCATTTAACTGTCAGCCGGTAAGGCTTGTGTTCGTTCGATCAGCAGCGGCAAAAGAAAAGCTCAAGCCCGCGCTTTCTCCTGGGAATATTCCGCAGGTAGAGTCTGCCTCGGTAACCGTGGTGGTGGCCTATGACACCAGGTTCTTCGAGCACCTGCCCACTCAGTTCCCAGCCTATGATGCCAAGCCTATTTTTGAGAACAATGCCGCGCTTGCCCAGGAGGCTGCCTTTCGCAATGGCAGCCTGCAAGGCGCCTACCTTATTTGCGCGGCCCGCGCGCTGGGCTACGACTGCGGCCCGATGTCAGGCTTTGATGCCCAAAAGGTAAACGAGGCCTTCTTCCCGGATGGCCGCTATAAGGCCAACTTCCTTCTAAACATTGGCACGGCCAAGCCCGAGGGCATCTATGCGCGCGGCCCACGGCTTACCGCTGCCGAGGCCTATCAGGTGCTGTAGAGATCAAGACAAGCTCCGGCTGCAGCGTTGCGTGATCGATACCAAATCGGTCATGCAACATGGCCTGCAGTTCGCCCACAAGGCCAGACCACTGGGCAAGGTCTGTTACCTCAAGGTGGGCTGTGAGCACAACATACCCTGGCCGAGACTGCCAGATATGCAGGTTATGCACTGCCGATACGGTGGCATAGCCTTCAAGGGCCTCTCCCACGATCTGCAGGTCAATGCCTTGCGGTACAGAGTCCATAAGCACGCCGTAGGCACTTTTAATGAGAATGAAGGTGGCTCGGAAAATAAGCAGGCAGACAAGTAGCGACAAGATGGAGTCGATAGGGGTCCAGCCAGTAAAAAGGATGACCACGCCGGCCAGAATTGCGGCAACCGAACCCAGTAGGTCGCCCAGTACATGCAAGAAGGCGGCCTTGGTATTGAGGCTCTTCTGGTCTCTGGAGAGAAGCCAGGCGACAAGAATGTTCACCAGTAAACCCAGGCTGCCGATCAACACCACCAGATCTCCCGTGACTTCTCGTGGATGCCAAAACCGGTCGATCGCCTTCACACTCAACCAGGTGGCCAACGCGGCCATGGCCAGGGCATTGATAAATGCGGCCAGTGCCTCAATGCGGCCGTTGCCATACGACTGACGCAGCGTGGGTGGTTTGCTGGCAAGCCACTGGGCAGCTAAGGCCAAAATCAAGGCAGACGAATCGGTCACCATGTGAAAGGCGTCGGCCATCAGTGCCACAGACCCCGACCAGAGGGCGCCGAAAAATTCCACAGCCGCAAACGTGGCTGTAATTGAAACTGCCCAGCCCAGTGTCTTTAGGCTTTGCGTTGCGGCAGCATGGCCGCTAATGGCGTCGTGACGATGGTGCGCAAGAAGGGGATTGGTCATG
>JBMSYB010000057.1:0-9881 GCA_049426285.1 Burkholderiaceae bacterium
CGCTTGCTGCGTACGGCCGTTAGCCGTCACCCTTCCCTGCGGAGTCCGGACCTTCCTCTACGAATGACACGCACCCGCAGCGGCCGCCCGGCCCACTTCCCACCCGCCCATCATACGGCCTGCACCTGCCAAGCAATAGACTGGCCGGCGGCAAGGGGCACGATTGCCTGGTCTTCGGAAAGCGGTACGTCTGCCGGCAGGCCCGTGGTAAGCGCCGCTTCCGCAAAGGGCAGGCGCTCGGGTATGCGCGACGCGCGCCGCTGCAGGCGCAGCCGGCGGGTATTGACAGGCAGCCCATAGAACGCTGGCCCATAGAGGCTGGCAAAGCCTTCAAGCCTGTCGATGGCACCGGCCTGGTCAAAGGCCTGGGCATACAGGGCCATCGCCACGGGGGCCGAATAGCAGCCCGCGCAGCCACAGGACGACTCCTTATCTGACTGTGGGTGAGGCGCCGAGTCGGTTCCGAGAAAGAACCGGACATTGCCGCTGATGGCCGCGGCGAGCAGTGCCTCGCGATGGGTCTCCCGCTTGAGCACCGGCAGACAATAGTAATGGGGCCGGATTCCCCCTTGAAAGAGGGAGTTGCGGTTATAAAGGAGGTGCTGCGGGGTAATGGTCGCGGCAATCGGTCCCGCAGCCTCGCGCACATAGTCGGCCGCCTCGCGGGTAGTGATGTGCTCGAGCACGATCTTTAAGGCGGGATACCGGGCGCGTAGCGGAATGAGCACCTGCTCAATAAACCGCGCCTCGCGGTCAAAGATGTCCACATCCGAATGGGTCACTTCCCCATGCAGGCAGAAGACCATGCCGCGGTCCTGCATGCGTTCGAGTACCTTGTCGCAGTGGGCCAGGTCGGTCACCCCGCTGTCGGAGTGGGTGGTTGCGCCAGCCGGATAGAGCTTTACTGCAGGAATCACCCCGGTTTCCACCGCCCGATCAATCTCCTGCGGTGCGGTCGCGTCGGTAAGGTAGAGGGTCATCAGCGGCACGAAGTCGGCCAGCGACTCACCTGTGCGGGCCCGGTGGGCCTCGGCGGCCGCAAGGATGCGGTCGCGATAGGCCAATGCCAGGGCGGTGGTAGTCACAGGCGGCTTCAGGTTGGGCATGACGATGGCACGGCCAAAATGACGCGCCGAGGCCGGCAGTACCGAGGCCATGGCGGCCCCGTCGCGCAGATGCAGATGCCAGTCATCTGGCAGCGTGATCTCCAGGGTGTCCGTCTTGTCAGTCTTGTTACTCGTGCCAATCGTGTCAGTCATTCAGGATTTCCTTTACCCTGTTACCCCTTTACCCTGTTACCCCTTTACCGTGCCAAGAGCCTCTGTAGTAGCACATTAGACGACCAGAATTGCCCGGTAGTCGTTCACATTGGTGCGCGTGGGACCGGTTGTTACCACGCGGCCCAAGGGTTCAAATACGGCCAGCACATCATTGGCATCAAGGGCCTTACGCGGCGATATCCCTTTTTCGCGGGCAAGGCTCAGGCTTGCGGGACAGAGCAAGGCACCTGCGTGCGGGCTGGCACCGTCAATACCATCGGTGTCGGCCGCTAGGCCAAAGACCCGATCTGCAGCCCCCATCGACTCCAGGGCAAGGCCCAAAGCCAACAGAAACTCCGCGCACCTTCCGCCACGCCCCTGGCCCCGCACCGTGACCGTACATTCCCCACCAGAGAGCAGCACAAGGGGCCTTACAAACTGGGGGTCTTGGTCTTGGGCGAGTTCGCGCACCCAGGAGGCAAATCCCGTGGCAACATCGCGGGCCTCTCCGGTAACGGCATCGCCAAGCACCACCGGGCGCACGCCGGACTGGGCGAATACCTCGGCGGCCGCCTGCAGGCTCGCCCGTGCGGTGGCCAGCATATGGGTGGTCACATGCGATAGCCGAGGATCACCGGGCTTGGGCGTCTCGGGAATTTCTCCGCGCAGCCCGGATTGCAGGTGCGCGGAAATCGCCGCAGGCGGGGTGACATCCCATCGGGACAGCACCTCCAAGGCATCGGCAAAGGTGGAAGGATCGGCTGCACAGGGGCCCGAGGCGATGGCCGACGGGTCATCACCCACCACATCAGAAACCAAAAGGGCCGTGACCGGCGCGGTGCTTGCGAGGGCAAGCCGTCCCCCTTGAATCTTCGAGAGGTGTTTGCGCACGATGTTCATCTCGGTAATCGGGGCGCCGGATCGCAACAGGTCGGTGGTGAGGTTTTTCAGATCAGACATAGCAATGCCATCGGCAGGAAGCGACAGCAGGCTAGAGCCCCCGCCCGAGACGAGGACCAGGAGCCGGTCCTTCTCGGTGAGTTCAGCCACCGCCGAGAGAACCTCCTGGGCGGCCTGCGCGCCTGCCGAATCGGGTACGGGATGGCCTGCTTCGACGCAGCGGATGCGCGACAGGGGCAGGCCATGGGCGTACCGTGTAATGACCAGCCCCGATAATGGGGCCGCCTGTGGCCAATGGGCCTCAACCACGGCAGCCATGCTCGCCGCGGCCTTACCCGCCCCTACTACCAGGGTTCGTCCGAGAGGCGGCGGTGGTAAGACACGGGCCATGCCCTCTCCCGGGTAGGCAGCTGCCACTGCGGCGTCAAAACTTCGCCGCAGAAGAGCCAGCCAGTCCTCCGGGGACCGACTGGCTCGCCCAGCGGCAATGGCGGGACTATCCACGCGCCACCACTGCGGCAATCGCCTGGCCAACCTCAGTAGTGCGGGCGGTACCCCCAAGGTCTGGCGTCTTCGGGCCTCGGACCAAGACCTCTTCAATGGCGGTCAATACGGCATCGTGGGCCTGGGGATAGCCTAGGAAGTCCAGCATCATTGCCGCCGACCAGATCTGCCCGATGGGATTGGCAATGCCCTTGCCCGCGATATCGGGGGCAGACCCATGCACGGGTTCAAACAAGGAAGGGAAGCGGCGCTCCGGGTTAAGGTTGCCCGAAGGCGCAATACCGATGGTGCCCGTGCAGGCAGGCCCGAGGTCAGACAATATGTCACCAAAGAGGTTGCTCGCCACCACCACATCAAACCAGTCGGGGTGTTGCACAAAGTTGGCCGTGAGGATGTCGATGTGGTACTTGTCCACGCGCACCTGAGGGTAGTCTTTTGCAATGGCCTCAACCCGGGTGTCCCACCAGGGCATCGTGATCGCAATGCCATTGGACTTGGTCGCTGAGGTGAGATGCTTCTTTGGCCTGCGCTGGGCCAGGTCAAAGGCAAACCGCAGCACCCGGTCGGTGCCATGGCGGCTCATGATCGTCTCCTGCATCACGATTTCCCGGTCGGTACCGGCAAAGGCAACACCCCCTACATTGGAATACTCCCCTTCGGTGTTCTCGCGCACGATGTAGAAGTCGATATCGCCCGGGTTGCGACCGGCTAGCGGCGAACGCACCCCCGGCATCAGCCGCGCTGGCCTGAGGTTCACGTACTGGTCGAACTCGCGCCGAAACTTCAGCAGCGACCCCCAGAGCGAGACATGGTCAGGCACCGTGGCCGGCCAGCCCACCGCGCCAAAAAAGATTGCGTCAAATGCCAAGAGCGTCTGCTTCCAGTCCGATGGCATCATCTCTGCATGCCGCTGGTAGTAGTCGCAGGAGGCAAAGTCAAATGACTGGCAGTCAAGGGCAATGCCAAACCGGGCTGCCGCGGCCTGCAGCACCCGCAAACCCTCTGGAACCACCTCCTTACCGATTCCGTCTCCGGGCAGAACAGCAATGCGATGCGCGGCCATACGCGACTCCGTGTTTTTTTAGAATGCTGCATTATGCGCTGCCCTCCCAGCTGTTCTAATGCAGCCTTCGGCCACCTTCCTTCCTAATTCCCCGATGACCCCATCCACTGCAGAAACCCCTCCATTGGCAAAAGACAGTCTGGGGGTTGTCGATGCTGCGCCCCCGGTGGCCCGGCCGCCCAAGGGCGCCTGGCAGGTCATCGCAACGCTGGTGCCCTATCTCATGAAGTACAAGCTGCGCATGGGGCTGGCCCTGGCGGCCCTGGTGGCGGCCAAGCTGGCCAATGTGTCGATTCCGGTTTTCCTCAAAGAAATCGTCGACGGGCTCACGCCTTTATCCAATTCCTCTGCCGAGAACTCAGCTCCTATGGCAGGGGCCGTGCTGGCCATTCCGTTGGCGCTGGTGGTGGGCTATGGCCTCATGCGCCTTGCCTCCACCGGGCTTACCGAGATGCGCGAACTGATCTTTGCCCGCGTAACCCAGGGGGCGGTGCGCGACATCTCACTGCGGGTGTTTCGGCATCTGCACCAACTCTCGCTGCGGTTTCACCTCGAACGGCAGACCGGCGGCCTGACCCGAGACATTGAGCGCGGCACACGCGGCGTGGGCACCCTGGTGAACTTCACGCTCTACAGCATCGTGCCCACCGCGCTCGAAGTGTTGCTGGTCACTGCCTATCTGGCCTGGCAGTACCCGCCGGTCTTTGCCTGGATCACACTGGCGGCCCTGGTGGCCTATGTTGTCTACACCTTCATGGTGACCGAATGGCGCACCCACTTTCGGCGTGAAATGAATGAACTGGATACCCGGGCCAATGCCCGCGCAATAGACTCCTTACTCAACTACGAAACAGTGAAGTACTTCAACAACGAGGAGTTTGAAGCCCAGCGCTACGACCGCAGCCTGCATCGGTGGCAGGAGGCAGCGATCAAGAGCCAGGCGTCGTTATCGCTTCTGAACGTCGGCCAGGCAGCAATCATTGCGCTGGCGGCAACGCTCATGGTCTGGCAGGCTGTGGTCGGGGTGCAGGCGGGCACCATGACCCTGGGCGACCTGGTGCTGGTCAATGCCTTTCTCATTCAGCTCTATGTGCCTTTGAATTTTCTCGGCGTGCTCTATCGGGAGATCAAGCAGAGCATCGCCGACATGGAACGGCTCTTTGGCCTGATGGCCCAGAACAAAGAAGTGGCAGACCCCCCCGGCGCCCTGCCCCTTGCGGTAAAAGACGGTACGGTGCGGTTTGAAGATGTGGCCTTTGCCTACGACCCCCGGCGCCCCATTTTTCGATCGCTCTCGCTTACCCTGCCCGCGGGAAAGACCACAGCCGTGGTGGGGTCCTCGGGCGCGGGCAAGAGCACCTTATCGCGGCTCTTGTACCGGTTTTACGATGTCCAGAAAGGGCGCATCACCATTGACGGGCAGGATATCCGGTCTGTTGTTCAAGGCTCTGTGCGCCAGGCAATCGGTATCGTGCCGCAGGACACGGTGCTCTTTAACGACACGCTGGCCTATAACATTCGCTATGGCCGTCCCGACGCCAGCGACGAAGAGGTCTGGCAGGCTGCCCAGTCGGCCCACTTAGATGCCCTGATTCGCAGCCTTCCGGAGGGCCTGCAGACACAGGTAGGCGAGCGTGGCCTCAAGCTGTCGGGCGGCGAAAAGCAACGGGTTGCAATCGCCCGTGCGCTTCTGAAAAAACCCGCCATTCTGGTCTTTGACGAGGCCACCTCTGCGCTCGACTCCGAGTCCGAGCGAGCAATTCAGGCAGAGATACGCGAAGTCTCCCGCGGTCGCACCAGCCTGGTGATCGCCCACCGGCTCTCGACCATTATCGATGCCGATACGATCATCGTGCTCGAAGACGGTGCGCTGGTAGAGCAAGGAAGTCATGCGGCGTTACTCGCCCGCAGGGGTCGTTATGCGGAGCTCTGGGAGCTGCAGGCCCGGCAGGATCACGAGGCGGCAGCCCCCATTCAGTAGTTACCCTAGGCTGTCACCCGAATGCCCTTGAATCCAGTAACTTCAGGCACACTGCTTGCTGTTGTTACCCGCCAGCGTGACATGCATCCACACCCTACTGTTTAGGAGATTTTTCATGTTTAAAAAGTCAGTGATTGGTACCGCCCTAACCCTGGGACTTGCCATTGCAGCAAGCCCAGTGCTCGCAAACAAAACCCTGGAGTCTGTGAAGGCCAAAGGCACGCTTTCCTGCGGTATTCACACGGGACTCGGTGGCTTCGGTATCGCCGACAGCGCTGGAAAATGGACCGGCTTTGACGTCGACTTCTGCAGGGCAGTTGCCGCTGCAGCCTTAGGCGATAATACCAAGGTGCGGTATGTTCCGCTTAACGCCGCACAGCGTTTTGCCGCCCTGCAGTCTGGTGAGATCGATGTGCTTTCGCGCAACACCACGTGGACCATGAGCCGTGATACCCAGCTCGGGCTTACCTTTGGCGCCACCACCTACTACGACGGTCAAGGGTTTCTCGTCAATAAGAGCCTGAAAGTAAAGTCGGTCAAAGGCCTCAAGGGCGCTACGGTCTGTGTGCAAAGCGGAACCACCACCGAGAAGAACATGGCCGACTATTTCCGGGCGAACAAGATTACCTACAAGCCCGTGGTCATCGAAGACTTCAAGGCCTCCGTGGCCGCCTACGTTGAAGGGCGCTGCCAGGCCTACACCACCGATGCCTCGGGCCTTGCCGCGATTCGGGCCAACGACGTGAAGAACCCCAACGACCATATCATCCTGCCCGAAATTATCAGCAAAGAGCCGCTGGGGCCTGTGGTACGCCGTGGTGATGAAGACTGGGCCAAGCTCGTGAGCTGGATTCACTTTGCCATGCTGACCGCAGAAGAACTTGGCATCACCTCAGCCAACGTTGACGAGAAACGGTCTGATACCAATCCCGAGGTGCAGCGGCTGCTTGGTCAGGGGAACAACGACTTCGGTAAGTCTATGGGGCTTGACCCCGCATGGGCCTATCGCGTGATCAAGCAGGTGGGTAATTATGGCGAGGTATTCGAGCGCAACCTAGGGCGCAACACCCCGCTGAAACTTGATCGTGGTCCAAACGCTCTCTGGACCAACGGGGGCCTGCAGTACGCGCCACCCATTCGCTAACCCTGCAGCCGGCCTTGCCGGCTAGGGCAGCCTCCGGGGTGGGGTTCTTGCTGTCATACCACCCCGGTGAATCGCCGCCTTTCTCAACCGAGGCTCTCCCCCATGCGCCTGTCACTTCCCAGTAACCCAAGGGTTCGATCGCTCCTCTGGCAGGTTCTTCTGGCGGGGCTCTTGGGGGTGACAGCCTGGTTTCTGGTGGGAAACCTAACCGAGAACCTTGCAAAGCGGGGCATCTCCTTTGGCTACGACTTTCTCTCCGGTCCAGCTGGATTCGACATTGGCGAGCGGCCCATTGCCTATGACGCCGATAGTAGTTACTGGATGGCTTTTCTGGTGGGCATTCTCAACACCCTTCGGGTGGCAATTCTGGGCATCGTGGCAGCAACCGCCCTGGGACTAGTCATCGCCATCGGCGCCTTATCGCGCAACCCCCTGCTGGCCGGATTGTGCAGAAGCTACGTAGAGGTACTGCGTAACATTCCGCTGCTGGTGCAGCTCTTTTTCTGGTACCTGCTTCTGGCAACCGTTCTGCCAAATCCCCAGCAGCCCTTTGAGATTCTTCCCCATCTCTTCATTAGCAAAAACGGGTTTCAGTTTCCCTGGCTCTCCCCAGAGGCGGGCGTATTTCTGGAGTACCCCGAGCTGGGCACCTTCGGGCTCACAGGCGGCGCGACCCTTTCTCCGGAATTCCTCGCCTTATTTATCGGCCTGGCCACCTACACCAGCGCCTTTATCGCCGAGGTCATTCGGGCGGGAATTCTTGCAGTACCCAAAGGCCAGACTGAGGCCGCAGCCTCGCTGGGTCTGCGCCGCTGGCAAATTCTCAAACTGGTGGTGCTTCCGCAGGCGCTTCGGGTCATCATTCCGCCCACCACCAACCAGTACCTGAACCTCACCAAAAACAGCAGCCTGGCGGTGGCCATCGGCTACCCTGAAGTTGTCAGCGTGGCAACCACCACCTTAAACCAGTCGGGACGAGCAGTCGAGGCGATTTCGATACTGATGCTCGTCTATCTCACCTTCTCACTGATCACCTCGTTCTTGATGCATCGATTTGAGGCCGCAACGCGGCTGAAAGAGCGATGACCGAGACAAGCCTCTCCTGGCGACAGACCTTGTTCCATGGCAAGGTCAACACGCTGATCACGGTGAGTCTGCTGGCCGCGCTGGTCTGGTTTGCTTGGAACTTTCTGCCCTGGGCCGTATTCAACGCGGTCTTTACCGCAGACCTGGATGCCTGCCGAGCGGCCCGGGGATCAGGCGCCTGCTGGGGGCTTATTGAGGAGAAGTGGAAGCTCATTATCTTTGGCCGCTACCCTTTTGAGGAAATATGGAGGCCGATTGTTGCGAGCATCATGATGGTGGCTGCCTGCCTGGTGATGAGCCAGCGGCAATGGTGGACTCCGCTAATACTCTCATCGGCCGCCGGTGTTATCGCCCTGTCGGTGGCGATTATGATTGGGGGCTTTGCCGGCCTTTCGGCCGTGCCCACCGAACGGCTTGGTGGTCTGGCACTCACGCTTCTGCTGGCGATTGTCGGAAATATTCTTTCGCTGCCTCTGGCTGTTGCCCTCGCCCTCGGGCGAACATCGAATCTTCCCTTCATTCGGGTGGTCTGCTCGGGCTTCATTGAACTGGTGCGCGGCGTGCCGCTAATCACCGTGCTGTTCATGGCAAGCTTTATGTTCCCGCTTTTTCTGCCCAGCGGCATGAACCCCGATGTCCTGTTACGGGTGACTGGGGGCCTCATTCTTTTTAGCGCGGCCTATCAGGCCGAGGTAATTCGGGGTGGAATCAACAGCGTGCCGCGCGGCCAGATCGAGGCAGCCCAGGCACTGGGCATGGGCTACTGGCTGATTCAAACCAAGATTGTGCTGCCCCAGGCCTTCCGGGTGGTAGTACCCCCGCTAGTGAACAGCTTTATCGCTATATTCAAGGACACCTCGCTGGTTACCATCGTGAGCATGTTTGAGCTCTTTGGCAGCCTGCGACTGGCGCTGGCAGACCCCCAATGGCGGCCCTTCTTCATAGAAGGATTTATCTTTGTCGCGGTGATCTACTGGGTCTTCTGTAGCGCGATGAGCCGCTATTCGCGTGGGCTGGAGCGCGACTTTGCCGTGGCCCGCAGATAGGTCCGCCCGCCCCGCACGCGCGCCCCTGGCCTTGAGTTACGTGCGGTCTCATTCGCCCTTCCTACCACCCGCATCGCCTTTCTTCTGGAGTCTTTGTCATGCCGATGATTGAATTCGAGAATGTGAGCAAGTGGTACGGCAGCTTTCAGGTGCTCACCGATGTCAGCCTGTCTGTAGCCCAGGGCGAAAAGATCGTCGTTTGTGGCCCCTCGGGAAGCGGCAAGTCGACACTGATTCGCTGCGTGAACGCTCTAGAGCCCTATCAAAAGGGAAAGATTACGGTGGGCGGGGTCCACCTTACCGAAGACCTCAAGACCATTCACCAGGTGCGCGCCCAGGTGGGCATGGTCTTTCAGAGCTTTAATTTATTTCCCCATCTCACCATTATCGAGAACCTGACACTGGCCCCTATGCATGTCAGAAAGGTTGCAAAGGCAGAGGCGGAAGAAAAGGCCATGGCGCAGTTACAGCGCGTGCGCATTGCAGAGCAGGCCCAGAAGTATCCCGGGCAGTTGTCTGGGGGTCAGCAGCAGCGGGTGGCTATCGCCCGCGCCCTGTGCATGGAGCCGCAGGTGCTGCTCTTTGATGAGCCCACCAGCGCGCTAGACCCCGAGATGGTGAAAGAGGTTTTAGATGTGATGGTAAGCCTGGCCCAACAGGGAACCACCATGATCTGCGTCACCCACGAGATGGGCTTTGCCCGAGAGGTGGCTGACCGGGTGGTCTTTATGGATGCGGGGCAGATCGTGGAGCAGAACACCCCGCAGGAATTCTTCGAACGACCGCAGCACCCGCGGGCAGTGGACTTTCTCAGCAAAATTCTGAGCCACTAGGCTGGCAATTAGGGGACACTTTACCAATTAAGGGACACTTTAAGTATTAAAGTGTCCCTTAATTG